>JAWVYO010000011.1:0-37620 GCA_033722675.1 Acidimicrobiia bacterium | reverse complement strand
TTATTGATTTCGCTAATCATATCTCGTATGATTCATTTCGTACCAAATTCGTCGGCCTCCCCCGGCGTCCAGCAAGGAGGACCCATGGACCGCGTCCACCACGGCGTCGTCACCGGTGCCCGTCACGTCCCCGACGACGCCGTCCGGTGGGGCTCCCGCCTTGCCCGGCGCGCCGACGTGCCGCTGCGGCTGGTGGACGCGGTCGCCCCCGAGCAGGCCGAGCGGCGCGCCGGCGAGCTCCGACGAATCGCCGATCTCGTCGGCCATCCCAACACCGTGACGGTCGACACCACACAGGGCGACCTCCCCGCCGGCATCCTCGACGTCGCCGACACCGGCGGACGGGCGCTCATCGTCCTCCCCTCCGACGGCCGCCGGACCGCCCCCACCGCCCCGTGGGGGTCGCTGGCCGCCGCCCTCGCCGCCGAGGGACGCCATGCCGTGCTCCGCGTGCGAACGGCCGCCCTCGAACCGACCCGGATCGCCGTCCCCTTCGAGGACCTCGCGCTCGTCGACGTCGCCGCACGGTTCGCCGCCGACACCGGCGCCGGGCTGCGCATCCTCGTCCCCCGGGACCGCTCCGCCGAGCTCGTGGGCCTCCTGCGGCATCCCGGACTGCGAGGGATCGACGCCCGGATCGACGTGGTCGGGTCCGTCGATCCGTCGAACCTGCGGGACGCCGCCGCCCGTATCCGCGCCGACGTCCTCGTCGTCCCCGCCCACGGACACCAGCCCGGCATCCGCTGGCTGGTTCGTCACACCGACTTCACCGTCATGACCGTCCCCGACCCGCGCCCCGCTCCCGCGGTGGCCGCCTGAGGTGATCCGCTCGTGAGTCTCGACCTCGTCAACCTGCTCGCCGTCCTCACGGCGGCCCTGGGCGCCGGCGCCATCGCTCGCCGTCTGGGATACCCCGCCGTGCTCGGGGAGCTGGCCGCCGGCATCGTCCTCGGCCCGGCCGTCCTGGGCCTCCTCGCCAAGGGCGACGCCCTCACCGTCATCGGCAAGCTCGGCGTCCTGGTGATGATGCTCGCCATCGGCATGCACATCGAGCCCCGGGACCTGCGCCGTGCGTCGGGACCGGGTCTGCTCGCGGCGGTCGGCGGCTTCGTCGTCCCGGCCGCCCTCGGCATCGGCGTGGCGCTGCTCTACGACCAGACGCTCACCGCAGCCGTCTTCATCGGGCTCGCCATGGGCGTGACCTCCCTCGCGACCAAGTCCCGCATCCTCGTGGACCTCGACCTCCTCGGCACCCGCATCGCCCACGTCCTCATGGCCGGCGCACTCATCGCCGACGTCGCCGTGCTCATCGCCTTCTCGGCCGTGCTGGGCGCCGCGGCCGCCGGTGCGCTGCTGTTCGGCGATCTCGCCCTCATGGGCCTGCAGGTCGCCCTGTTCCTCCTCGGCGCCTTCGTCGTCGGCACCCGCGTCCTGCCGCTCGTCGGCGGGATGATCTCGCGCCTCGATCGCGTCTCCCGGATGCTCGCCGTCGTGGGGATCGGGCTCGGGTTCGGGGCCGCCGCGGAGGCCGCCGGGGTCCACGCGATCCTCGGCGCCTTCATCGGCGGACTCTTCCTGCGTGAGGGGGTCCTCGACCGCGACGCCTTCCGCGAGACCGAGAACGACGTCGGGACGGCCGCCCTCGGGTTCCTGGCGCCGGTGTTCTTCGTCACCGCCGGGTTCGACGTCTCCTTCGCCGTCTTCCGGACCGACCTCGCGCTCCTCGTGCTCGTCGTGGTGCTCGCCACCGTCGGCAAGGTGTTCGGCACCGCGCTCTTCTACACCCTCAGCGGTCGGGGCTGGCGCGAGGGCGTCACCATCGGCGCCGGGATGAACGGACGCGGCGCCGTGGAGATCGTGGTCGCGGAGCTCGCGCTCGAACAGGGGATCATCGGCCAGGAGGTGTTCTCGATCCTCGTGTTCATGGCCTTCTTCACCACCGCCACGGTGCCGGTGCTCCTCACCGCCGGCGTGCGCTGGCTGCGTCGGCGCGGCGATCTGGCCGAGGCCGGTGCCGACCGCGCCGGCGTCGTGGTGGCCGGGGCCGGTCCGCTCGCCCGGACGGTGGCGGCCGAACTGGCCCACGGCCGGCGCGTCACCGTGGTCGACACGAACCCCGACCATGTCGAGGCTGCCCGCCGGGCGGGGCTTCCGGCCGTCAGGGGGAGCGTCCTCCAGGAGGCCGACCTCGCCGAGGCGGGAGGAACGCGGGCCGGCCTCTATCTGGGCCTCACCCCCAATCTCGAGGTGAACCTGCTCGGGGCACAGGTCGCCGATCGGGCGCTCGGGATCCCGACGCGCCTCGTCGCCGTCCCCGCCGGCCCGACCGGCGCCGGCGAGACGCTCCTCGAGGGCTCCGGGGTCACGCCGTGGCTCGGCCGTCCCGTCGATCTGGCCGCCTGGGAGGTCGCCATCGAGCACGGGACCATGCGGCTCGTGACGATCGAGGTGGAGGATCCCGACGACCTCCCCCTCGTCGGACGCGGACCCGCCGACCCGGACCTCGAGGTGCTCCCCCTCGTCGTCCTCACGCGCGACACGGCCAGGTTGTTCGACGCGTCTGCGACACTCTCGCCCGGCGACCACGTCGTGGTCGCCACCAAGCCCGCCGAGGACGAACTGCCGTCGCCGGCCGGCACGACCGAAGCCGTCTAGACGAACCGAGACCCTCGCCTGCTCCCGGGCGGACCCACCGGTCCGCCGACGGGCCGCGCACCGCCATGATCGTCCTCCTCCTCGCCCACTTCGCCGCCGCGGCGCTGCTGCCGGTGCTCGGCCCGGGCCGTCGTTCCGTCGCCGTCGCCGCCGCACCGCCCGCGGCGTCCCTCGCATGGCTCGTCACCGCGGCGCCCGACGTGCTCGACGGCACGCCCCGGGACGAACGATGGGCCTGGGTCCCCGATCTCGGCATCGCCGTCGACCTGCGTCTCGACGCGACGGCGCTGCTCCTCGGCCTCCTGGTCACCGCCATCGGGGTCGGGGTCGTCCTCTACAGCGGCCGGTATCTGGGCGCCACACCCGCGGCCACGCGGTTCCTGGCCTCGCTCGTGGCCTTCGCCGGCTCGATGCTGGGACTGGTCCTGTCCGACCATCTCGTGACGCTGTACCTCTTCTGGGAGCTCACGACCGTGACCTCCTACCTGCTCATCGGCCACGACACCCGCTCCCCCGCCGCCCTGGCGGCGGCACGACAGGCGGCCCTCGTCACCGTCATGGGGGGGCTCGCGATGCTCGGTGGCATCGTCGTCCTCGGTGCCGAGGCGGGAACACTGCGGCTCTCGGAACTCACCGCCGCACCGCCCTCGGGGACGGCCACGTCCGTCGCCCTGGTGCTGATCCTGCTCGGCGCCGTCACGAAGTCCGCCCAGTTCCCCTTCCACGCCTGGCTGCCCGGGGCCATGGCAGCGCCGACGCCCGCCAGTGCGTACCTGCACTCGGCGACGATGGTGAAGGCGGGCATCTTCCTGCTCCTCCAGCTCGCGCCCGTCGCCGCCGCCGTCGGATTCTGGACCCCGACCGTGGCGACCCTCGGCACGGTGACCCTGTTCCTCGGCGGATGGCGGGCGCTGCGGGAGCACGACCTCAAACGGATCCTCGCGTACGGGACCCTCGCCCAGCTCGGCCTCCTCACCCTCACGGCCGGCGTCGGCACCCCCGCCGCCGTGACCGCCGGCCTCGCGATGCTCCTGGCCCACGCACTCTTCAAGGCCGCGCTGTTCCTCGTCGTGGGTGCCGTCGATGCGGCGACCGGGACGCGCGACGTCCGGAGACTCGCCGGCCTCCGACACTCGATGCCCGCCCTCGCCGCCGTCGCCGCGCTCGCGGGGGCGTCGATGGCCGGTATCCCCCCGCTCCTGGGCTTCGTCGCCAAGGAGTCGGTGCTCGACGCCCTCCTCGCCAGCGATCCGCTGCTCGCCTGGATCGTGGCGGCCGGTTCGGTGCTCACCGTCGCCTATACCGGCCGGGTCCTCGCCGTGTTCGTCGGTCCGCCCGTCGATGGTGTCCGTCCCGAGCGCGGCCGGCGACTGGCCGCCGTCCCCGCCCTCCTCGCCGTCGCCGGGATCGTCCTGGGCGTCGCACCCGATCTGGCGAAGGGGCTCGCCGATCCGGCCGGTGAGGCGGTCACCGGCGTGGCCGACGCCGTCAAGATCGTCCTGTGGCCCGGGATCACACCGGCCCTCGGCCTGTCGGCGCTGTCCCTGGCGCTGGGCGCCGCGCTCGTCGTGTCGCGGCGGCGCGTGGACCGGGGCCTGGCGGCGCTCCCGAGGCTCCCCGACGCCGCCGCCGTGTTCGAAGGAACGGTGACGGGACTGCTCCGGCTGGCCACCAGGTCGACGGCCGTGTTCCAGAGCGGCTCGCTGCCGGTCTATCTCGGCGTCGTGCTCGCCGCCGTCCTCGCCGTCCCCGGCGTGGCGCTCCTCGGCGCCTTCGAGGTGCCCGACGACGCGGTCGCCGTCGAGGGATGGGTCCAGGGGTCGGTGCTGGGGCTCATGGCGGTGAGCACCCTCGCCCTGCTGATCGCCCGCCGCCGGCTCGCCGCCCTCCTGCTCCTCGGCGCGGTCGGCTACGGGATGGCGGCGCTCTTCGTCATCCAGGGCGCTCCCGACCTCGCCCTCACCCAACTGCTCATCGAGACGGTGGGCCTCGTCGTCCTCGCCGTGGTGCTCTACCGGATGCCGCTGCGATTTCCCGGCTCGTCGTGGCGGCCGGCCCGCGTCGTCCGAGCCGTCCTGTCGGTGGGCGTCGGGGTCTTCGTGACCGCCGCCATCCTGTCGGCCGGCAGCCCCTCGCCGGTGACCGACACGTCGGCCGCCTATCTCGAGCGATCGAAGCCCGACGCCGGAGGCAGCAACGTGGTGAACGTGGTGCTCACCGACTTCCGGGCGCTCGACACGTTCGGCGAGATCACGGTGCTCACGACGGCGGCACTCGGGGTCGTCGGGCTCCTCGCCGGCCTCCGGGAGCGCCGCCGATGAACCCTCGCCCCTCCCCGGTGCTCGACGCCCTGCTGCCGGGCGTCGTCCGGGCGACCCTCGTCCTGTCGCTCTACCTGCTCTTCGCCGGCCACAACGCCCCCGGCGGCGGTTTCGTGGGCGGCCTCGTGGGTTCCGTCGCCTTCGTGCTGGTCTACGCCGCCCGGGGCGGCGGAGCGATGCGCCGGGCGGCCCGCTTCCGTCCGACCACCTACCTCGGCGCAGGGATCGTCGTCGCCGGCGTCACCGGCACGATCCCGATGCTCGTCGGCGAGGCCTTCCTCACCGGCGCGAAGACGACGCTCGACCTCCCCCTGATCGGGACCGTCCAGCCCACCTCGGCGCTGGCCTTCGACATCGGCGTGTACCTCGTCGTGGTCGGTCTCGTGCTCGCCGTCCTCGCCGCCTTCCCGGAGGAGGGACCGTCGTGATCGTCGGGTTGGCCGTCCTCGCGGGACTCCTCTTCGCCGTCGGGACACACCTCGTGCTCCAGCGCATGCTCAGCCGCATCCTGATCGGGCTCGCGGTCCTGGGCCACGCGGCGAACGTGGCGCTGCTGGCGTCGTCGGGCCGTGCCGGTGCCCCGCCCCTGGACGGCGTCGGTGCGGATGCCGCCGCCGACCCGCTCCCCCAGGCGCTCATGCTCACCGCCATCGTCATCACGTTCGGCGTGCTCGCCTTCCTGGCCGCCCTCGCCTACCGCTCCTGGGCCCTGACCGGCTCCGACCGGGTCGAGGACGACGTCGAGGACCGCCGGATCGCCGCGTCGGGGGGGGAGGTGGAGGCGTGAACAACCTCGTCCTGCCCGTGGCGCTGCCCCTCGTCGCCGCCGGGGTGTCGATGGCGCTCCTGGGCCGGCTCCGCGCCCAGCGCGTCCTGGCCGTCGCCACGTCGACGGCCACGCTCGGGATCGCCGTCTGGGTGTTCGTCAGCGTCGAGTCGACGGGGACGATGACGACCGTGGGAGGCGGCTGGGAGGCCGGCATCGGGATCGCCCTCGTGGCCGACCGGCTGTCGGCGATCCTCCTCCTCGTGGCCGAGACGATGCTGCTCGGCGTCCTCGTGTTCGCCATGGGCCAGCGCGGGACCGATCGGGCGACCCGGTTCTTCCACCCCACCTATCACGTGCTGGCCGCCGGCGTCGCCCTGTCCTTCCTGACCGGCGACCTCTTCACCCTGTTCGTCGGGTTCGAGGTGATGCTCATGGCGTCCTACGTGCTGCTGGGCGTCGGTGCCGAGGGCGAACGGGTGCGCAGCACGATGACGTACGTCGTCGTCAACCTCCTCGCCTCGGTGCTCTTCCTCACGACGATCGCCCTCGTCTACGCCGCGGCGGGCACCGTCAACATCGCGGAGCTGGCCGGGCGGATCGGCGTGCTCCCCGAGGCGCTGCGGGCCCTGCTCGGCGGCATGACGCTGGTCGTCTTCGGCATCAAGGCGGCGGTCTTCCCCGTGTTCTCGTGGCTCCCCGACTCGTACCCGACGGCCCCCACCCCCGTCACCGCGATCTTCGCCGGGCTCCTCACGAAGGTGGGGGTGTACGCGATCCTGCGGACCCAGGCCGTGCTCTTCCCCTCGGAGGGACCGTCGACCCTGCTGCTCGTCGTCGCCTCCGGCACGATGCTCGTCGGCGTCCTGGGAGCCATCGCCCAGAGCGACGTCAAACGGATCCTCTCGTTCCACATCGTCAGCCAGATCGGCTACATGATCATGGGCATCGCCCTGTTCACCCTCGCCGGGATCGCCGGGGCCGTGCTCTACATCGTGCACCACATCGTGGTGAAGACGACCCTCTTCCTGGTCGGGGGTCTCATCGAGTCCGAGGCGGGCACCGGGATCCTCGACCGCATCGGCGGCCTCGCCCGCTCGGCACCGGTCATCGGCCTCCTGTTCGCGCCCGCCGCCCTGTCGCTCGCGGGGCTCCCCCCCTTCTCGGGGTTCCTGGCCAAGTACGCATTGATCCGTGCCGGCGTCGAGGCCGACCAGTGGATCGTCGTGGGCGTCGCCCTGGCCGTGAGCCTGCTCACCCTCTACTCGATGGCGAAGATCTGGGCCGGCGCCTTCTGGGGCGACGAGCAGCGCGACGCCGCAACGGCACGCCCGCCGACGCGTCCGATGGTGCTGGCGACCGGGGGCCTCGTGCTCGTGGGCCTCGTCGTCGCCGGCCTGGCCGGGCCCCTCTACGAGTTCGCCGAACGCACCGCGGCGGGTCTGCTCGATCCCGGCGCCTACGTCCAGGCGGTGCTGGGGGGATGATCACCGAGATCGTGCTCGCCGTGCTGACGATCGCCGGGGCGATCGCCCTCGTCGGGGTGGTCCGCGCCCCCTCTGCTGCCGAACGGATGATCGCCCTCGACCTGCTGCTCCTCGTCCTGGCGGCCGGCATCGCCGTGTGGGCCGTGCTCGAGCAGCGTCCCGCGTTCCTGATCGTCCTCGTCGTCGTCTCGCTCGTCGCCTTCGTCGGGACCGTCGTCGTCGCCCGCGTCATCGAGGCCCGGGAGGAGATCCAGTGATCGGCGACGTCCTCGGCTCGATCCTCATGGCGATCGGAGCGATGCTCATGGTCGTGTCGGCCCTCGGTGTGCTGCGCTTCCCCGGCCCCGTCGCCAGACTGCACGCGGCGACGAAGGCGGCGAGCGCCGGGCTCGCCCTCGTCTGCCTCGGCGCCGGCCTGGCCCTCGGCGGGCCGGCGCTGCCGCTCATGGTCCTCGTCGCCCTGTTCCAGCTGCTCACCGCGCCCATCGCCGGACACCTGCTGGGCCGCGCCGCCCACGATGCCGACGACGGCGCCGCTGGACGACTCGTCCGGGACGACCTCGGCGACCTGCCCCGCCCCTCCGCACCCGGGCCGTCGGGCGAGGCCGCGCCGTTCCCGTGGGGCTCGTGGCTGCTCCTGACCGTGGCCTGGACGATGCTCTGGGGCGACCTCTCGGTGGGCACGGTCCTCGGCGGTGCGGCGGCCTCCGTCGTGGTCGTGGCGGTGGTCCGGCCGGGGGAACGACGAATCGGGGTGCGACCGCTGGGTCTGGTCCGGCTGCTGGGCACGTTCACGACGGCCCTGGTCCGGGGGACGATCGACGTCGCGGCGGAGGTCCTCACCCGTGACGACTCCGGCATCCGCCAGGCCATCGTGCGGGTGGCGGTGCCGGGCATGTCCCGCGAAGCCCTCGTCGTCACCGCGTTGGCCGTCACCCTGACGCCCGGGTCACTGGCGGTGGAGATCGACGTGGCCGAGGAATGCCTGTTCGTCCACGTGCTCCACTACGACGAGGACGCCACCGACGACGACATCCGGTTGATCGCCGAGCGGGCGCGCGATGCCCTCGGCACCCGCGTCAGTCGAGCGTGATCCGCTCGCGCCCGCCGTCCTCGTCGTCCTCGTCCTCGCTCCGCGCCCGGTTCACCTCGTCGAGGAAGGCGCTGAGTCCGGCCACCACCTCGAGCGCCGCCTTGACGAGGTGGACACCGGCGCGCTGGAGGCCGCGGCGCGCCGCGTCGCCGAGCTCGCTCTGATCGGGCTCAGCCATCGACGTCACCTCCGAAGCGCACCGTGAGCCGGCCGCCCTCGAGTCCCGCTCCGAGAACCCGTCGCCGCCGCAGCGAGTCCGGCAGGACGAGGGACCGTCGGTACGGCCCGACGGTGACGTACAGCTCGTCGACGTGGCGGACCACGTCGACGTCGGGCTTCTCGGCGAAGGGCACGCTGAGCACGAGCGCCACGTCCTCGCCCCGCTGCTCGATGCGGAAGGGCTCGGCGACGGCGAGCCGCTCGGTGGGATCCCGATCGCGGTACAGCTCCTCGCCGACGACGCGGAGGTTCTCGATGCCGACCATCTCCTCGTCGAAGAGGCGCAGCCGGAGGATGGCCAGGTCGGCGAAGCCCTCCTCGACGGTGGCCAGGTGCTCCTCCTGCACTTCCCGCCACCGCTTGAAGTACGGGTCGGTGACCTCGTCGGGGAGGATGCGGTTGACGATCGCGGCGTCGACCGCGTAGCCGAACAGGCCCAGGTACGTGTAGGTGCGACGGGCTTCGGCGACCACCATCTTCTCGGGGTTCACGACGAGGCGGGCACTCGTGATGTAGGGATTGGACAGGACCGCCCGCACCCCTTCGATCCGTCCGTAGAACCCCTCCCCCGCCTGGAACACCTCGTCGCCGGGCAGGGGCATCGAGACCACCCGGGAGAGCACGGGGCGAACGACCTTGGCCACTCGGCGCTCGACGGGGAACAGCTTCTCCATGTACCACGACAGGGCGTCGGGGAGGCTGAGGAGCCGGAGCGTCTCCGCGGTGGGCGCGCAGTCCATCACGACGAGGTCGTAGGCCTCCGACCGGACGTGGTCCTGGATCTCGGCCAGGGCGAACAGCTCGTCCATGCCGGGGAAGACGAGGAGTTCCTCGGCCTCCACCCCGCTCAGGCCACCCCAGTCGAAGAGGTCGGCGAGATAGTCGCGCACGGTTCCCCAGTAGCTCTCCAACCGGTGTTGGGCGTCGATCTGCTGGCCCAGCAGGCCGGGGGCGATCTCCACCGGCTCGTCGCCGAGTTCGCCGTCGAAGGCGTCGGCGAGCGAGTGGGCGGGATCCGTGGAGGTGACGAGCGTCCGGTACCCGAGCTCCGAGGCCCGGAGGGCGGTGGCCGCCGCGACGGTGGTCTTGCCGACGCCGCCCTTCCCGGTGACGAGGAGGACGCGCACGCTCAGCCGGCCTCGCGCTCCTCGGCGACCTTCTTCAGGCCCCGCAGGGCCGATCCGACGATCTGCCGCTCGGCCTGCCGCCGGAGGAAGCCGGGGACGACGAAGGCCGGGGTGACGGCGAGGGCGTAGACGATCTCGGTCCCGCCGTCATCGAGCTCGTTGAACTCGTAGTGGCCCTCCATCTCCTCGATGTCGGCACCCGGCTCGGCGGTCCACGAGATCTTCGACGGCCGCTCGTACTCGTAGACGAGCGTGTAGCGGATCTTCTTGATGAAGCCCTCCACCTCGAACTCCGCCCGCCTGGCGAGTCCGTCCTCGGTCTCCTCGAGGACCTCGACGGACGACACGCCCGACGCCCAGTCCGGATAGGAGGGGAGGTCGGCGGCGACGTCGAACACGGTCTCGGCGGACGCGCTGGTCTCGGTGGTCTTGACGGTGCCTTCCACGTGATGCTCCTCGGTCCCGGCTCAGCGTAGCGACGGCGTGCGCCCAGACACCCCGGCATAGCGGAGCAGATACCGCAGTCGCTCGTCGTCGTCGGGATGCTCGGAGCGGAACCGCTCGAGACCGGCGGCGAGCTCGTCGGCCGGGACCGCCTGCAACGTGCTCACGAAACCGCCCCGGACGCCCCGCACCCAGTCGCCGGCCCGGCGCACCACGATCTCGTCTTCGTCGACGATCCGCACCTCGCGGCACCCCAGCTCCGCCAGGGTCTCCGCCAGGCCGCCCGGGTCCGGGAACCGACCGGCGTCCACCTCCCCCACGGTGGGGAACCACCGGGTGAGGAAGGAGCTCCGGGCGTGCTCGGGACGGAACGTCCAGACGGAGACGAGCCCGCCGGGGCCGGCGATGCGGACCGCCTCCTCGAGCCACGCCCGCCAGTCGCCGTGGTGCACGGCGGCGTGCGACCACACGAGCCGGGCGACCCCGGACGCGACGGGGAGGCGGGCGGCGTCGCCGACCACCGCAGGGAGGCCCCCCGCCGCCGCATGCCGCCCCATGGCCGCCGACCGGTCCACGACGACCACGTCCGCACCGGTGGCGGCGAACCGTCGGGCGTGATGGCCCCGGCCGCCTCCCACGTCGACGGCGAGGTGGCCCCGCCCCAGGCCGGCCCGGCGGGCGGCGCGCGCCGCGCGATCGAGGGAGGCCGTCGACGGGGGCCGGTGGTCGTACCCGGCCGCGAGCCGCTCGAGGTCGCTCGTCACCCGTGCCGCACCGGTCGACCGGTGGCCCGGAAGTAGCCGACGTTGCGACAGCGCGTTCCGCCGACCCGCCATTCGGTGGCCTGCGGCTGGTGGACGTCCCCGAAGTAGTGGAAGGGAGGTCGATGCTCGAGGAGGTAGTGGAGGATCGCCGTCGACTCCTTGGCCCGGCCCCCCACCACGTCGTTCGACAGCTGGGGGACGGCGGGCGGGACGTGGGTGCAGAGGACGTCGACGGGCCCCAGTCCGGCGAGCTTCGCCCGCATGGCCTCGTCGGACACCTCCCCCGGCACGCCGAGGTTGGGCATCCCTCCACCGGCGAATCCGACGCGCACACCGTCGATCTCGACGACCTCGCCGTCGACCCAGCGTGCGGAGGGCGGGAGGGCGTCGCGGAGCATCCCGGGGCGATCGACGTTGCCGAAGATCACGTACGCCTCGGCGCCGTCGAGGGCGGCGTGCACCTCTGCGTAGGCGGCGGCGGTGCGGCGGGTGTACTCCCTGCGAACCTCGTCCTCCCGACCCGCCGCCCACTCGTTCCACAGCCGCCTGGCACCGTCGCGATCGCCCCGCGCCCGGCGGGCGACGAGTTCCGCGACGAAGGGCTTGCCGGCCACGTCGGCGAGCATGCCGTCGAGCGTGCGGTAGTCGATGAAGTTGAGCAGGTCCCCGAGGACGAGCAGCGGCTCGCCCAGCCGGGCGACACGGGCCAGCGCCTCGTTGGCGCCGTGGACGTCGGAGACGAGCAGCATCAGGCGAATGTAGCCCCGAGCCCTCCGAGCGCTGCGTCGATCTCCGCCACGACCCCGGGGTCGCGTTCACGGCGACGGCGGGCGGCGAGGGCTGCCCCGGCGGTGGCGCCCCCGAGGCGGCCCAGCGCCCAGGCGGCATGGGCCCGGAGGAGGGCGTCGGGGTGGCCGAGGTAGCCCGACGCGACGAGCTCGGCATCGGGGCCTCCGGTGTTCCCGAGGGCCACGAGGGCGTTCCGACGCAGGAAGCGGGCCCGACGGCGCGGCACGTAGAAGTGGGCGTGATCGGCGAGCAGCGTCGCGTCGTCCAGCGCCAGCAGGCGGATCAGGTCGACCCTCCCCTCCCCCGGCTCCGTGCGCTCGAGCACCCGCCCCCCGGGGGGACAGGCCTCGAGGCAGTCGTCGCACCCGTACACCCGGTCGCCCACGGCCTCCCGGAGCTCCGCCGGGATCGGCCCCGGCGACTGGAGCCAGGTCGAGAGGCACCGCCGGGCGTCGAGTCGCTCCCCGTCGAGGGCCCCGGTGGGACAGGCGGGGATGCAGGCGGTGCAGGTGCCGCAGTCCCGCACCATCGGTCGGTCGACGGGGAGGTCGGCGTCGGTGGCGACGCTGCCGAGCAGGAGCCAGGGACCGGCGCCCGGGGCCAGGACGAGTGTGTTGCGGCCCCACCAGCCCACCCCGGCCCGCACCGCGGCGGCGCGGTCGACCAGGCGCGGATCGTCGACCAGCACCTCCGCGCGGTGCCCCTGTGACCGCAGGAGGTCGGCCACCCGCCCCAGCACCGCGCGCAGCGGCTCGTAGTGGTCGCGGGTGGCGAAGCGGGCGATGCGACCCGTCCCCGGCCGCGGGTCCCCCGGCGACCCGGCGAGCGGCACATAGCGGTGGGCCCCGACCACGAGCCGGCGCGCCCACGGGAAGGAGCGGCGAACGTCGGTGGCGGCCTCGACGTCGCGGTACGTGAACCCCAGACCGGCGTGGCTCCCTGCGGCGACGTGGCCCTCCATGTCCGCCCGTACGTCGGGGAAGGGATCGGCGGTCGTGATCCCCCAGCCGTGCAGCGGCGCGAGCAACGTGTCGAGCTCCATCCCCTGGACGGTATACCGACGGGAATCGCTCGCATCAGCCTCATGTGACTCGGTCGCCGTCGCCCGGCCCCACCTCGCGGCGGCAGCACCCCCCACCGCTCCCGAGGGAGCGAAGCGACCGACGGGGATCTCCCGCATCAGACAGAAGTGACTCGGCCTCCGTGGCCCGGAACGGCCTCAGCGGAGCGGGCAGCAGGGCCCGGGCAGAGAAAACTGTCACACCCGCTTCGTACGGTGCGCATCAGCACACGACACGGAGAGGACAGGAATGCGAATCGACTGCGACGAGTGCGCGATGCAGGACACCGCCGCGTGCCACGACTGCGTGGTGGGGTTCCTCCTGACCGACATCGGCGGACCGATCGAGGTGGACGAGGACCAGGCGGAGGCGCTGGAGATCCTCGCCGACCACGGCCTGGCCCCGCCGCTGCGGCTCGTGCCGAGGGTGGTCAACGAGTAGCGATCAGGCGATCCCGCTCCGCTCGAGCGGGGGATCGGCGAAGAGGTCGGGGAGGAGGCGGGCGAAGACTCCGATCCCCATCGATTCGGTCCACGCCCGCGCCTCGGCGAGCGCCGTGGCCGCCGCAGGGTGATCGACGCCGACGAGGTCGGCGAACGACGCGCGAACCTCGGCGGCCTCGAGGGGGTTGGACACCCGGTCGATGAGGTCGACGGCCGTGGTGAAGGACGCGACCGCGGCCTCGGTGTGGCCCTCGACGGCCTGTTCGATCCCGTCGAGCCAGGCGCGGACAGCCGCGGGATACCGGCCGGGGATGCCCGTGTCGTCGAGGAGGCCCCGGGCCTCTCGGGCCCACTCGGCGTCGCGGGCCATCCAGGCGGCCCGGACGAGTGCCGCCATCGCCCACATCGAGTGGATCCCGTCGGCCAGGACCGGCTTCGAGAGCTCGCGAACCGACTCGGGATCGCCGCCCAGGTGCGCCCCGTTCGCCCGCATCAGCCGGAGCGCGGCCTTGAGCTGCACGTCCTCCGTCTCGTCGAACATCTCCACCGCGGTGGCGATCCGCCCGGGTCCCTCCGGGTCGCCTTCGACGGCGTCCGCCGTGGCGCGGCGCACCGCTCCGACCGCCTGCCAGAAGGGGGCGACGTCGCTGCCGTCGAAGACGCCGAGCACGGCGCGTGCCCCGGCGAGGTCCCCCTCGCCGAGCAAGCGGTCGGACTCGTTGTTCGCCCACTGGAGCTCCCACGCCCGGTCGCCGACCCGGGAGATGTAGGAGTGGGCGGTCCTCCCGATCTCCATCGCCATGCGCGGTTCGGACTCCTGGAGGACCACCGCCAGGTTGTTGGTGGCCCTGATGATGAGGCGGAGGAGGTCGTGGTCCTCGGCGAGCAGGGCGGCGCCGCGCAGCACCACGGCCGATTCCTGACGGCGGCCGAGGTTGCCGAGGGCGGTCCCCTTCGTGATGCAGGCATCGACGATCGTGTCGACCATCTCCCGCTGCTCGGCGGCGACGAGCGCCCGATCGCACACGACGATCGACTCCTCGGCCTCGTTGTTGAGCATGAGGGCGCGGCCCATCTCGGCGAGGAAGCGCACGGCCTCCTCGGATCGGTCGTCGGGATCCATGTCGTCGTAGACGGGCCGCAGGAGGGCGAGGGACCGATCGGAGCGGAACTGTCCGCCGATCTGCGACGCCGCGATCCGGGATGCCCGCATCCGGCCTTCGATGTCGCCGGACGCCTCGTGATGGGCGATGGCCCGGGCGCCGTACTCGGTCACGAGGTCGGCCTCGGCCGCCATGCCGGCCGACGACGCGGCGCGCTCCCAGAACGGGACGCGCTGGGCGTCGTCGTCGGCCATCGCGATCGCCTGCTCGCAGAGATCGAGCACCTGGCGGTGGGCGTGGAGGGAGGCGGCGCGATCGATCGCCCGGCGAAGGGCCGAGAGGGCGCGATCGACGAATCCCTTGCCGGCCCCCGTCCCGGCGTCCCGGGCCGCGAGCAGGTGGGCGGCCACGGCGGCCGCCAGCTCGGGGTCGTCGAGGTCTTCGAAGTACTCGGCGACCCGCAGGTGCGCCTCGTAGCGGTCGGCGCGACTCAGGCGTCCGTAGGCCACCTCGCGGACGACGCTCTGCACGAAGCTGTACTGGCCGCGCTCGGGCGACCGCGGATCGTCGTTGAGATTGAACAGTTCCTTGCGGACGAGGTCGCGCATCGCCGCCGCGGTCTCGTCGGCGCCACCGCCCCGCAGGGCGATGAGCCCCTCGAGGGGGAAGCTCTGCCCGAGCACCGCGGCGTCCTGGACGAGGGCCCGTTCGGCGGCGTCGAGGCGATCGAGCCGTGCCCCGATCACGGCCTGGAGCGAGTCGGGGACGGCGAGGTCGTCGGCGTCCCCGGTCATGCGATACCGATCGCCCTCGCGCACGACGTCACCCGACGTGAGCAGCATGCGCACGAACTCGACGGCATAGAGAGGGATCCCCGCGGCGCGTTCCACGACGAGGGCGACGACGTCGTCGCGGATGCCGGGGATCATCCCCGACACGAGCGCGCGCATCGCCGCGTCGGACAGCGGGACGAGCCGCATCGACGCCGCGACGTGCCGGCCGGAGCCCCAGCCGGGATGCCGGTCGAGGAGCTCGGGTCGGGCCAGGGTGATCACGAGGATGGGGTGGCGCACCGACCGCTCCAGCAGGTCCTCGACGAACTCGAGGACGCCGTCGTCGGCCCAGTGCAGATCCTCGAACACGAGCACCGTCTGGCCCCGCTCGGCCACCCGCTGCACGACGAGGCGGATCGCTGCGAAGAGCTCGGCCCGGTCGCCGTCGGGCATCGGATCGAGCCCGAGGAGCCCGGCGAGCCACGGCTCCATCCAGCGGCGTTCCTCGTCGTCGCCGACGTACTCGGCGAGGGCCGTGCGGAGCTTCATGCGGCTCTTCGCCGGATCGTCGGTCTCGGCGATCCCGCAGCGCTGGCGCACGATCTCGCCGAGCGACCACAGCGGGAGCCCTTCGCCGTAGGCGGGCGACCGGCCCTGGTGCCAGTAGGTCAGCTCGGGCAGGCCGTCCACGTACTTGAAGAACTCCCACGCGAGGCGGCTCTTCCCGATCCCCCCGTCGCCCACGACCGACACCATGCGGGCGCGACGGTCGCGTGCGACGGCGTCGAGCTGGTCCTTGATGAGCCGCAGCTCGTCCTCGCGGCCGACGAAGGGTGGCTCGACGGCGTCGGCGCGACGGCGCCCCCCGTGCCCGGCGATCACCCGCTCCGCCCGGTGGACCGCGACGGGCTCGGCCTTCCCCTTGAGGTCGTGGACCCCGTGGGGACTGCACTCCACGACGTGCCGCACCAGCTCGTACGTCGGGCCCCCGATGAAGACGGAGCCCGGCTCGGCGATGGACTGGAGCCGCGATGCCGTGTTCACGAGGTCGCCGACGACGAGCCCGCGATCGTTGCCGCCGGGGCCGACCGAGGTCTCACCGCTGAGCACGCCGGCGCGCAGCCGCAGCTCGGGGACGCCGATCTCCTGGCCGAGGGCCGATACGGCGTCGACGAGCTCGAGGGCGGCCCGCACCGCACGCTCGGCGTCGTCCTCGTGCGCCTCGACGGCGCCCCACACCGCCATGACCGCGTCACCGATGAACTTGTCCACGACGCCCGAGTACCGCTCGACGATGGCCCGCGAGGCGTCGAAGTACCGGGTGAGCAGGTCGCGGACCTCCTCGGCGTCGCGACCCTCGGAGAAGGGCGTGAAGCCCACGAGGTCGGCGAAGAGGACCGACACGAAGCGCCGTTCGGGGGTGGTCGGGGCGACGGCCGGGGCCGGCGCCTCCGCAGCCGGTGCCGCCTCGACGAGGGCGGAGCCGCACTCGGGACAGAACTTGTTGCCCGGCGGGTTCACGTGCCCGCACGACGGGCAGGGCCGCTGGAGGGACGCGCCGCACTCGGCACAGAACTTCTGATCGGCCGTGACGGCCGTGCCGCAGTCGTGACAGTGCACCCGGTCCCTCCTCGACGTCGGAGGCTACTCCCGGTGCTACCGGGTCGCCGCCCAATCGACGAGCGCCTCCGACCAGAGGGCCACCGCGCCGGCCGCCTCGGCCACCTCGCGCACCCACCGGTCGCTGCTGAGGACGACCACCCGGCCCGGCAGCCGTGCGGCCAGCCGGGCGATCTCGTCGTCGGCGGCGACGTCGGGAGCCGTGAACCGGATCTCGGGCCCTGGCCGCCCCGGATCCGCCGGCGCCGTGTCGACGGACGAGTCGTAGACCACGACGACCCGCAGCGGCCCCCGGGCGAGACGGCCGAGCCGGTCGACCTCGAGGCCGAGCCGCCGACGGGCCGGGCCGGGATCCGTGGACCCCGTGAGGTGGAACCCTGCGTTGTAGCCGTCGACGACGACGGTCGCGGGGGCGCCGAGACCCAGCAGCCAGTCGATGGCCTCCCGGCCGTCGGGTCGGACGCCCGCCGGCAGGGCCAGGCGTCCCGGCTCCGCCTCGGCGGCACCGGGCTCGGCATCGGTCGCGACGGCGGCCTTCGCCATCCGGGCGAGCTCGTCGAGGTGGCCCGCCAGCACCGCCGGATCCCCCGCCAGCCAGCCGGGACCGGTGGTCGCCTCGGCCAGGGCGTGTTCCAGCGTGCTCCGCTCCCGTCGGAGCCGGCGCTCGACCTCTCCCAAGCGCTCCACCTCGGCGCGTGCGGCCTCCAGCCGATTCGTCACATCGGCGAGTGCCGCCTGGACCTCGTCGACCTCCCGGCGCCCCTGCGCCTCGATGCGGGCCTCCTCGGCCAGGACGGCGCGCCGCCGACCCCGCTCCTCCTCGAGGGCCCCCCGCAGACGCGCCACCTCCTCCTCGGCATCGGAGAGTCGCCGGCGCCCGACGCGCCGGACCTCCTCGATCCGCTCCTCGAGACCGGCGATGCGATCACGGTCGTCGGCGGAGGCCTCGTCGGCCGAACGGCGGACCGCCTCCTCGACGAGGCGAGCGACGGTGGCGGACCACCCCGCCGATCGCTCGAGCCACGCCGCCGACGCCTCCGACGCCGGGTCGTCACCGTCGGGCAATGACGCGGCGGCGCGCTCGCGGAGCCAGTCGTAGCGATCGAGGGCCTTGAGGACCGCCCGGGCGAGAGGTGGCGGCAGCCGGCCACCGGCGTAGGCGGCCACCCGCCGGAGGTCGGCGGGGACCTGGTCGGCGTCGAGGTCTCGCAGCGCCGCGCGCACCGCCTCGATCGCCGGCCGCAGCAGGTCGAGATGGCCGGTCACCACGGGTGCACGCTACCGCCGCACCGCCGCCCGAACGTGTCAGGACTTGAATACGCCGTCGACTTGGCCGATACTGCACGGCCCCGACGAATCGACGGCCCCATGACCCCGAGCCCCATCCTCGTACTTACCGGCTAGCGCACGCCCCCGACATACGCGTGCGCTCCGACCTCCCCGGCCCCCGGCGGAGGTCTTTTCATATCCCCAGCCCCTCCGGAGCAGACCATGGCCGAACAGATGAGCGTCTCACGAGCAGTGATCAGGACCCTCGAGATCGAGGGGGTCGACGTCGTGTTCGGCGTGCCCGGCGGAGCCATCATGCCCGCCTACGACGCCATCCTCGACAGCCCGATCCGCCACATCCTCGCCCGCCACGAGCAGGGGGCCGGACACATGGCCGAAGGCTACGCCCACGCCACGGGCCGTGTCGGCGTGACGTTCGCCACGTCGGGCCCGGGCGCGACGAACCTCATCACCCCCCTCGCCGACGCCTACATGGACTCGGTGCCGATCGTGGCGATCACGGGCCAGGTGGCGACGTCGTCCATCGGCCTCGACGCCTTCCAGGAGGCCCACACGTGGGGCATCTCGATGCCGGCCACCAAGCACAACTACCTGGTGACCGATCCCTCGGAGATCCCCGACGTCATCCACGAGGCCTTCCACCTCGCCAAGACGGGCCGCCCCGGCCCGGTCCTCGTCGACCTGCCGAAGGACGTGCTGAACCACACCATCGAGTGGCACGGGCCCGTCGAGCCCGTCCTCCCCGGGTACAGCCCCACGAAGGAGGGGCATCCCCGGCAGGTGAAGGCGGCGATCGACCTCCTGCTGTCGTCGGAGCGCCCGGTCCTCTACGTCGGCGGCGGGGTCATCAAGGCACAGGCCCACGAGGAGCTCCGTCGCTTCGCCGAACGGGTGGGGGCGCCGGTGGTCACCACCCTCATGGCCCGGGGCGCGTTCCCCGACGGCCATCCCCTCATGCTGGGCATGCCCGGCATGCACGGGACGTACGCGGCCATCACGGCGCTGCAGCGAGCCGACCTGCTCGTGACCCTCGGCGCCCGCTTCGACGACCGGGTGACGGGACGCGTCGACGCCTTCGCCCCCCATGCCCGGGTCATCCATGTCGACGTCGACCCGGCGGAGATCGGCAAGGTCCGGGTCCCCGACGTCCCCATCGTCGGCGACGCGAAGGCCGTCATCACGCAGCTCGACCAGCGTCTCGAGGCGAAGCTCGAGCAGCAGGCGGCGCCGGACCTCTCGCCGTGGCTGGCCACGGTGCGGTCCTGGCAGGAGGACCACCCCCTCCACTACGACCAGCAGGAGGACGGGCCGATCAAGCCCCAGTTCGTCGTCGAGGAGCTGGCCCGGGTCACCGGCGGTGACGCGATCGTCGTGGCCGGCGTCGGGCAGCACCAGATGTGGGCCTCGCAGTTCTGGCCGTTCACCCGCCCCAACACGTGGATCAACTCCGGCGGACTCGGGACGATGGGCTTCGCCGTGCCCGCCGCCGTCGGCGCCAAGGTGGGGATGCCCGAGGAGACCGTCTGGGCGATCGACGGCGACGGCTGTTTCCAGATGACGATGCAGGAGCTGGTGACCGCCGCCACCGAGCAGATCCCCGTGAAGATCGCCATCGTCAACAACGGCGCCCTCGGCATGGTGAAGCAGTGGCAGAAGCTCTTCCACGACGAGCGGTACTCGGCCATCGACATCGCCGGCCACGTGCCCGACTACGTGAAGCTGGCCGACGCCATGGGATGCGTCGGGCTCCGGGCGGAGAAGCCCGAGGAGGTGGGCGACGTCGTCGAGCGGGCGATGGCCATCGAGGACCGTCCCGTCGTCGTCGACTTCGTGGTCGACCCCGACGAGCTCGTCTTCCCGATGGTGCCCGCCGGCGCCTCCAACGACGACGTCGTGCTCCGCGAGGAGGACCTCTGATGACCCAGCACATCATCTCGGTGCTCGTCGAGGACAAGGCCGGCGTGCTCGCCCGGATCTCGTCGATGTTCGCCCGCCGGGGCTTCAACATCCACTCCCTCGCCGTCGGCCCGTCGTTCGAGTCGGGCATGTCCCGCATGACGGTGGTGGTGGAGGCACCCGAGCTCGAGCAGGTCGTGAAGCAGCTCCGGAAGCTGGTGAACACGATCAAGGTGACCGAGTTCTCGCCCGGTGACGCCGTCGAGCGCGAAGTCATGCTCCTGCGGGTGTCGGCCCCGCCGGCCGGTCGCGCCGAGATCCTCGACGCGGCGGGCGCCTTCTCGGCCGCCCCGGTCGACATCGGCGCCGCCTCCATCGCCTTCGAGATCACCGGCACACCCACCGAGCTCGCCGACTTCCTCGAACTCATGCGCCCCTACGGCATCGTGGAACTCGTCAAGTCCGGCCGCGTCGCCATCGCCCGGGACGCCAAGGGCGGGGCGCGTTCGTTGAAGGCGGCAGTCTGATGCTGGTCCCGCCCCAGGCCATCGAACCGGTCGTGTGGGAGGCGCTCGCCCTTCGGGGGCCGGGCGGCCACACCGGCTGACCCGGCCCTCCCCGAGCACCCGCCCCGGGGCCCCGGCCCCACCCCCGAACCGGAGGAACCACGATGACCGACCGAGTACGCATCTTCGACACCACCCTGCGCGACGGCGAGCAGTCGCCCGGGATCGCCCTCGACGCCGACGACAAGGTGGCCATCGCCCATCAGCTGGCCACGCTGCGCGTCGATGTACTCGAGGCGGGGTTCCCGGCCTCTTCGGACGGGGACTTCGCCGCCGTGCAGCGCATCGCGCGCGAGGTGGAGGGGCCGGTGATCGCCGGGCTCGCCCGCGCGTTGCCCGAGGACATCGACCGCTGCTGGGAAGCCGTCCGGGACGCCGCCCACCCCCGCATCCACGTCTTCCTGTCCACCTCCCAGGTGCACATGGAGCACATGCTGAAGATGGGCCACGACGAGGTGCGTCGCGCCGTGGCCGAGGGCGTCGCCCACGCCCGGTCCCTCTGCGAGGACGTCGAGTTCTCACCCCAGGACGCCACGCGGACGGACCACGACTTCCTCATCGAGGTCTGCCGGATCGCCGTGGAGAACGGGGCGACCACGATCAACATCCCCGACACGGTGGGCTACGCCACCCCCGCCGACTTCGGGGCGCTCATCCGGCGGGTGGTCGACGAGGTCGTGGGCGACCGCGACGACGTCGTCGTGTCGACGCACTGCCACAACGACCTGGGCCTCGCCGTCGCCAACTCCCTCGCCGGGGTCGAGAACGGCGCCCGCCAGGTCGAGGGCGCCATCAACGGCATCGGCGAACGGGCCGGCAACACGTCGATCGAAGAGGTCGTCATGGCGCTCAAGACCCGCCAGGACCACTTCGGCCTCGACGTCGGCGTGGAGACGACCGAGCTGTTCGAGACCTCCCGGCTCGTGTCCCGCCTCACCGCGTATCCGGTGCAGTACAACAAGGCGGTCGTGGGCCGCAACGCCTTCGGCCACGAGTCGGGCATCCACCAGCACGGGGTGCTCAGGGAGCGGACGACCTACGAGATCATGGACCCCGCCACCGTCGGCCAGGCGGGATCCACGATCGTCCTCGGCAAGCACTCGGGCCGGGCGGGATTCGGCGACGCCCTCGACAAGCTGGGCATCGTGCTCGAGGACGACGACTTCGAGGCCGCCTTCCAGCGCTTCAAGCACATCGCCGACCTGAAGGGCGAGATCGGCGAGGCGGGGATCCGCGCCATCGTCGACGCAGCCTCGGTCGAGGCCGACGAGATCATGCGCCTCGTCGGGCTCCAGGTGGCAGGCGGCGGGGAGGTGCCCCCGTCGGCCACCGTCAAGATCGAGTCGCGCGGCCTGACGCTCGAGTACGGCGCCGAAGGCGACGGCATGGTCGATGCGGCGTTCGGAGCGCTTCGCAAGGCGTTCGGTGTCGAGGCGACGCTCGTCGACTACCGGGTCGACCCGATCACCGCGGGTGCCGACGCGATGGCGACGGTGAACGTGGTCATCCGCATGGGCGGATCGACGTACTCGGGACGGGGCGTCTCGAGCGACGTGGTGGAGGGTTCGGCCCTCGCCTTCGTCGCCGCCCTCAACAAGGCGGCCAAGCGGGTGCTCGAAGCCGCCGTGACCGACGGCGACTGATCCGGGAACCCTCCGGGAGGGGTGCTCGTTCCCCGGGTACCCCTCCCGTAGCCTGGATCCGATGCGCCGCCTCCCCCACCGACTCCTGACCGCGGCGACCGCGTCACTCCTCCTCGCCGCGGCCTGCTCGTCGGGGTCCGCCGGGCCGTCCACGACCGTCACCGCCGTCCCGTCGTCGTCCACGACCGCCGTCGCCGGCGAGCCGGTCGCCGGCGCGGCGGGGGTCGGCGACCCCTACTACCCCGGCCTGGGCAACGGTGGATACGACGTGGGCCACTACGACCTCGAGCTCGCCATCGATCCGGCGACGGGGACCGTCGACGCCGCGGCCACGATCGCCGCCACCGCCACCCTCCCCCTGGCCTCCTTCAACCTCGACCTGGTCGGCCTCGTGGTCGAGTCGGTGACGGTGGACGGCGTCGCCGCCGGCCACGATCGTCGCGACGGCGAGCTCACGGTGGTCCCCGACCGTCCCCTCCCCGAGGGATCCGAGTTCACCGTGACGGTGGACTACGCCGGGGCACCGACCTCCAACGCCTTCGCGCCGCTGGGCCTCCGCAACGGGTGGATCGAGTCGGAGGGGACCATCTACGTGATCGGCGAGCCCGACGGGGCGCGGCTGTGGTTCCCGGCCAACGACCACCCGACCGACAAGGCGACCTTCCGATTCACGCTCGTCGTCCCCGCCGGTACCACCGCCGTGGCGCCGGGTCGGCTCGTCGACGCCTCGGAGGAGGCGGGCTCGGCGACCTTCGTCTACGACCTCGACGTGCCCACCGCCACCTATCTGGCGACCGTCGTCGTGGGCGACCACGTCCGGGTCGACCACGGGACCGTCGGGGGCGTCCTCTACCGCGACTACCTTCCCCCGTCGCTCGCCGCCGACCCGCCGTCGGCCTTCGCCATCGCACCCGACGTGGTCGACCTCCTCGCCGAGGTGCTCGGTCCCTTCCCCTACGACGAGTACGGGCACATCGTCGTCCCCGACTTCCCGGGCGCCCTCGAGAACCCGACGCTCAGCATCTTCGGCGACACCTCGATCTTCGAGATCGTGGTGGTCCACGAGGTCGCCCATCAGTGGTTCGGGGATGCGGTGAGCCCGGCGACCTGGGGGGACATCTGGCTGAACGAGGGGTTCGCCACCTACGCCGAGTGGCTCTGGATCGAGCGGACGGTGTCACCGGAGGCGGCCCGGGCGACGATCGAAGGGGCCTACGGGTCGATGAACCGCGCCGGCCGCGTGGCGCCGGGTGACCCGGGACCGGCGTCGCTCTTCGCGCCGAGCGTCTACGACCGCGGCGGCCTCGTGCTCCACGCCCTGCGAGCCGAGATCGGTGACGACGCCTTCTTCGACGTCCTGCGGACCTACGTCGACCGGTACTCGGGCGGGTCGGCCTCGACCGACGACTTCCTCGCCCTGGCGAGCGAGGTGGCGGGGCTCGACGTTCGCCCCGTCCTGGAACCGTGGCTGTACGACCCCGAGATGCCCCCGCTCCCCACGGGCTGAGGACCCCGCTGCGATAGGGTGCGCTCGACGTCGACCAGGGACCTCCATGACCGCCGACATCGGACTCGTCGGACTCGCCGTGATGGGCCAGAACCTCGCCCTCAACATGGCCGACCACGGCTACACCGTCGCCGTCTACAACCGCACCACGTCGGTCACCGAGGAGTTCCTCGCCGGGCCCGCCGCGGACGCATCGATCGTCGGCACGACCGATCTCGAGGAGCTGGTCTCGTCCCTGGAGCGACCCCGCCGGATCATGCTGATGGTGAAGGCCGGACCCGTGGTGGACACGGTCATCGAGCAGCTGCGGCCGCACCTCGACGAGGGCGACATCCTCGTCGACGGCGGCAACTCCCATTTCGAGGACACGATCCGGCGCACCGAGGAGCTGGAGGCGGCCGGGCTCCGCTTCGTCGGCACCGGCGTGTCGGGCGGCGAGGAGGGAGCCCGCCACGGCCCCTCGATCATGCCCGGCGGCTCCCCCGAGGCGTGGCCGCACGTTCGGGAGATCCTCCAGGCCGTCGCCGCGAAGGTGGACGACGGCACCCCGTGCTGCGACTGGGTCGGCTCCGACGGAGCCGGCCATTTCGTGAAGATGGTCCACAACGGGATCGAGTACGGCGACATGCAGGTGATCGCCGAGGCCTATCACCTCATGCGGGTGGGACTCGGCATGGATCACGACGCCATCGGCGACGTGTTCTCCTCGTGGAACGACGGGCGTCTCGAGAGCTATCTCGTGGAGATCACCGCCGACATCATGCGATTCCGCGAGGACGGCGAGCCCCTCGTCGACCGCATCCTCGACCGGGCGGGCCAGAAGGGCACGGGGAAGTGGACGGCGATCTCGGCCCTCGACGAGGGGATGCCGGTCACGCTCGTCGCCGAGGCGGTGTTCGCCAGGATCGTGTCCTCGCTGAAGGACCAGCGGGTGCACGCATCGTCGATCCTCACGGGGCCCGATCCGACCGTCACCGACGATCCCGACCAGGTCGTCGCCGACCTCGAGCACGCCCTCTTCGCCTCGAAGCTCGTCTCCTACGCCCAGGGGTTCATGCTGCTGCGTGAGGCGGCCGGGACCCACGACTGGGACCTCGACTACGGCGGCATCGCGCTGCTGTGGCGGGAGGGCTGCATCATCCGAGCGCACTTCCTCGACGAGATCCGCGATGCCTTCGGCCGCGACCCCGATCTCGACAACCTCCTCCTCGACCCCTGGTTCCAGGAGGCGATCGACGCCGCCCAGCCCGGGTGGCGACGCACCGTCGGCCGGGCCGTCGCGGCCGGCATCCCCGTGCCCGCCTATGCGACCGCGCTGGCCTTCTACGACGGCTATCGGACGGAGCGCCTCCCCGCCAACCTCATCCAGGCACAGCGCGACTACTTCGGCGCCCACACCTACGAGCGAACCGATCGGCCCCGCGGTGAGCACTTCCACACGAACTGGACGGGCACCGGCGGCGACGTGTCGTCGGGCACCTACGACGCATGACCCATCTGCCACCGCACCTGTTCGTGATCTTCGGCGCCACCGGTGACCTCGCGCGCCGCAAGTTGTTCCCGGCCATCTACCGGATGATGGCCGACGACGACGCCCGGGCGGTCGTGCTGGGCGTCGCGACGTCGGACTGGGACGACGAGCAGTTCCGGTCCGCAGCACGCGAAGCGCTCGTCGACGCCGGGTTCGAGGACGCGTCGGAGTGGTGCGACCACCACGTCCACTACCAGCCGGTGGGCCGCGACGACGACTACGACGCGCTGGCCCGGCGCATATCCGAGATCGAGGACGACCACGATCTCCCCGGCAACCGCGCCTTCTACCTCGCCCTCCCTCCCCCGGTGTTCCCCACCGCGATCGAGCGTCTGGCCGCCGCCGGACTGGACGACGGTCCCGGGTGGACGCGGCTCGTCATCGAGAAGCCCTTCGGCCACGACATCGACTCGGCGCGGGCGCTCAACGAGACCGTCCACGCCTCCTTCGACGAGTCCCAGGTGTTCCGCATCGACCACTATCTCGGCAAGGAGACGGTCCAGAACCTGCTCGTGTTCCGGTTCACCAACCCCCTCTTCGAGGGGGCGTGGAACCGCGACCGGATCGCCCGCGTCGAGATCACCGTGGCCGAGTCGGTCGACGTCGGCACCCGGGGCGGGTACTACGACGAGGCGGGGGTCGTGCGCGACATGATCCAGAACCATCTCACGCAGGTGCTCTCGCTGATCGCCATGGAGGCGCCGACCACCGTGGACGCCGACGACGTGCGCGACGAGAAGGTGAAGGTCCTGAAGTCGGTGCGGGCGATCGACCCCGACCGGGTGGTCTTCGGCCAGTACACGTCGGGCCGGACCGACGGCCGCGACGTTCCCGGCTACCGGGAGCTCGACCGCGTGCCCGACGACTCGGCGACCCCGACGTACGCCGCGATCGAGGCCTTCGTCGACAACTGGCGCTGGCAGGGCGTCCCCTTCTACCTGCGCACCGGCAAGGCCCTCCCCGAACGGGTGACCGAGGTGGTCGTCACGTTCAAGGAGCCGCCCGTCTGCTACTTCCACGGCGAGGCGGACGAGTGCCCGGCGCACGGCGACGTGCTGTACCTGCGGCTCCAGCCCGACGAGGGGTTCCGTCTCGACATCGACGTCAAGGTCCCGGGCACCTCCGACGTCGAGGTGGTGCCGCTGCGCTTCGACTACGCCAGCCGCTTCGGCGACGTCCCCGAGGCGTACAGCACGCTCCTGCGGGACGTCGTCCGCGGCGACCAGACGCACTTCGTCCGCTCCGACTGGGTGGAGGCGTCGTGGCGCCTGTACGACCCCATCCTCGATCTCGACATCGAGCCGGAGACCTACGAGGCCGGCACCTGGGGGCCCGCCGGTGCCGAGGCGCTCGTGGCCGGCGGGGGCTGGGCGGCGACCCGGTCGTAGCCGCCGAACGGGTCGGTAGGCTCGCCCCATGGGCGCGCTCTGGCACCCCTTCGCATCGATGGGCCTCGTCGACGGCCACGAGTTCGTGATCGA
Organism: Acidimicrobiia bacterium; assembly: GCA_033722675.1. Lineage (GTDB taxonomy): Bacteria > Actinomycetota > Acidimicrobiia > Spongiisociales > UBA11373 > DATHYU01. The sequence continues at coordinate 11,041 of JAWVYO010000011.1, read as the reverse complement.
GCGCGGCGAGGGCTCGTGCGTCTACGACACGGCCGGCAACCGCTACGTCGACGCCACGGCCAGCCTGTGGCTCACCAACGTGGGCTACGGCCGCACCGAGATCGCCGACGCCGTCGCCGACCAGATGCGGCACCTCCACGCCTATCACGTGTTCGCCGACTTCGCGACCCGGCCGGCGATGGATCTCGCCGACCGCATCGCATCGCTGGCACCGGACCCCGGATCGAAGGTCTTCCTGGCGTCGGGCGGCTCCGACGCCATCGACACGGCGCTCAAGCTGGCGCGTCGGTACTTCGACGAGATCGGCCAGCCCCAGCGCACCTATTTCGTCGTGCGCGACTGGGCGTACCACGGGATGCACGCGTCGGGCACCAGCCTGGCGGGCATGGAGCCGAACCGGGCCCGCCACGGCCCGCTCGTCGAGGGCATCGTGAAGATCCCGTGGGACTCCATCGAGGCGCTCGAAGCCGTCGTCGACGAGATCGGCGGCGACCGGATCGCCGGGCTGTTCTGCGAACCGGTGATCGGGGCCGGCGGCGTCCGACCTGCCCCGCCCGGCTACCTGGAGAAGGCACGCCGCATCGTCGGCGACGCCGGGGCGCTGTTCGTCGCCGACGAGGTCATCACGGGATTCGGGCGCGTCGGCGAGTGGTTCGCCTCGACGCGGTTCGACCTCGAGCCCGACCTGATCACCTTCGCCAAGGGGGTCACGTCGGGTTACGCCCCCCTCGGCGGCGTCGTCGTGGCCCCCCGGGTCGCCGAGCCCTTCTGGCAGCCCGGCTCGGACGTCATGTGGCGGCACGGCTACACCTACTCGGGCCACACCGCAGCCTGCGTGGCGGGCCTCGTGAACCTCGACATCATCGAGCGGGAGCACCTCGTGGCACGGGCGCTCGACCTCGAGATCGTCCTCGAGGACGCCCTCGACTCGCTCCGCGCCCATCCCGTCGTGACCGAGATCCGCGCCGGGACCGGCGTGCTCGGCGGCGTCCAGATCGATCCCGAGCTCGTGTCCGAGGACCAGGGCGTCACGGGACGCGCCGCCCTCGCCGCACGCGACGCCGGCGTGATCACGCGTGCCATCGGCGGCGGCGGGCTCCAGGTGTCGCCCCCGCTCGTCGTCACCGAGGCCGAGATCGACGAGATCGTGGCCGGACTGCGAACGGGGCTGGACGCAGTCGCCTAGACCGGGTCCTCGAGGGGGTCCTGCGTGATCCGGCGGTGCTCGGCGACGAGATCCCCGGCGTCGGCGATGACCGTCGGACCGGCCCGCCGCATCGTGATGGTCCCGTCGGCCTCGGCGACGAGCGCCGTGGGCAGCGAGCGGATCCCGTGGGTGGAGAACCGGGGGTCCGGCGCCATCACCGCGTCGTAGATCACCGCCCCGTGGGCCTCGAGGGCTTCCCTGGCACGCGGACAGATCGCGCAGTCCGGTCCGACGAACAACGTGAGCCCGGGCCTGAGCCCCTCCCCCGAACGGCCGCCGACGCGCCGCCGCGACAGCTCGAGGGCGAGCCACAGCGCGCCCACCACGGCGACGAGCACGATGAGGCGGAGCAGCATGGAGCGATCCGGGTCGGGTACGGGGCACAACGATACGGGGCGGCCGATCCTTCCGTACCCTGCGCCGCCATGCAGGATCGCTTCGCCGCCGCCCGGGTCGCCCGCCTCGCCACCGTCCGCCCCGACGGCGGCGCCCACGTGGTTCCGGTGGTCTTCGCCGTCGTCGGCCACACCGTCTACGTGGCGGTCGACCACAAGCCGAAACGGACGACCGACCTCCAACGCATCCGGAACCTACGCGCCGAACCCCGGTGCAGTCTGTTGGTCGACCACTACGAGGACGACTGGAGCCGTCTCTGGTGGGTCCGGGCCGATGCGGCGGGTCGGCTGGTGGACGACGCCGACGAACGTCGACGGGCACTCGACGCCCTGGCGGCGAAGTATCCCCAGTACGAAGGGCGACGGCCCGAGGGCCCGGTGCTCGCCTTCGACGTGACCCGCTGGAGCCATTGGTCCGCCTGATCGTCGTGACGGCGACGATTGCGACGCGTCGAGAACGGGTATCGGGTCGACACGACCACAGCTCCGACCGGGGGACATCCATGCCCGTCAATCGCGACCACGACGTCATCGTCATCGGTGGTGGAGCGGCCGGCGAGAACGCCGCCGCCCGCGCCGCCGACGGCGGCCTCTCCGTCGCCCTGGTCGAGCGGGACCTGGTCGGCGGCGAATGCTCGTACTGGGCGTGCATGCCGTCGAAGGCGCTGCTCCGGCCCGCCGAGGCGGTGGCGGTCGCTCGGCGAGCGCCCGGTGCCGCAGCCGCCGTCACGGGGGAGATCGACGTCGACGCCGCCCTCGAACGCCGGGACGGCCTCGCCGCCGACTTCGACGACTCCGGACAGGTCTCGTGGCTCGAGGACGCAGGTGTCGAGCTCGTCCGCGGGCACGGCCGGCTGGACGGCGAACGACGCGTGGCGGTCGAACACGACGCAGGGACGACCGCCGTCTACGAGGCCGCCAAGGCGGTCGTGATCGCCACCGGCACGGCGGCCGCCCGCCCGCCGATCGACGGCGTCGACGAGGTCGACGCCTGGGACAACCGCCAGGCCACCACCGCGACGACGGCCCCGCGTCGGCTCCTCGTCCTCGGCGGCGGGGCAGTCGGCTGCGAGCTCGCCCAGGCGTGGACGACCCTCGGCGCGGAGGAGGTCACCGTCGTCGAGATGGCCGACCGCCTCCTGCCCGAGGAGGAACCCTTCGCCGGGACCGAGCTGGCCGAGTCCTTCGAGGACCTCGGCATCCGGGTCCTCACCGAGGCGACCGTCACCGGGGTCGCCCGCGAGGGTCCCGACGACCCGGTGGTCGCCACGCTGGAGGGCGGCGGCACGATCGAGGCCGACGAGCTCCTCCTCGCCGTCGGCCGCCGGCCCCGGACCCGGGATCTCGGGATCGAGACCATCGGACTCGATCCCGGCGAGTACCTGGGCGTCGACGACCACCTGCGTGTCGAGGACGTTCCCGGAGGATGGCTCTACGCCGTGGGCGACGTCAACGGGCGCTCCCTCCTCACGCATGCCGGCAAGTACCAGGCCAGGGCCGCGGGCGACCACATCGCCGGAGCCGACGCGAACACGACCGCGTGGGGCGATCGCCGCGCCGTCCCCCGCGTCGTCTTCACCGAGCCGCAGATCGCCGCGGTCGGGGACACGGAGCGCCAGGCCGGCGAACGCGGGATCCGGGTTCGCACCGTCCAGTACGAGCTCGGCGACCTCGCCGGATCGGCCACGCTCGGCCACGGCATCCGGGGCACGTGCCAGCTGGTGATCGACGAGGACCGCCGCGTCGTCGTCGGCGCCACCTTCGTCGGACTCGGGGTCGCCGAGCTCCTCCACGCCGCCACGATCGCGATCGTCGGCGAAGTGCCGCTCGACACGCTGTGGCACGCCATCCCCGCCTTCCCCACCCAGAGCGAGATCTGGCTCCGGTTCCTCGAGGAGTACGGGCTCTGAGGCTCACCGGCCGGAGGCGTTCGCGGGCGGAGTAGCCTGTCCGCTCGTGCGCATCCGAGTCCTCCGCGAACCCGCAGAACGTGAACGCCGCGTCGCCCTGGTCCCCCGCGGCGCATCGACGCTGTCGGACGTCGGTCACGACGTCGTCGTGACCGCCGGGGCGGGGACCGCCGCCGGGTTCCCGGACGAGGCCTACGAGGGGGCGGGCGCGGTCGTCACCGCCGACCCGGGCCCGGCCGATCTCGTCCTGGCCGTCGGACCCGTGACGGTCGACGACGTCGGCGATACGGGCGTCGTCCTGGCGTTCCTCGACCCCCTCGGCAGCCCCGGCGAGATGCGGCGCTTCGCCGAGGCCGGCATCACCGCATTGGCGATGGAGCTCGTGCCCCGCACCACGCTGGCGCAATCGATGGACGCCCTCTCGAGCCAGGCGACGGCGGCCGGCTACGAGGCGGCGCTGCTCGCCGCCTCCCGCCTCCCCCGCTTCATGCCGATGCTCATGACCGCGGCGGGGACGATCCCGCCGGCCCGCGTCCTCGTCCTGGGCGCCGGCGTCGCGGGGCTGCAGGCCATTGCCACCGCCCGTCGTCTCGGGGCCGTGGTGTCCGGCTACGACATCCGCCCCGCCGCCAAGGAGCAGGTGGAGAGCCTCGGCGCCAAGTTCGTCGGCGGACCGGTGGCCGAGACCGCCGAGACCTCGGGCGGCTACGCGGGCGAGGTGGACGAGGAGACCCGCCGCCGTCAGCAGGAGGCCCTCGCCGAGGCCGTCGCCGACTCCGACGTCGTCATCACGACCGCCCAGGTGCCCGGACGCGCCGCTCCCCGGCTCGTGTCCCGTGAGATGGTCGAACGCATGAAGCCGGGAGCGCTCGTCGTCGACCTGGCCGCATCGACCGGCGGCAACTGCGAGCTCACGGTCCCCGGCGAGACCGTCGACCATCGCGGCGTGTCGATCGTCGGTCCGCTCGACCTCCCCTCCCGCACCGCCGGTCACGCCTCCGACATGTACTCCCGCAACGTGGTGTCGCTGCTGGGCCACCTCACCGACGACGAGGGGGCCCTCGTCGTCGACCCCGACGCCGAGGTCGCCGCGAGCGGGGGCGTGACGGAGGACGGCGAGCTCGTGTACGACCGGGTCCGGGCCGCCCTGGAGGACGACGCATGAGCTCACTCCTCATCGTCGGCATCACCGTCTTCGTGCTCGCCTCCTTCATCGGGTTCGAGGTCATCACGAAGGTGCCCCCCACGCTGCACACCCCGCTCATGTCGGGCTCGAACGCCATCTCGGGCATCACCCTCGTCGGCGCGGTCATCGCCGCGACCGCCGGCGGCGACGTCCTGGCCACCGTCTTCGGCTTCCTGGCGGTCACCACGGCGACGATCAACGTGGTCGGCGGCTTCCTCGTGACCGACCGAATGCTCGGCATGTTCCGACGGCCCAAGCGCCCCGACGAGGAGGCCTCGTGAGCGACGCCGCCCGCGACCTCGTGTACCTGGCCGCCGCCGCCGCCTTCATCATCGGTCTGAAGCGGCTCGGGTCCCCCCGCACCGCCCGGTCCGGCAACCTCATCGCCTCGACGGGCATGCTCGTCGCCGTCGTCGTCACCCTCCTCGACCTCGAGATCATCGAGTGGTGGGCCCTCGTCGCCGGGCTCGTGGTCGGCGGGGCCGTCGGCGTGCTCCTCGCCCTCCGGGTCCAGATGACGTCGATGCCCCAGCTGGTCGCCGCCTTCAACGGATTCGGCGGCGCGGCGTCGGCCCTGGTCGCTGGCGCGGAGTTCATCCGACTCGAACAGGTCGAGCTGCCGGTCGAGACGATCCTCACCATGATCCTGTCGGTCGTGATCGGATCGATCACGCTGACGGGGTCCTTCGTGGCCTTCGCCAAGCTCCAGGGCCTGGTCTCCGGCTCGCCCGTGACGTACCCGGGCATGCGGTTCGTGAACGGGGCGCTCGCCGTGGGGGCGGTGGGCCTGGTCGTGTGGGCGCAGGCCACCCAGGAGCCGCTCGCCTTCTGGCTGGCCGGCGGCAGCGCGCTCCTCCTCGGGATCCTCGTCGTGAACCCCATCGGCGGCGCCGACATGCCGGTGGTCATCGCCCTCCTCAACTCGCTGTCGGGCCTCGCAGCCGCCATGACGGGCTTCGTCATCACGAACTCGGCCCTCATCATCTCGGGGGCCCTCGTGGGCGCTTCCGGCCTGATCCTCACGAAGCTCATGACCGAGGCCATGAACCGCAGCCTGTCCAACGTGCTGTTCGGTGCCTTCGGCGGCGGAGACAGCGGCGGCGGCTCCGCCGCCGAGACCGGCGACGCGACCTCGACGTCGGCCGACGACGTCGCCATCGCCCTCGCCTACGCCAGCCGCGTCGTCGTCGTGCCGGGCTATGGCCTCGCCGTCGCCCAGGCCCAGCACGCCCTCCGGGAGCTCATGACCGAGCTGGAGGCCCGGGGGGTCGAGGTGGCCTACGGCATCCATCCGGTGGCCGGCCGCATGCCGGGCCACATGAACGTCCTCCTCGCCGAGGCCGACGTCCCCTACGACCAGCTGCTCGACCTCGACCAGACCAACAACCTCCTGCCCCGCACCGACGTCGTGCTCGTCGTCGGCGCCAACGACGTCGTGAACCCCTCGGCGCGCGACGACGCCGCCAGTCCCATCTATGGCATGCCGATCCTCGAGGTCGACAAGGCGGCCACCGTCGTCGTGATCAAGCGGAGCCTGTCGCCGGGGTTCGCAGGCATCGACAACCCGCTCTTCTACCTCGACCGGACGAAGATGCTGTTCGCCGACGCCAAGAAGGCGATGACCGACCTGGTGTCCGCCCTCGAGACCGTCTGATGGAGCTGGCCGAGGCCCTCCGCCGGCGGCACATGGTCCGCCGCCACACCGGCGAACCCGTCGACCCCGACGCCCTCGACCGCATCGTCGAGGCCGGCCTGTCGGCACCGACCGCCGGGAACGCCCGCGGCGTCGCCGTGGTCCGCATCACCGGCCGGTCCGGGATCGAGGCCGTGGCCGGGATCGCCGGGGAACCCGACTACGTCGCCCGGGGGTTCCGCCCCTGGATCTCGACGGCCGGCGCCGTGGTCGTCCTCGCTGCCGACGAGGGGGCGTACCACGACCGGTACGAACGCGCCGACAAGGACCCCTCCGTCCTCGACGTCGTGCCCTGGTGGTGGTTCGACGCCGGCGCGGCGCTCATGGGCATGCTCCTGCAGGCGGTCGCCGAGGACCTGGGGGCCGGGTTCCTCGGCGCGCAGTCGCTCCCGGGGCTCGACGATCACCTCGGGATCCCGCCGTCGGTGCACGTCGCGGGCATCGTCACCCTCGGCCCGCCCACCGACAGCCGTCACGCCCGGTCCCTCGACCTGCCGGGACCGGGGCCCCGGGACCACGAGGGCACCTGGGCGTCGTCCTGAGACCCGGGAGTACGAACCCCCCGGCGAGTATCCTCGATCGCACCCCAGGCCGGAGCCGCATGGAGTCGCGACCGCAGCTGTTCACCTCCGAATCCGTCTCGATGGGCCACCCCGACAAGGTGGCCGACCGGATCAGCGACGCCGTGCTCGACCACGTGCTCGCCGTCGACCCGCGGGCCCGCGTGGCCTGTGAGGTGTTCATCACCGGCGGCCTGATCGTCGTCGGCGGTGAGATCAGCGCCCGGGATCTCCTCGACGACCTCGACGAGGCCGTCGAGGACATCGCCCGCTCCACCGTCCGCTCGATCGGATACCGGGGCCCCGGAACGGGGTTCGATCCCGACGGCGCCGAGGTCCGCATCGTCATCCAGGAGCAGGCCGCCGACATCGCCCGCGGGGTGGACGGCGGCGAGGAGCTCGGCGCCGGCGACCAGGGGCTCATGTTCGGATACGCCACCGACGACACCGCCGAGCTCATGCCCCTGCCGATCGTCCTGGCCCACCGGCTCGTCGCCCGCCAGAGCGAGATCCGCACCTCGGGCGCGATCGAGGGACTGCGACCGGACGCCAAGTCGCAGGTGACGGTGGCCTGGGACGACGACGGGCGGCGCCGCCTGGACTCGGTCCTCCTGTCCACGCAGCACGAGCCGACGTGGAACGAACGTCAGGACGAGCTCCGCGACCTCGCCGTGGCCCACATCGTGCGACCCGCCCTCGGCGAGTGGTGGCACGACGAGGTCCGCGTACTCTTCAACCCGACGGGACGGTTCGAGATGGGCGGCCCGGAGGGCGACACCGGCCTCACGGGACGCAAGATCATCGTGGACACGTACGGCGGCTGGGCCCGCCACGGTGGCGGCGCCTTCTCCGGCAAGGACCCCTCGAAGGTCGACCGCTCCGCCTCCTACATGGCCCGGCACATCGCCAAGAACGTCGTGGCGGCCGGGCTGGCGGCCGAGTGCGAGGTCCGGCTCTCCTACGCCATCGGCCGTGCGGAGCCCACGGCGGTCTCCATCGACACGAACGGCACGGCGACGGTCCCCGAGCACCTCGTCCGGTCCGCCGTCGACGACGTCTTCGACCTGACGCCGTCGGGGATCATCGCGACGCTCGGGCTGGAGCGGCCGATCTACGAGCCGACGAGCTTCCACGGCCACATGGGACGGGTCCCCGGCGAGGCAGGACCGGGCACCTTCTCGTGGGAGCGCACCGACCGCGTCGACGATCTCCGGGCGGCCATCGGGACACCGGCGACCGCCGGGGCGTGAGCACTCCCCCCGACGTCCCGTCGGCCGCGGCACTCGACGCCGCCGACGAGCTCGCGGGGTTCCGCGACCGCTTCGTCATCGACCCCGACGGGCCCGTCTACCTGGACGGCAACTCTCTCGGGCGTCTGCCGGTGGCCACCGTCGAGGCGACGCGTCGGGTCGTCGAGGACGAGTGGGGCGCGGGGCTGGTCACGTCGTGGGACCACTGGTTCGACCTCCCCCAGCGCGTCGGCGCGGTGATCGCCGGCCTCGTCGGGGCCCCCGACGGCAGCGTGACGCTGGCCGACTCCACCACGGTCGACCTCTTCAAGCTCGCCGCAGCCGCCACGGACGCCCTTCCGGCGCGTCGCGTCATCGTCACCGATTCGGGCAACTTCCCCACCGACCGCTACGCCCTCGAAGGGGTGGCCCGGGCCCGGGACCTGACCGTCCGGGTCGTCGACGCCGATCCGGTCGCCGGGGTGACCGCCGACGCCGTCGCCGACGTCGTCGACGACGACGTGGCCCTCGTGTCGTTCTCCCACGTGTCGTACCGCTCCGGAGCGATCGCGGACATGGCGGTTATCGGCGAGGTGGCCCGGTCGGTCGGCGCCCTCACGCTGTGGGACCTCTCCCACGCCGTGGGATCCGTCCCCGTGGACCTCGACGGAGCCGGCGCGGACCTCGCCGTCGGATGCACGTACAAGTATCTCAACGGAGGTCCCGGGGCACCGGCCTTCCTGTTCGTGCGCCCCGCCCTCCAGGGGGCGCTCACCCAGCCGATCTGGGGGTGGTTCGCCCACGAGTCGCCCTTCGATTTCGACCCGGACTTCCGGCCGGCACGGGGTATCGAACGGTTCCTCGTCGGGACGCCGCCGATCCTGTCCACCGCCGCCGCCGTCGCGGGCATCGAGATCACCGCCGAGGCCGGGATCGACGCCATTCGCCGCAAGAGCCTGGCGGCCACCGGGTTCCTCCTCGAGCGGTACGACGAGGTGCTCGCGCCTCTCGGCGTCGGGCTCGCGAGCCCCCGGGACGAGCGCCGGGGCTCCCACGTGGCGCTCACCCATCCCGAGGGGCTGGCGATCAGCCGCTGGCTGCGGTCCGAGGCGAATGTCGTCGTCGACTTCCGCGCCCCGGACACGATCCGCGTGGCGGTGGCGCCCCTGTACACCTCCTTCGCCGAGGTCGACGCGGGCGTGGAGGCGATCCGGCGGGCGGTCGAGGGCCGCTGCTGGGAGGAGGCGACCGGAGCCGGCTCGCCGGTGACCTAGTCCGGCGGATCCTGCCAGCCGGTGAGTGAGACGAGGTGCCCCTCGGGATCGCGGAAGTGGGCCGCATGGAGCCGACGACCGTCCTGTTCGAGGACCGGCCGCAGCTCCGCCTCGAAGGGGACACCGGCGGCCCTCCACGCCGCGTAGGTGGCCGCGACGTCGTCCACCTCGAGCACGAGCTCGGTGGTGCTCATCCGGGCGGCGGCGTCGCCCCCGTCCACCCGGTTCAGGCCGATGCGGACCCCGCCCGCCTCGACGAATGCGAAGGCGGGTCCCACGCCGCCGACGGGCATCCCGAGGACGTCGCGGTAGAACTCGACGGCGCCGCCGAGGTCGGAGACCCGGAGGATGACGTGGGCGAGGCGCGGGGGCACGGTCGGATCCTAGGGAGGCTTGGACCCCGGCACGGATACGCTGGCCCCGTGCGCCGCCTCTCCGTCCTCGTTCTCGCACTCGCCCTCCTGGCCGCCGCCTGCGGTGACGACGACGCCGCGACCACCACGACCCCGACCACCGGCGTCACCACGACCACCACCGCCGAGACCTCCACCACGGCACCGGCGTCGACATCGACCACGGTCGGCAGCACGACGTCGGCGACGACCGACACCGGCGGTCCCGTGGACCACGACTCCGACGACGTCACCCCGTGGGAGGGAACGGCAGCGCCCGGCGTCGCGGCGACGGTCACGGGGGACGCGGACGGCGGATGGGTGCTGACGGTGGAGGTGTCCGGCATGGACCTCGTGGATCCGGACGGCACGGAGCCGGTCCCCGGCCAGGGTCATCTCCACGTGTATCTCGACGGCGAGTTCCTCCGCTCGACCCACGACCCGATCGTCGACCTCGGTGTGCTCGACCCTGGGCCCCACACCGTGGCCGTGGCCCTCGCCGACACCTTCCATCGCGAGTACGTGGTGGGCGACGTCGTGGTCGACGTCGTCACCACGTTCACCGCGGCCGACCCGCAGGCGGCCGACGTCGTGGTCACGCTCACCGTGTCCGACGGCGCCGTGACCGGGGTCGAGAGACGGGTCGAGGCGTCCCTTGGCGACGAGGTGGAGATCGTCGTGACCTCCGACGTCGCCGACGAGGTCCACGTCCACGTGTACGACCTCCATCTCGACGTCCTGCCCGGCGAGCCGGCGTCGCTGCGCTTCGTCGCCGACATCCCCGGCATCGTCGAGGTGGAACTCGAGGACGCCGGACTCGAACTGTTCGAGCTGGCGGTCTCGTAGGCACGGCGTACGCTCGGGCCATGACCGACATCGACGTCCGACCCGCCGGCGGCGACACGTACGAGGTGACGATCACCGACGACGGGTCCACGAGTACGCACACCGTGGCGGTCGGCCCCGACGAGGTGCGCGCCCTCGGCGCTCCCGACGCCGAGGCGGCGATCGTCGCCTCGTTCCGCTTCCTCCTCGACCGCGAGCCGAAGGAGTCCATCCTCGGACGGTTCGACCTGCTGAGCATCGGGCGGTACTTCCCCGAGTACCGCAGCCGGTTGGGGGACTACCTGTGACCGAGGACGTCTTCGCCGCCGAGGGCCTCGTGGCCTCGACGTGGTCGAACGCGGCCGGAGCC
>JAWVYO010000010.1:0-38970 GCA_033722675.1 Acidimicrobiia bacterium | reverse complement strand
GAGCCCGACCTCTTCGGAGATCACCGTCGCACCCGTGAGGATGGCGATGTCCTGGAGCATGGCCTTGCGGCGCTCCCCGAAGCCGGGGGCCTTGACGGCCACCGACTGGAAGGTGCCGCGGATCTTGTTCACCACGAGGGTGGCGAGGGCCTCGCCCTCGACGTCCTCGGCGATGAGCATGAGCGGTTTGCCGGACTGCATGACCTTCTCGAGCACCGGGAGCAGGTCCTGGACGGACCCGATCTTCTGGTTCACGACGAGGACATAGGGGTCCTCGAGCACCGTCTCCTGGCGATCGGGGTCGGTGATGAAGTACGGGGAGATGTAGCCCTTGTCGAACTGCATGCCCTCCGTGAACGTCACGTCCACGCCGAAGGTCTGGCTGTCCTCGACGGTGATGACACCCTCGTTGCCGACCTTCGCCATGGCCTCGGCGATCTTCTCGCCGACGACCTTGTCCGCCGCCGAGTTCGAGGCGACGTACGCGATCTTGTCCTTCTCGGTGGCGTCGATGGGCTCGGCGGTGTCGCCGATGAACTCGACGACCTTGGCGACCGCGTCCTCGATGCCCCGCTTCAGCTCCATGGGGTTGCCGCCCGCGGCGACGTAGCGGAGGCCCTCGTGGACCATCGCCTGCGCCAGCACGGTGGCGGTGGTGGTGCCGTCACCGGCGACGTCGTTCGTCTTGGTGGCGACCTCCTTGGCGAGCTGTGCGCCCATGTTCTCCCACGGGTCGTCCAGCTCCACTTCCTTGGCGATGGTCACGCCGTCGTTCGTGATCGTGGGGGCGCCCCACTTCTTCTCGAGGACGACGTTGCGGCCCTTGGGGCCGAGGGTGACCTTCACCACGTTGGCGAGCTTGTCGACGCCCGCCTCGAGGCCACGACGGGCCTCCTCGTTGAACTTCAGTTCCTTCGCTGCCATGTCTGTGAATTCCTCCTACGGGTGGATCAGCGGATGACGGCCAGGAGGTCGCGTGCGGAGAGGACGAGATACTCCTCGCCCTCGAACTTGACCTCGGTGCCGCCGTACTTCGAATAGACGACGACGTCTCCGACCTCGACATCCATCGGGACCCGCTCTCCGTCCTCGAAGGCGCCCGGGCCCACGGCGAGTACCTCGCCGAGCTGGGGCTTTTCCTTCGCGGTGTCGGGGATCACCAGCCCGCTGGCGGTGCGAGCTTCGTCTTCATCTTTGGCCTTGACGACCACACGGTCGCCGAGTGGCTGCAGCTTCATCGAGTAGAACCTCCTGCGGTTAGCACTCGCTGCTTGCGAGTGCCAACCTTAGCACTCGTCGCGTGAGAGTGCCAGGGGGGTATTCGCGTCGATCACGCCCTGTTCGGAGGCGATGCCACGGTCCACCGGGCCCAGGACGCCGATGGTCCGCCCCCGCTTCACGACCACCACGAAGCGGCCGTCGCGGGTCCGCTGCAGGGCCTCGCCGAGGCGCGCGGACGCATCGACCACGTCGCCGGGTTCCAGCGTCTGCATGACCCCGCCGACCACGCCGCCCCCGGCCGCCTCGAGCGCGCTCCGGTCGACGAGCCCAACGACACGGCCGGCCTCGAGGACGGCGGCAGGACGCCCCGACGGGCGCCCGCCCAGGGCATCGAGCGCATCGGCGACCGGATCCTCCGCCCCCACCACCGGCACCGAGCGGTCGACCACGGCTCCCGCCGGCATGGCGAGTGGCCGGAGGGACCGTTCGGCCTCCCAGGCCACCCGGACGAGGAAGATCCCCACCGCCGCGTTCCAGAGCCACACCCACGAGCCGGACGCCGCCAGGCCGACGGGGCCGCTGAGCCCGACCGCCACCCCGATCGCGATGCCGGCCCGGGCGGAGAGGCGGGTCGCCCGGTCGGCGTCCGCGGTGAGCCGCCAGATGGCGCTGCGCAGCAGCCGACCGCCGTCCAGGGGCAGGCCGGGAAGCAGGTTGAAGAGCGCCACCGCCAGGTTGACGACGGCGAGCAGCCCCAGCACCTCCGCCGCTCCGGCGACGCCGTCGGGTACGAGCGCCGCCATGGCGGCGAGCAGGCCGGCGAGGAGGAGCGAGGCCACGGGACCGGCTCCGGCTACGAGCACCTCGTCGCGCGGGCGGGCCGGCTCGCCCTCGAGTTCCGAGTACCCGCCGAACACGAACAGCGACACCGAGACGACCCCGATGCCGAGCCGCCTGGCGACCAGCGCGTGGGACACCTCGTGGACGACGACGCTTCCCAGCACGAGCAACGCTCCCGCCACGGCGACGAGGGCGGGCACGAGGCGCCCCGCCGCCGCGTCCGATGCGATCCGCAGATACAGCGCGGTGGCGATTCCGATGCCGATGAGGACCCACGACAGGTCGACCACGACGGCGACGCCGCCGATCCGGCCGAGTCTGAGCCCTGTCACGCCCCCAGCCAGAGCGACGAGTCGACCCCGGTGTCGAGGTCGGTCGTCTCGCCCAGCCCCCACCGGTGGGCGGCAGCGGCGGCGATCATCGCCCCGTTGTCGGTGCAGAGGGCCTTGGAGGGCAACAGGACCCGAACGCCGCGCCGCTCGCCCTCCTCGGAGAGTCGCTCCCGGAGACGGCGATTGGCGAGCACGCCCCCGCCGCCGGCCACGGTCCCCACGCCCGTGGCCTCGACGGCGTTGAAGGTCTTGTCGACCAGGACGTCGACGATCGCCTCCTGGATCGAGGCGGTCAGGTCGGCCATCGGTGGGAGCGTCCCGGCCTCGTGGTTGGACCGCACGTACGTCGTGACCGACGTCTTCAGCCCGCTGAAGGAGAAGTCGAAGGGCCGGTCGGCCAGCGCCCGGGGAAACTCGACCGCGCTCCGGTCGCCCCCCTCGGACGCCACGTCGATCGCCGGTCCACCCGGGTAGCCGAGCCCCAGGTACCGGGCGAGCTTGTCGAAGGCCTCCCCCGCCGCGTCGTCGATGGTCGAGCCCAGCACGCGGTAGTCCCCCCACGCCTCGAAGTGGACGATCTGGGAATGCCCGCCCGAGGCGAGCAGCACGATCGCCTCCGGCCCGTACGCATCGTGCTCCAGCCGGGGGGCGAACAGGTGGCCCTCCATGTGGTCGATGCCGAGGAAGGGCTTGCCCATCGCCCAGGCGAGGGTCTTCCCGTAGGAGTAGCCGACCATGAGCGCACCGGCGAGACCCGGGCCCCGGGTCGCGGCCACGGCGTCCAGATCCATCTGGTGCACCCCGGCACGCGCCAGGGCGCGGTGCGTGAGCGTCCGGATCGCCTCGACGTGGGCGCGCGCCGCCACCTCCGGGACGACGCCGCCGAAGCGGGCGTGCTCGTCCACCTGGGTGGCGAGTTCGTTGGCGAGCACCGTCCGGCCCCGCACCACGCCCACCGCGGTCTCGTCGCAACTCGTCTCGATGCCGAGCACGAGCGGTTCGGTCGTCATGGCAGTTCCCTCCGGATCCCTTCGAGGTGCTCCCGATATGCGGGGGTGTCGATGTCGGTCGCCCACATGACCAGCGCGTCCTCCGTGCGGTAGTAGTCCTTGCGCACGCCGACCGACTCGAAGCCGAAGCGCTCGTACAGGCGCCGGGCCGCCGTGTTCGACACACGGACCTCGAGCGTCAGGTGCCCCGCCCCCGTCGTGAGCGCCTCGTCGGCGAGGGCGAGCATGAGCCGGGTCCCGAGCCGACGCCCGCGGGCGCCCGGATCGACGGCGAGCGTCGTGACGTGGGCGTCGCCGGCGACGAGCAGCAGACCGGCGAACCCCACCACCCGGGCGCCCTCCTCGGCCACCAGGTAGACCCGGTCGTGACGGGCGATCTCCTCGCGGAACACGGCCTCCGACCACGGATCGGGGTAGATCGACCGTTCGAGCGCGAGGACCGCGTCGAGGTCGTCGCCCCGCATCGTTCGGAGCCGGAGTTCGGTCACGACCCCCACGCGCCCTCCTGGCGGTAGTCGGTCCACGAGATCTGGACGTCGGGCTCCCGCAGGTAGCGGGGACGGACCTCGTCGGGATGGGGCACGTCGTCGCGCTCGACCATGCCGGCAGCCAGCTGGATCGCCGCCTCCGCGTGCGGATACCGGGGACGACCCTTCTTCACGCCGTGGACACCCCGGAACGTCTCGTCGGCGACCGACGCCCAGTCCCCCACGACGAGCTTGTCCACCGGGTCGGATTCGAGCATGCCCCGGAAGGTGTTGGGGGTCACGAGCTCGATGGGCCCGTCGCGCACGACGCCGCCGGGAACCGGACGGTAGGGGGCGACCGCCACCTCGCCGCGTCGGGCGTCGACCACCGACCAGATCCGGCGGCGTCCCGTGGCGGCGCGCAGGGCGACCACGTCGAGCGACACCACCGGCACGAGCTGTGCGCCCACCGCGCCCGCCAGCGCCTGGGCCGTGGCGAGGCCGGCGCGGATCCCGCTGAACAGCCCGGGACCCACGTCGACGACCACCGCGTCCACGTCGGAGGGCTCCCACCCGGCCTGTGAGAAACAGAACTCGAGCGCGGGCGTGAGGAACTCGACATGGCCACGCCGGTCGGTCCGGCTGGCGGCGGCGACCACCTCCCGGGCCTCTCCGAGGGCGATCGACGAGGCGGCGGTGGCGGACTCGATGGCGACGATCTTCACAGGCGCATCTCCTCGAGCGGACGGCGGGACCACGACCCGTGGGCGATCAGCGAGACCGAACGGGAGCCGTCGGGACCCGGCTCGAGCCGCACCATGAGATGGTCGTCGGGGAGCGCCTGCTCCACCACGTCCCCCCACTCGACGACGAGGACGCCGTCGGCTGCCTCGGTGAGGAGGTCGAGATCCTCGAACTCGCCCGACGAGCCGATGCGGTACACGTCGGCGTGGACCATCCGCATGAGCCCGTCATAGGACTTGGCGAGCACGAAGGTGGGGCTCGTGACGGTCTGCGACACGCCCAGCCCCTCTGCGATGCCCGAAGCGAACACCGTCTTGCCGGCACCGAGCGACCCCCCGAGCAGGACGACGTCTCCCACGCGCAGGAGGCTGGCGAGACGGCGGCCCGCCGCGCGGGTGTCGGCCTCGGTGGCGCACACGAGGTCGATCTTCACGAGAACAGACCCAACTGCTCGGCCGCCTCGTCCGGCCCGGCCGGCCCGTCGGCCTCCGGATCCAGGTCCGGGGGTGGGGTGGCGGGACGCTCCAGCTCCCCCTTCACGAGCGCGAAGTCGTGGCGCATCTGATCGGTGATCCGGTCGCCACCCCGCAGCGCGGCGGCGGGGTGGAACGTCGGCACGAGCGACCGGTTCCACCACGGGTAGACCTGGCCCCGCAGGCGCGTGATCCCCACGTTGCGCTTGAGCAGCAGCTTCGTTGCGAAGTTGCCCAGCGTGACGACCACCGCGGGGTCGATGAGGGTGAGCTGGGTGCGGAGGTAGCCCTTGCAGGCGTCGATCTCGTCGGGCCGCGGGTCGCGGTTCTTCGGCGGCCGGCACTTCAGCACGTTGGCGATGTAGACCTCGTCCCGGTCGATCCCCTGCTCGTCCAGGAGCCGGTTCAGCAGGTCGCCGGCGGCACCCACGAAGGGGACGCCCTGCAGGTCTTCGTTGCGGCCGGGCGCCTCCCCGACGAACACGACGTCGGCATCGGGCGACCCCACGCCGAACACCACCGAGGTGCGTGTCTCGGCGAGCCGACACGCCGTGCACGTCGAAGCGACGACGGACAGCTCCTGGAGTTCGGTGGCGGCGGTCATGGTCCTTGGGGCGGAATCGGTTGCTACGACGCCCTGATCGCTGCGGCGAAGGCACGTCCCATCGCCGTGAAAGCCGCCTCGCCGAGGGCGTCGGGATCCCCCTCCCGGTCTCCACAGGAGAGGGCGAAGACGACGTCGCCATCATATCGAGTGTGCCCCGGCCGCAGACATGCGCCGAGGGCGTCGTGGGCGCGCACACACAGGCGCTGGAGCTCCAGGCGATCCAACCGGGCGTCGGTGGCGAGGACCATGAGCGTCGTGTTCTGCAGCGGGTCGATCGGGACCCGCTCGAGTGGCGGCTCGGCGCTGCCTCCCGTGAGCGACTCCCCCTCGAGGCTGAACACGTCGCCCACCGCGTTGACCACCGCGAGCGCCGCCACCAGTGGTCCGGCGGGTGTGGCCACGGCCACCGAGCCCACGCCGGCGGGCACCCGCCGGTCGAATCCGCGCCACTTGGCCGCCGTGGCGCCGGCCCCGGCGCCGACCCTTCCCTGGACGACGGGCTCGCTCGTCGCAGCCGCATAGGCGGCGGCGCCGTGCTCGGGACGAGGACGGAGCGAGGGATCGGCCACCGAGCCGTCGAAGAGGATGGCCCCCGGCACGATCGGCACCACCCCGATCGGCGTCTCGTATCCGATCCCGTCGGCTTCGAGGGCCGAGACGACGCCGTCGGCGGTCGCCAGACCGAAGGCGCTCCCTCCCGACAGGGTGATCGCATGGACCTCCTGCACCTTCATGCCCGGCGCCAGCAGGGCCGTCTCCCGGGTCCCCGGCGACGCGCCCCTGACCTCGGCGGCGCACACGTTGGGGCGAGGCGGCACCACCACGGTCACCCCCGTGATCCGATCGGGATGGGTCCAGTGCCCCACCCGGACGCCGGGTACGGCGGTCAGCGTCATGACACGTACCGCCGGGGAAGTCGCGGGCCGAACCCGCAGACGATCTCGTAGTTGATCGTGCCGAGCCGTTCCGCCCACTCGTCGGCGGAGATCTCCTCGTCGCCCTGGCGACCGAGGAGGACCACCTCGTCACCGACCTCGACGGGGTCGTCGCCCAGGTCGACCATGATCTGATCCATCGTCACCCGACCGGCGAAGGGGTAGCGCCTGCCGCGGACCAGGACCCCGCCGCCGGTGTCTCCGAGACGCCGGGACACCCCGTCCGCATAGCCGATGGGAACCGTCGCCACGGTCGCGGCGTCGGGGAGCGGGCGGACCCGCCCGTACGACGGCCGGGTCCCGGCCTCGTGGTGCTGAACGTAGGAGACGCGCGACACCACCCGCATCGCCGGCCGGAGCGGCACGCCCTCGGCGAATCCCGGGGTGGGCCGCAATCCGTAGATGCCGATGCCGGCCCGGACCATGTCGATGCGGGCCTCCGGGAACCCCAGGCCGCCCGCCGTGTTCGAGGCGTGCACCGTCTCGGGCGGATCGTCGAGCTCCGCCACGAGGTCCATGAGGCGCTGCAGCTGGAGCCTCGTGAACTCGGGGTCCTCCTCGGCCACGGCGAAGTGGGTCCAGATCCCTTCGAGCCGCAGGCCTCGGTCGACCACCTCCCGGCACAGGCCGGCCGCCGACACCGGTGGGGCACCCACGCGGTGCATGCCCGTGTCGGCCACGACGTGGACCGGATACCCGGGCGGCGCGGCATCGGCGACCGCCTCCAGGAACGAGGCGCGGTAGACGGAGGGGGTGAGCCGCCAGGCGACCACGTCGTCGGCGTCGCGCTCCACCGGCTCCGACAGGAGCAGGATCGGCGCATCGATGCCCGCCTCCCGCAGCCGGATCCCCTCGCCGACGAGGGCGACCGCCAGCCGATCCGCCCCGGCCTCCAGCGCCGTCTCGGCGACGGGCACGTCGCCGTGGCCGTAGCCGTCGGCCTTCACCACCGCGCACACCCGGGCGGGCGCCACGGCCTCGCCGATGGCCCGAACGTTGTCGGCGATGGCGCCGAGATCCACTTCGATCCACGACGGCCTCACCACGACCACCGGCCGATCTCGTCGACGAGCCGAGAGGCGGTGACCGTGCGGGAGCCGGCGATGGCGGCGCCGGCGCGTCCGTGACGGTGGGCGGCCGATCGGGCGGCCACTTCGGGCGGCAGGCCGCGGGCCGCGAACGCGGCGATCATGCCGGTGAGGACGTCGCCCGACCCGAGGGTGGCCAACTCGGAGCCCCCCGAGGTCACGGCCCAGCGTTCCCGACCAGCGACGATCGTGGGGCCCCCCTTGGCGAGCACGACGGCGCCGCTCGACGCGACGGCCCGCTCGATGGCGTCGAGCCCGGGGGCCTCGTCGAACAAGCGCTCGAACTCCCCGGCGTGGGGTGTCAGCACGACATCGGCGGCCGACGCTTCGATCGTCCGCGCCGATGCTGCGGTGAGCCCGTCGGCGTCGAGCACGAGGACTCCGTCCCAGCGATCGAGGATCGCCTTGGTGATCGCCGCGGCATCGTCACCGGGCCCGAGCCCCGTTCCGAGGGCGATCACGTCGAACCGCTCGGCGGCGGTGAGGACGTCGTCGGGCTCCCACCCCATGGTCGTCAGCGACGGCTCCGCTCGCGTCACGACGCCGGCGGCGTCGGGGTGGCACGCCACCCGCACGTATCCGGCGCCCGCTTCGAGAGCGGCCCGCCCCGCCAGCACCGCCGCCCCCTCGAGACCCGGCGAGCCCCCGACGACGAGCACGGCGCCCGTCGACCACTTGTGGGCGGTGCGCTCCCGGGGCGGGGCCGGCGCGTCGGCGTCCTCGCACAGGCGCAGGGCGGGGTCTCCGCCGGTCAGGCCGATGTCGACGACCTCGACCTCGCCCGTCACCGTCGGGCCGTCGCCGAGCACGTGCCCGACCTTGAGCGCGTGGAAGGTGACGGTGCGTTCGGCGCGGAACACCGGCCCCTCGGTGCTCCCGTCCGTGCCGTCGAGTCCGCTGGGGAGATCGACGGAGAGGACCCGCCCACCGGCCTCCGCCCAGGCGGCCGCGTCGTCGGGGAGCGACCCGTGGAACCCCGCTCCGAAGAGACCGTCCACGACGAGGTCGGCGTCGTCCGGCGGTCCGAGCGGGCGGACCCGCACCCCGGCGGCCACGGCAGCGCACGCCGCCTTCCGGGCCGCCGACCAGTCGCCGCGGGGATAGCCGAGGGCGCGGACCTCGACGTGGGCACCCCGGCCACGCAGCAGCCGGGCGGCGACGTAGGCGTCGCCACCGTTGTTCCCCGGTCCGGCGAGGGCGATCACGCGGCTCCCGTAGCCGACGCCCATCTGCGCGGCTGCCCGGGCGATTCCGGCTCCGGCGCGGTCCATGAGCGTCTCGACCGGGTCCGACGCCGCCTCGTCGAGGCGAGCCGACTCCTCCGGCGTGATGACGGGGCGCATGGGCCGATGGTAGGAGCGGTGCCGGCCGCAGGAGGGGTAGCCTGCCGCGCCATGCGCGCCCTCCTCAACATCGTGCGCGGCTTCCTCATGGGGTCCGCCGACGTGGTCCCCGGGGTCTCCGGCGGCACCGTCGCCCTCGTCCTCGGGATCTACGAGCGGCTGGTCCACGCCATCCGGGAGGGGGCCGGCGCCCTCGGCTCCTTCGCGAAGGCCCGCTTCGCCGAGGGCTGGGAGCGCCTGAAGGGGGTCGAGTGGTCGTTCCTCCTTCCCCTCCTGGCCGGCATCGTCCTGGCGATCGTCAGCCTCGCCGCCCTCCTCGAGAACCTCCTGGAGGACGAGCCCCGCAACGTCGCCGCCGCCTTCTTCGGCCTCGTGCTCGGATCCATCCCGATCGCCTGGCGGCTGGTCGGGCGCTGGGACACGACCCGCTATGCCGTCGGCGCCGCGGTCGCCGTCGTGTTCTTCCTGCTGCTCGGACTCCGCACGTCGGAGGTGACCGACCCGTCTGCGTGGATGTTCTTCGGCGCCGGGGCCGTCGCCATCGTGGCGATGATCCTCCCCGGCATCTCGGGCTCGTTCATCCTCCTCATGCTCGGCATGTACGAGGCCGTGATCGCCGCCGTGAACGACCGCGACGTCGCCGTGCTCGCCCTCTTCGGGATCGCGGCCGTCCTGTCGCTGGCCGCCTTCAGCACCCTCCTCGACCGACTGCTGCGCACCCACCACGACACCGTGATGGCGGCGCTCATCGGCCTCATGGTCGGATCGCTGCGGGTGCTGTGGCCGTGGCCCGACGGCACCGACACGGCCGTCCTCGGGGCTCCCGAGTCCCCGGCGATGCCGATGCTCGTCGCCGCCGCCGGCTTCCTCGTCGTCACCGCGATCGGCGTCTGGGCCCGCCAGACCGAAGCGCTCTGAGGCCTCGGCCGCCCGGGTGAAGTCCGGCCGGGAGACAGCTCAGTGTTCACCGAGGGCGATGGCGAAGACCAGGGCGTCGGTGTCGGTGTGGGTGATGGTGACCTCGAACCCGGTGACGCCGAGCATCTCGGCGCGGCGGGCAGCGGTGCCGAAGACGTTGACCGTCGGCTTGCCGCCGCCGGTGATCTCGACGTCCCGCCACCGGATGCGACGCCACCCGGTGCCCATGGACTTCATGACCGCCTCCTTGCCGGCGAACCGGGCGGCGAGGCGTCGCTCCGGCTTGGCGAAGCGGAAGGCGTACTCGCGCTCGTGGTCGGTGAAGCAGCGCTCGGCGAACCGCGGATACTTCGCGAGCACGCGGCCGACCCGCTCGATCTCGGCGAGGTCGACGCCGAGGCCGACGATGCGCACGATCCCTCCCGCTACTCGACGGTGACGCTCTTGGCCAGGTTACGGGGCTGATCGACGTCGTTGCCGCGGGCGACGGCGACGTGATAGGCCAGCAGCTGCAGCGGCACGATCGACAGGACCGGGCTGAGGAGGTCGGGCACCCGGGGAATGCGGAGCACGCGGTCGGCGTACTTGGCGACCTCGGTGTCGTCGTCGTAGGCGACGGCGATCACGTGGGCGCCGCGGGCCTTCACCTCCTGCACGGCACTCACCGTCTTGTCGTAGACGTCCGTCTGGGTGAGGACGACGACGACCGGGGTGCCCTCGGTCACGAGCGCGAGGGTGCCGTGCTTCAGCTCCCCCGCCGGCATCGCCTCACTGTGCATGTAGGAGATCTCCTTGAGCTTCAGGGACCCCTCCATGGCCACGGCGTAGTCGAGCCCCCGGCCGATGAAATAGACGTCGTCGACGCCGGCGAAGCCGTCGATGATGTCGGTGACCTCGCTCTCGCGCTTCAACGTCTCCTCGATGAGGGTGGGCAGGCGCCGAAGACCCTCGGTGAGTTCGGTGGCGAGCGCCTCGTCGAGGATCCCGCGGGCGCGGCCGAAGGCGAGGGCCATCAGGTACTCGCCCACGAGCATGGTGAGGTACGCCTTCGTCGACGCGACGGCGATCTCGGGGCCGGCGCGCGTGTAGACGATGTCGTCGGAGTCGCGGCTCAGCGTGGAGCCGACGACGTTCGTCAGGGCGAGGAGCCGGGAGCCCCGCTCCTGGGCGAGCCTGGCCGCCGCGAGCGTGTCGGCGGTCTCGCCGGACTGGCTGATGGCGATGGTGAGCGTGCCGGGCCGGATGATGGGATCGCGGTAGCGCAGCTCGTGGGCGTAGGCGGCCTCCGTGGGGATCCGCAGCAGGCGCTCGAACACGTCCTTGCCCACGAGACCCGCGTGGAAGGCGGTCCCGCAGGCCGTGATCCAGATCTTCTCGACGCCGGCGAGGAACTCGTCGTCGAAGTGGACGTCCTCGAGGTCGATGGACCCGTCCTCGGCGATCCGCCCGCTGATCGTCTCGGTGGCTGCCTGGGGCTGCTCGAAGATCTCCTTGAGCATGAAGTGCTCGTAGCCGCCCCGTTCCGCCTGCTCGGCGTCCCAGGTGATCTCGAGGGGGTCGCGATCGACGGGTCGGCCGTCGAGCGTCTCGATGCGGATCCCCTCGGTGGTGACGTCGACGATCTCGCCGTTCTCGATCACCATGATCTCCCGCGTGTGGTGGAGGATGGCCGGGATGTCGGAGGCCAGGTACATCTCCCCCTCGCCGATCCCCACGATCAGCGGACTCACCATCCGGCAGGCGACGATCCGCCCCGGCTCGTGCACGGTCATCGCCACGAGGGCGTACGCGCCGGTGGCGCGCGCCACGGCACTGCGGACCGCGGCGAGGAGGTCGCCGTCGTACTCCTCGGCGACGAGGTGGGCGAGCACCTCGCTGTCGGTCTCCGATGCGAAGGCGGCGCCGCGGGTGACGAGGTCCTCCTTGAGCGGCAGGAAGTTCTCGATGATCCCGTTGTGGACCACGACGAACTGGTGGCCGGGGTCCGTGTGGGGGTGGGCGTTGAAGTCGGTGGGCGGGCCGTGCGTCGCCCAGCGGGTGTGCCCGATCCCGGCGCGGCCGGGCGCGGGTTCGGCGTCGAGAGCGCCGACGAGGCGGGCGAGCTTGCCCTCGGCCTTGCGGACCGTGAGCAGGTCGCCGTCGAGGACGGCGACCCCCGCCGAGTCGTAGCCGCGGTATTCGAGACGGCCGAGGCCGTCGATCAGGATGGGGGTGGCCTCACGCGGGCCGACGTAACCCATGATCCCGCACACGGGAATCTCCTCTGGTCGGGAGACCGGCGCGGTGCTCGCGGGATCTGGTCGATCCCGCCCCGATGCGGCTCGGTCTCTGGTCCCGGAGTCGCCTCCGGGGTTTGCTCCGAGCCGTCACGACCCCGGGTGGGCCGAGAGGGCATCCGCCGACGGTTCGATACTCCCCCTTCCTCGTCACCTCGCCGGAGCGAGGGCAGGCGCTGAGGTGGTTCGTCCGCGTCGGTCTCGTTCTGTTGTATCGGCAGCCACGCAGGGTGACTGCAGTCCGGATCAGCCTACTGGCCGGGCGGTGTGTCCGGGCCGGCGCCGCCGAGTTCCCGCCGCACCACGATGGCCAGCTCGTCGGCGACCGCGGCGGCGTCGGGGGCCTCGGCGGCCTCCACCATCACGCGCACGAGGGGCTCGGTGCCCGAGGCCCGGACGAGGACCCGGCCGTCGTCGCCGAGGCGCTTCTCCATCATCTCCACGGCCGCCCACACGGCGTCGGCGTCGGGGAGCCGTTCCTTCACACGGACGTGCACGTTCCGCAGCACCTGCGGGTACTCGATCATCACCCGCCGCAGCTCCCGCAGTTGCGAGCCGGTGGCCGCGACGACCCCGAGGAGGCGGACGGCCGTGAGGAGCCCGTCGCCCGTCGGCTCGCGATGGAAGATGACGTGCCCGCTCTGCTCGCCCCCGAGCCCGGCATCGGTGCGCCGCAGCGCCTCGAGGACGTACCGGTCGCCGACCGGGGTCTCCTCCATGGTGAGGCCCATCGATCGAATCGCCCGCTTGAACCCCAGGTTGGACATCACCGTCGCCACCACCAGGTCCCCCGGCAGCTCGTCGCGAGACCGCATGTGACGGGCGAGGATCGCCATGATCACGTCGCCGTCGACGGGCCGGCCGTCCTCGTCGACGGCGATGAGCCGGTCGGCGTCGCCGTCGAAGGCGAGGCCGATGCGCCCCTCGGCCCGCTCGGCGAGATACCCGGGGTGCACCGCGCCGCAGCCCTCGTTGATGTTCATGCCGCTCGGCTCCGCGGCGTGGACGTCGACGTCCGCGCCGAGACGCTCGAACAGCCGGGGGGCGGCGAGGAAGGCCGCGCCGTTGGCGCAGTCCAGGGCGATCTCGATGCCCGAGAGCCCGTAGTCGGCGGTGTCGACGAGGTGGTCGACGTAGCGATCGACGGCGTCGCCGACCGACGAGTCGATGCCCACGTCGGCCCCGCGGACGTCGTGCCAGGGCGGACCGGCCGCCAGTCGGCCCTCGATGGCCGCCTCCCGATCGTCGTCGAGCTTCGCACCGTCGCCTCCGAAGAACTTGATCCCGTTGTCCGGCGCCGGGTTGTGGGAGGCGGAGATCATGACGCCGAAGGTGGCGTTGACGGCCCGGGTGGTGTAGGAGACGGCGCCGACGGGGACGATGCCGAGGTCGACCGTGTCGTAGCCGGCGGCCTGGAAGCCCGCGTGCACGGCCGAGGCGAGCATGGGGCCCGAGCGACGGGTGTCCCGTCCGACGACCGCCGTGCCGGGCCGGCCGTCGCCGGCGGCGCGCGCGAGGCCCATGGCGAGCTCGGGTGTGAGGTCGACGTTGGCGACGCCGCGCACCCCGTCGGTGCCGAAGAGGTTCCGGTCGGCCATGAGAAGGCGATCGGCGCCGATGGGCGCCGGGTTCAGCGCTTCGTGAACTGCTTGGCGCGCCGGGCCTTGCGGAGCCCGTACTTCTTGCTCTCCACGATCCGGTCGTCGCGAGTGAGGAGGCCGGCCTTCTTCAGCGGGGACCGCAGCTCGGGGTTCACGTCGCTGAGCGCCCGGGCGATCCCGAGGCGCAGGGCGTCGGTCTGCCCGGTGGTCCCGCCGCCCTCGAGGGTGGCGTGGACGTCGTACCGGCCCTCGACCCCGGCCACACGGAAGGGCTCGAGGATGCGGAGCCGGTTGGCGACGTTGGGGAAGTAGGTCTCGAGCGGACGGCCGTTGAGGCTGAGGGTGCCCTCGCCGTCGTAGAGACGCACGCGGGCCACCGACTCCTTGCGGCGGCCGACGGTCTGCGTGAGCGGCTTCGTCATGCGGTCTGGACCTTTCGTGCGTCGATCTCGAGGGGCTGGGGCTGTTGCCCGGCATGGGGGTGGTCGGGTCCGGCGTGGACCTTCAGCTTGCGGAACATCGCCCGACCGAGGCGGTTCTTCGGGAGCATGCCCCGCACCGCCCGCTCGATGATCCGCTCGGGATGCTTCTCGAGCAACTCCAGGAAGCCCGACTCGGAGAGCCCGCCCGGATATCCCGAGTGCCGGTAGTAGGACTTACGTCCGGCCTTGCCACCGGTGAGTCCGACCTTCTCGGCGTTCACCACGACGACGTAGTCGCCGCCGTCCATGTGGGGGGCGAACGT
This sequence comes from Acidimicrobiia bacterium, assembly GCA_033722675.1. Classification (GTDB taxonomy): domain Bacteria; phylum Actinomycetota; class Acidimicrobiia; order Spongiisociales; family UBA11373; genus DATHYU01. The sequence goes on along the minus strand of JAWVYO010000010.1, from coordinate 24,370 downwards.
GGGCTTGTGCTTGCCGCGCAGCACCTTGGCGACCTCCGAGGCGAGGCGGCCGAGGGGCAGGTCGGTGGCGTCCACCACCCACCAGGAGCGCTCGATGTCGCCGGCTCGCGGCGTGTAGGTCTTCTGTTTCATGCCAGGATCGTTCCCGTTTCGTTCTCGCTCGGACGTGCGCGGGGCACAAGAGAGGGTGCTCGAGGACGAGCACGGCGGCCGATGGTATCGGCCGGTTCGGCCAACCGCAATTCCCTCGTGACGTGTAGGTTGCGCCGGGTGGACACCGATCTCATCACGATCGACGCCATACGCGAGGCGGCGGTGCGGGCGGCGCCGGTCGCACTCGAGACCCCCCTCCTGCCGGGGCACACCTTCGCCCGGATGACCGGCTCCGACATCTGGCTGAAGGCGGAGAACCTCCAGCGCACCGGGTCGTTCAAGGTCCGCGGGGCCATGAACGCCCTCTCGCTGCTCGACGACGCCCAGCGGGAGGCGGGCGTCGTGGCGGCCTCCGCTGGCAACCACGCCCAGGGGGTGGCCCTCGCCGCCTCGACTCTCGGCATCGATGCCACCGTGTTCATGCCCGAGGCGGCGCCCCTGCCGAAGGTGACGGCCACCCGGTCCTACGGCGCAGAGGTCGTGCTCGGCGGCGCCGGTCTCGGTGACGCCGTCGACGCTGCGATGCGGTATCGAGAGGAGTCGGGAGCCCATTTCGTCCACCCCTACGACGACCGGGACATCCTGACCGGCCAGGCGGGCCTCGGCCTCGAACTCATCGACCAGATGCCCGAGCCCGGCGCCGTCGTCATCCCCGTCGGCGGCGGAGGGCTCTGCGCCGGGTCCGCGGCGGCGATCAAGCGGCTCCACCCCGACACCGTCGTGATCGGGGTCGAGGCCGCCGCAGCCGCCACCTACGTCGCCAGCCGTGCGGCCGGAGAGCCCACACCGGTCGAGCCGCGGTTCACCCTCGCCGACGGCATCGCGGTCTCGCGTCCCTCCGAGCTCGTCTTCGCCCACCTCGAGGCCTTCGTCGACGACATCGTGACGGTGGACGACGACGAGATGACGTCGGCGGTGGCGCTCCTGCTGGAGCGAGCCAAATTCCTCGTCGAGCCGTCCGGGGCGGCCGGACTGGCCGCCCTGTTCGCCGGACTCGTCCCCGACGTGGAGGGGCCGACCGTGGTCGTGCTCTCCGGTGGGAACGTCGACCTGCTCCTCATCGATCGGGTGATCCGCAAGGGCCTGCACGCCGCCGGCCGGTTCGGCTCCTTCCGGGTGCTCGTGCCCGACGTCCCCGGACAGCTCGCTCGGATCGCGTCCGCCGTCGCAGAGATCGGCGCCAACGTCGTCCAGGTCGAACACCGCCGGGAGGGCAGCGGCCTGCCCTTCGGCACCACCCAGATCTCCTTCGCGGTCGAGACTCGCGACGAGCAGCAGCTCGACGAGATCGTGGCGGCGATGAAAGAGATCGACGTGAGCGGTGCAACGTGACCCTCTCGGCGAAGCGCTATCTCACCGCACTGGACGTCGAGGGACATCGCCTCGCGGACGTCGCCGGTCACGGACTCGACGCAGCCGTCCCCTCCTGTCCCGGCTGGACCATGCGTGAGCTGCTCCTCCACACCGGCTCCGTCCACCGCCACAAGGAGCGGATCGTCCGGGAGCGGCTGCTCACGGCGCCCGAACGCGAGGAGCCGGAGGGGCTCGAGGGCGACGACCTGATCGCCTGGTACGTCGAGGGTCTCGAACGCCTCCACGAGACGCTGGCGGAGGCCGATCCCGCCACCCCGGTCACGACGTTCGATCGCTCGAATCGGACCACCGCCTTCTGGTTCCGACGGATGGCCCACGAGACCGCGATCCATCGCATCGACGCCGAACTGGCGCACGGGTTCTCCACCCCGCTCGATCCGAAGATCGCCGCCGATGGCGTCGACGAGGTGCTCTCTCCGGTCCGAGCAGGCGTCGCCGCGGGGACTCCCTTCGACCCCGACGAACGGGTGGTGGTCGTTCGCTCCGCCGACACCGGGGACACCTGGCACATGGAACTGGGGACGACGGCCGACGGCCCCGGCTGGCGCTGGCACTCGGGGGGCGTCACCGGGCCGGACACGGTGATCACCGCCAGCGCCGACGTCCTCGACCGCTGGGCCTGGGGCCGCATCGGGGCGGACGCACTCTCGGTGGACGGCGACCCGGCGGTGCTCGCCACGATCCGGAAGGTCGTCGAAGCCGTCACCTGACGATCGGCCCTGTCCTCGAGCGGTCGAGGAGCTGCGCCGTCCAGCGCGCTGTTGGTCCCGGATCTCCGAGGCACGCTTCTAGTAGGTCACCCGCCACAGGACGAGACCGTGGGGCGGAGCCGCGCCCCGCGCCGCGTTCCGGTCCCGCGCGGCGAGGATCGCAGGGACGTCGTCCGCCTCGACCGCCCCCCGCCCGACGTCGACGGAGAGTGCCACCATCGATCGGACCATCTGATGGCAGAAGGCCGTCGCCGCGACCCGGTAGACGGCCACGCCGTCCTCGGCGCGCTCCCACGTGGCGGCCAGCACGGTTCGCTCCGTCGACCGCCCCTCCTGGCGCCGGCAGAGCGAGGCGAAGTCGTGGTCCCCGACGAAGGCCGCCGCCGCAGCGTCCATCCGTTCCACGTCGAGGGGCCATCGCACCGCCCAGACCGATCCCCGTCGGAGGGGATCGGGTGTCCCCGAGTCGTCGACGAAGTACCGGTAGGCCCGGGCGCCGGCCGAGAACCGCGCGTGGAAGTCGTCGGGCACGACGGAGGCGGACCGCACGACGATCTCGGGGCCCAGCGTCGACGTGATGGCGCGGCGGAGTCGCTCCGGATCCAGGGTCGCGCCCGTGGAGAACGACACGACGTTCTGACGGGCGTGCACGCCGGCGTCGGTTCGACCGGCCACGACGGTGTCGACCGGCTCCCCGGCCATCCTGCTCAGGAAGTCCTCGAGCGTCTCCTGGACCGACCGCACCCCGGCGTTGCGGGCGTACCCGCGGAAGCCCGACCCGTCGTAGGCGATGTCGATCCGGTAGGTCGGCACCGGCCCGTCAGAACGACAGGATCGTCTGGATGATCACCCACGCCGCGTATCCACCGATGGCCGCCAGGGCGGCGTGCTCCTTCGACAGCTCCAGGGCCTGCTGGGCAGCCATCCAGACGCAGGCGAGCAGCCAGATCGACGGGATGAGGGAGGCGAATCCGACGTCGATGAACAGAGCGATGGGGATGGCCAGCAGGAGCGGGCCGTAGGCCAGGGAGGACGCGGCCATCATCCCCTGGTAGCTGCCGTAGCCCTCGAGGAGGTGCCGGCCGATGAGATACACGAGGCCCGACAGGATCAGCCAGCCGAACATCCCGCTCAACACGAACCGCACGAGCACGACGAGATCGGCACCCCGAATGAGCGCAGGCACGACCAGCACGCCGTGGATGGCTGCGACGATGAGCGCCCCGTCGGCGACACCGTCGGGGGCGAGGGTCATCCGCAGGTAGGGGTCGCGCCGGAGCCGAGCGGCGCGCCAGAGGAGGTCGACGTAGGTGGACATGGCCGCCGGTCAGGATAGGCGCAGCAGCGCGGTGGCCGGCCGCCGCACCGATCGCTCGAGCACCTCGAGATCGCCCACCGGCACCCACCGAGCCGTCACGACCTCGTCGGCCGGCTCGAGCCCGTCGCTTTCGGCCCGGAATCCGAACCGCAGGTCGAAGTGGAGGTGCGCCGGGTCGCCACCCTCGCGGGCGGGATAGCGGTGGACGTCGACGTCGAGGAGCCCCAACCCGATCGGCCGGAGCCCCGTGACGCCCGTCTCCTCGACGATTTCTCGGGCCGCCGCCTCCCCCGGGGAGGGGTCCGCCGGGTCGACGTGCCCGCCGGGCTGGATCCATCGCCCGACCGTGCGGTGGAGGACGAGGAGCACCGATCCTCCCCCGGGGTGCAGGACGAAGCCGCTTGCGGTGACGTGGCCGGGGTCGGTGTCGTCGCGGTCGAAGGGCCGGGCGGTGGCCCGAACGTGCTCGAGGGTGGCACTGCGGTGCCGGATGGCGTCGGGCGCCGTCGGCGCGTATCCCTCGAGGAGGTCGAGCAGGGCCGGACGCCGGGAGTCGGCCCCCATCAGCCCCGGTCGCGGTTCCGCTCGTCCCTCCACGCCAGCCACTTCTCGAAGGGCCGCAGGTCGTAGTCGGGGCCGCCCAGCCCGAACGTGAGCTGCTCCGCGCCGGCCTCGACCATGGCGTCGCCGTAGGACGTCGCGTCCCACTGCTCGCTGGGCACGCCGCCCGATCGCTCGATCTCGGATGGATCACGGTCGGCCTTCGCGCACCACTCGTCGAGGACGCCGTTCTTGTGCCGGAACTTGTCGGGATCCCCGAAGCCGTGCCAGATGTCGGCGTTCTCGGCGGTGATGCGCAGCGTGACCTTCTCGCCGCCGCCGCCCACCATGATCGGCATGTCACCCATGGGCGGCGGGTTCAGCTTGCCGAGCCGCTCCCGGATGACGGGGAGATCGCGGTCCAGGGCCCGGAGCCGATCGCCGGCGGTCCCGAACTCGTAGCCGTACTCCTCGTAGTCCTTCTCGAACCACCCCGCCCCGATGCCGAGGATCACCCGGCCGCCGGAGATGTGGTCGACCGTACGGGCCATGTCGGCCAGGTAGTTGGGGTTGCGGTACGAGTTACAGGTGACGAGGGGACCGATGGCGATGTGGTTCGTGACCTCGGCGAAGGAGGCGAGCTGGGTCCAGCACTCGAAGTGGGCGCCGTCCGCGTCGCCGTACAGCGGGAAGAAGTGGTCCCAGTTGTAGAGGATGTCGAACCCCAGCTCCTCGGCCTCGACGGCTGCCCGACGCATCGTGTCGTAGTCGGCATGCTGGGGGTGGAGCTGGAAGGCGAGTCGGATCGGGCGCATGGTCTCCTCGAGCGGTGGGGTTCGACGGACAACCTAGGAGGGCCCGATGCCCTACCCGGCGCCCCTCAACCGCTCGACGAACTGGTCCCTGCTCCCCGGCAGGGCGAAGATCGTGAGCACGTCCCCCGCCCGCAGCACCGTGGCGCCGTCGGGGACCAGCGTGTCGTCGCCCCGGCGGACCGCCACCACCGTGCATCCCGAGGGGATGGCGACCTCGGCGACGCGACGGCCGTCCGTCGAGGAGCCGACCGGGATCTCGACCTCGAAGTACGTGGCCCCCTCGGCGCCCAGCCGGATCTCTCCGGTGACGTGCTCGGCGCCGCCGAGTCGGCGTTCGAACTGATCGGCGGCGACGGTGCTGCCGAAGAACGTGAGGACGTCGCCGGCCGCGAGGCGGGTGCTGCCGTCGGGGACGATCACGTTCAGCCCCCGGCGCACCGACACGATCGTCCCCGCACCCGGCACCGGGAGCTCCTTGAGCAGCCGCCCGTCTGCCAGGGAGTCCGTGCCGACGATCACCTCGAAGAACCGGGCGCCGGGATCGATTCGGGTGCGGAGGCGCTCCGTGTCCACCTCGTGATCGACCTCCTGGCCGAGCGCCAGGTGGTAGGCGGTGACGGCGTCCTCGCGCCGGAACAGGCCGACGAGGCGGGTGGGATCGTCCTCCGCCACGATCGGCACCCGTCCCACCCCGATGGACGCCATGCGCTCCAGGGCCACCGATACGGGCGTCTCGAGCGTGGCCGTCACCGGTCGAGGCGTCATGGCGTCGGCGGCGGAGACCGCGTCGGACGGTCCCCCGGTGCGGACGATGTCGGTGACGGTGATCACCCCGACGAGCCGCCCGTTCGCCACCACCGGAAGCCCGTGGTGGCGATGCCGGTCGAGGAGGCCCTGGACGTCCGCCGTCGACATCGCCGGGTCCACGACGGCGGCGATCGGACCCGCGACCGAACCGACGGCCACGGTGTCGAGCACGTCGACCTCGCTGCGACGGGTGAGGTGGATGCCGCGCCGCCGCAGCGCCATGGTGTACACGCTCTCGGGGTGGAGGAGGTCCGCCAGGAAGGTGGCCAGCGAGGCAGCCAGCATGAGCGGCAGGACGAGTCCGTAGTCGCCGGTGATCTCGAAGACGATGAGGATCGAGGTGAGCGGCGCTCGGGCCACGGCGGCGAAGGTGGCCGCCATCCCCACGACGGCGAAGGCGCCAGGTTGGAGCGCAGAGATCGACCAGAAGGGGCCGACGAGGTCGGCGGCGCCGGCGCCGAGCGCCGCCCCGATGAACAGGCTCGGCATGAAGGCGCCGCCCGAGCCGTGGGAGCCGAGGGTCAGCACGGTGGCCACGAGCTTCGCCCCACCGAGGGCGAGGAGCACCCACCACACCTCCTGGGATGTCGTCAGCAGGTCCAGGAGGCCGCCGACGACGCTCTCACCGGTGCCCAGCACGTCGCTCTCCCACAGGCCGATGCCGGCGACCCCGAGTCCGAGCGCCACCGGCCGGACCCAGCCCGGGAGGTTCGGACGGGCCGATTCGACGACGGAGAGCGCGCGCAGGAAGAGCCACCCGACCACCGCGGCCGCCAGCCCGATGCCCGCGTAGAGCACGAGCTCGCGCCAGTCGTTGAGGCGGTGGGGAATGGCCCGCAGGATGAGGTCCTGACCGACGATCGACCGGGTGGTGACGGCGGCCGCCACCGAAGAGACGACGACGGCGTTCAGGTGCCGGATCGCGAAGTTCCCGAGGATCACCTCGAGGGCGAAGAGCATGCCGGCGATCGGCGCGTTGAAGGAGGCGCCGATGGCGGCCCCGGCGCCGGCGGCCACCAGCGAACGGACCCGATCCTCGCCGAGTCCGGTCGTGCGAGCGACGAACGACCCGATGGCCGAGCCGACCTGCACGATCGGGCCCTCCCGGCCGGCCGATCCGCCGGGGCCGACGGTCAGCGCGGTGGCGAGGATCTTCAACGGCGCGGTGCGGGCCGGCATGTCCCCCGATCGGATGGCCAGCGCCGCAGACGCCTCGGGCACACCGTCACCGGCGACCTCGGGCGCGAAACGGTGTGCGACGAACCACGCCGCCACCAGCCCCAGGGGGACGGTGACGAGGAGCACGAGGTCGGTCCCGGTCTCCTCCTGCAACCAGTGCACGAGCTCGGCGACGCCCTCGATCGCCCAGATCAGGACCGCCGCCGCGACCCCGACGACCACACCGGTGACGAGCGCCAGCGCCATGAACGCCGCCGCGCCGCGTCGGGCGAAGGGGGTCCGCAGGGATTCGAAGAGGCGTCGCATGCCCACCACGAGGCTAGGACCGGCGGAGCCGGTCGGGGATTCGGAGCGTCGATCGTCGGCCCGGGCCGACGGTCAGACCAGTTCGATGACCGCCATCTCGGCGCCGTCACCCCGACGGGGACCGAGGCGGACGATCCGGGTGTACCCACCCGGGCGCTCGACGTAGCGGGGGGCCACGTCGTCGAAGAGCTTCGTGACGACCTCGGTGTCGGGCAGGTCGCGCAGCACCTGGCGGCGTGCGTGGAGGGTGCCGGTCCGGGCCTTCGTGATCATCTTCTCGGCATAGGGACGCACGAGCTTCGCCTTGGCCACGGTCGTCGTGACGCGCTCGTCCCAGATGAGCTCCTGGGTGAGGTTGCTCAGGATCGACTTCTGGTGAGCCGGGTCACCACCGAGACGGGGTCCCCGCTTCGGCCTCGGCATCAGGCATCCTCTCCCTCGTCACCCGAGGAAGCGATGGAGAGCCCGAGCTCGTCGAGCTTCGCGACGACCTCTTCGAGGCTCTTCTGGCCGAAGTTCGTGATGTTGAGGAGATCCTCTTCGGTCTTCTGGACCAGTTCGCCGACCGTCTCGATCTGGGCGCGGCGCAGGCAGTTGCGCGGCCGCTCCGACAGGTCGAGCGCCTCGATCGGGAGATCGAGGTCCGGCGAGGAGGACTCGGCCGTGACGACGTCGCCGAGCTCGAGGCCGATGCCCTCGCCCACGACGGCGAAGAGTCCCATGAGCTCACCGAGCGTCTTGCCGGCCGACGACACGGCCTCCTGGGGCGTCACCGATCCGTCGGTCTCGACGTCCATGATCAGCTTGTCGAAGTTGGTCATCTGCCCGACCTGGGTGCTCCCCACGTCGTAGGAGACCTTGCGGACGGGCGAGAAGATGGCGTCGATCGGGATGATGCCGATCGTGTCGCTCTTGGAGAGCCGCTCGGCGCTGCGGTATCCGACGCCGCGCTCGACGGTCATCTCCATCTCCAGCTTGCCGGAGGAGGCGAGCGTGGCGATGTGGAGGTCGGGGTTCACGACCTCGACCCCTGCGGGGATCTTCAGGTCGGCGGCCGTCACGTCACCGGCGCCCTTCGCCGACAGGTACATCGTCTGGGGCTCGTCGGCCTCGATGCGGAGGACGACCTGCTTCAGGTTGAGGATGATGTCGACCACGTCCTCGACCACGCCGTCGACGGTGGAGAACTCGTGCTGCACCCCCTCGATGCGGACGGAGGTGATGGCAGCCCCGGGGATCCTGCTGAGGAGGGTCCGACGCAGGGTGTTGCCGAGCGTGTAGCCGAAGCCCGGCTCGAGCGGCTCGACGAAGAACCGCGAGCGATGGTCGGCGACCGCTTCTTCTTCGATCTGTGGACGCTGGACGATGAGCACTCGGTGAACCCCTTACTTCGAGTAGAGCTCGACGATCAGCTGCTCCTGGACCTGGGTGTCGATCTGCACCCGGCTCGGGAGGTCGCTGACGGTGATCTTCTTGGCGGAGGTGTCGACTTCGAGCCACTCGGGGATCGAGCGCTGGGCCGACGTGTCGATGGCGTGCTGGACGACGAGGAGGTCCTGGCTGCGGTCCCGCAGCGTCACGACGTCGCCGGAGCGGACCCGGTAGGACGGGACGTTGACCTTCTTGCCGTTCACGAGGAAGTGTCCGTGGGACACGAGCTGGCGGGACTGCGCCCGGGACTCGCCGAAGTTGGCTCGGTAGACGACGTTGTCCAGGCGGCTCTCGAGGATGCGGAGCAGGTTCTCGCCGGTGATGCCGCGCTGCCGGGCGGCCTCGCGGTAGTACCCGCGGAACTGCTTCTCGAGCACGCCGTAGATGCGGCGGGCCTTCTGCTTCTCACGGAGCTGGACGAGGTACTGGGTCTCACGGACGCGGCCGCGGCCGTGCTCACCCGGCGGATAGGGCTTGCGCTCGATGGCGCACTTCGAGCTCTCGCAGCGAGCGCCCTTGAGGAAGAGCTTCGTGCGCTCGCGACGACACAGTTTGCAAACGGGACCGATCTGGCGGGCCATGCGCTATCCCCTCCGGCGCTTCTTGAGACGGACGCCGTTGTGGGGGATCGGGGTGACGTCCCGGATCCCGGTGACCTCCATGCCCATGGTCTGGAGGGTGCGTACGGCGGTGTCGCGACCCGAACCGGAGCCGCGGACGATGACGTCGACCTTGCGCATGCCGTACTCGCCGGCACGGCGTGCGGCCTGCTCGGCGGCGACCTGCGCGGCGTAGGGCGTCGACTTGCGCGAGCCCTTGAACCCGACGGTGCCGCCCGACGTCCACACGAGCGTGTTCCCGTCGAGGTCGGTGATGTTGATGATCGTGTTGTTGAAGCTGGCGGTGATGTGCGCCTGACCGTGGAGGATGTTCCTCCGATCACGGCGACGCGGCCGCGCCTTCTTCTCAGCCACCTTGGACCTCCACGGGGACTACTTCTTGACGGCTTTCTTCTTGCCCGCGATGGGCTTGCGCGGACCCTTGCGGGTGCGGGCGTTCGTGTGGGTGCGCTGACCGCGGACGGGCAGGCCGCGCCGGTGACGAAGCCCCTGGAAGGAGCCGATCTCGACCTTCCGCTTGATGTTCTGGGACACCTCGCGCCGGAGGTCGCCCTCGACGCGGAAGTTGGCGTCCACGTACTGACGGATGCGCAGGATCTCGTCGTCGGTGAGGTCCCGGATCTTCGTGCCCGGGTCGATGTCGAGGGTCAGGGCGACGTCGCGGGCCCGGCTGCGGCCGATCCCGTACACGTACGTGAGTCCGACCTCGAGACGCTTGTCCCGGGGGAGGTCCACTCCTGCGATTCGAGCCATTCCTGATTACCCCTGCCGCTGCTTGTGGCGTGGATTGCTGCAGATCACCCATACGCGGCCACGCCGCCGGATGATCCGGCACTTCTCACACATCGTCTTCACCGAAGGACGTACCTTCATCGGTCTTCTCTCACCCATCGACGCCCGAACTCGTCCCTGCCGATGGTGACGGGGAAGGCTCGGCGGCGTTCACGCCTGACGCCGTCAATTGCCTGGCAAACACACCGAAATGGCCCCTGCGGGGCCGAACGGGAATGATACACGCGCGCCACGGCAGAACAAATCCCGGGCACGAGTCGGCCCGGCACGTCCTCGGCGGCGTGCGTCCCCACAGTAGCGGCGCCACCGCGGGATGCGGGACAATGTCTCCATGATCGTCCGGCGCATCCGACCCGACGAGGGTCCCCTGCTCCGCCATACCCGCCTGGAGGCGCTCGCCGACGCCCCGACGGCCTTCGCCATGACCCATGCCGAGGAGTCCGACTACCCCCCAGAGCACTGGACGCGAGCGGCGGCGGAGCGGTCGACGGGGACCGACGACGCGACCTTCTTCGCCGAGGACGACGGCGACGTCGTCGGCCTCGTCGGGTGCTACCGGTCGGACGACGGCCCGTTCCACCTCGTGTCGATGTGGGTCGCCCCCCGCGGGCGGGGGCGGGGGGCGGCGACCGCCCTCACCCGCGAGGTCGTCGAGTTGGCCCGACAGGCGGGTGCGCCCGGGGTGTCTTTGTGGGTGGAGGCGTCCAACGAGCCGGCGATCCGCCTCTACGAGTCGGTCGGGTTCACCTTCGACGGGACGGCCCGACCCCTCCCCTCACACCCCGAGCAGACAGAACGACGGATGACGCTCGACCTCTAGTCCGCCAGCCGGAGGTCGCGCCGTTCGAAAAGCACCACGGCCCCGATGAGCAGCAGCACGGCGAGGACGGCCAGCAGGGCGGCGTGACCCCAGGGCATCCCCGCGTTCAGCGGATCCGCCGAGAGGTAGTAGTGGAAGGGCGACCACGCGGCGAGCCCCTCGAGGGACTCCGCGAGGGGGAAGAACGCGTCGACGACGTACGCCAGGAGGGCCACCCCCGCCGCGCCCACGGCCGCCGTCGCCACGCGGCCCGTGGCCGCCCCGATCGCCAGCGCCAGGAGGCCCATCACGAACGCGAGCAACCCGGCGAGCAGCGACGTGGCCAGGATGCGAGCCGGGCTCATGCCGAGTCCCGCCGCCAGCGATCCGAGGTACGTGCCGAGGAAGGTGGCGAGGCCGAGACCCAGCGCGACGAGGGCCATGGCCAGCGACTTCTCGACCACGATCCTGCGTCGGGACACCGGGTTGCCGAGCAGCAGCCCCATCGTCCGGTCGGCCTCCTCCCCCGCCAGCGCTCGCGCCCCCATCGTGATCGTGGCGATCATGAGGGCGATGGGGACGGTGACGCTGAAGTTCTCCGTCTGGTACCACCCCTCGGGGGTGCTCATGTCGGCGTAGCCGACCATGGCGAGGATCGCCTCGGGGACCTGGTCCATGAACTGCGTGAGGGCGTCGTCGATGGCCAGGAACATCGGTCCCATCACGACGCCGAAGAACACGAGCGTCGAGGCGACGATCACGACCAGGGCCTGATGGTCGGCCAGGGTCTTCGACCAGATGCGTCGGGCCCGCGTCGTCCCGGCGAGCCGCTCGAGGAGGGCACCGACGCCCGGAAGCGCCTCGAGCCGGTCGCGCACCCCACCCGACGATCGCCCGGTACCGAGGTCACGGCGATCGACGGCGACGACGGCGGCCACCGCCAGGGCGGCGGCGGCGCCCACGAGGAGGCCCAGGCCCCCCCATTGGACGCCGTTGGACACCGGGTCCCCGCCCTGGAACCAGTGCCACGGCACGAATCGGAGGGCACCGTCCCACCCGACCACGGGGAAGATGCCGTCGGCCAGGAACGAGCCGACCATGATGAGCGCCGTCGTACCGGAGGCGAGCGCCCGCCGCCCCGTCCAGCCTCCGATGGCAGCCGCGAGCGCACCGAAGAAGACGGCGGCCGTGTACATGTGGACCACCAGAGCGCCGACGTGCTTGTCGCCGACGTCGACACCGAGCATCACCGGGACGGCGAGGCCGGCCAGCCAGAGGACGACCGCGCCGGCACCGACGAGCACGAGCATCGACCCGAGTTTCTGGAGCAGGACCGAGCCGCGGCCCACGGGGTTCGCGAGGAGCACGGCGATCGTCCGGTCCTCCTCCTCCCCGGCGATCGAGCGCGATCCGATCGACAAGGCGAGGGACGCCAGGGTGAGGGTGCCGTAGGAGGCATAGATGGCGCCGTAGGCGAGGCCGCCGGCGTCGAGGTCCTCGCCGATGTTGATGAGCGAGCGCATGACGTCGGGCAGGTCCTCGTAGACCGTCAGGTCGAGCTCGCTGTAGGCGAGCATGCCGAGCCAGAGCATGGCCCCCAGCCCCACCGCGGCGACGGTCATCCCCCGCCAGCGATCGACGACGGACTTCGTGAACACGTTCGCCAGCATCACTCGTCCTGGTCGACGTAGTAGGTGAGGAAGATCTCCTCGAGATCCGCCTCACGCGTTGCGATGTCGATGACCTCGTAGCGCTCGGCCACCGTGGTGAGCAGGGCGTCGATGGTGCCCTCGTACGCGAGGGTCACGTGATGATTGCGGACCTCCACGTCGCGGACGCCCGGCACGCCGACGAACACCGCTCGATCCACCGGCGAGCCCAGCTCGAACTCGACCCGTCGCGTCGCCTTGGATCGCAGGTCGGACACGGCTTCCACGGCGACCAGGCGGCCCCTGCGAATGATGCCGACCCGATCGGCGACGCGCTGCACCTCCGACAGCGTGTGGCTCGACAGGAAGACGGTCCGGCCGGACGCGGTGACGTCGCGCATCAGGTCCTGGAACTCCCGCTGGACCAGCGGATCGAGCCCCGAGCTCGGCTCGTCCATGATCAGGAGATCCGGCCGATGCATGAACGCCTGGATGATCCCGACCTTCTGGCGGTTGCCCGACGACAGATCGCCGACCTTCTTCGAGAGGTCGGCGTCGAGCCGATCCGCGAGCTCGTCGACGTACGACCAGTCGACGCCGCCGCGAAGGTTGGCGAAGTACGCGAGGGTGTCGCGGCCGGTCAGCCGCGGGTACATCGCCAGGTCGCCGGGGAGGTATCCGATCCTCGAACGGATCTCGAGCGACCGGCGGTGACTGTCCATGCCGAGCACGGTCGCCGTGCCCGCCGTGGGACGGATCTCGTCGAGCAGCGTGCGGATCGTCGTCGTCTTGCCTGCGCCGTTGGGCCCGAGGAACCCGAAGACCTCCCCCACCCGGACGTCCAGGTCGAGGTCGACGAGCGCCTCCACGTGGCCGTAGTGCTTCGTCAGACCGTCCGTGTCGATGGCGAGATCCGGCGTCATGAGGTTCCTCCCCGTTCCGGCCCCGGCTCCGTCCTCGCCACGCTACGCCGAGGGGCGACGTCGGCGGGGTGTCGAAGGTCCCGAGACGGCGGGTCGAACTGCGTCGCGACCGCTGGGCGACGATCCCTCGGACCGGCGTGCAGGTGCGGTTCCTCGTCGGACGTCGCCATCACCGGCCGGGCGATCACCACGACGGGTCAAGGAACGGTGAGGACCTCGGGACCGTCGGGCGTGATCGCCACGGTGTGTTCGAAATGCGCGGAGAGGCTGCCGTCGGCGGTGACGACGCTCCAGTTGTCGTCGAGCACCTTCGTGTACCGGCCCCCGAGATTGAACATCGGTTCGATGCAGACGGCCATGCCCGCCTTGAGCTTGAGGCCCTTGCCCGGTGTGCCGTAATTGGGGACCTGGGGGTCCTCGTGCATCTGCATGCCGATCCCGTGGCCGGTGTACTCCTGGACGACCCCGTAGCCGTGGGGTTCCGCCACGGCCGACACGGCTGCGCCGATGTCGCCCAGGCGGTTCCCGACCGTCGTGGCCTCGATGCCCGCCCACATGGCGCGCTCGGTGACGTCGAGGAGCGTCTTCACCTCGACGGGGACGTCCCCCACGGCAAAGGTGATGGCCGCGTCGGCGTGCCATCCCTCGTAGATGGCGCCGGCGTCGAGCGAGACGATGTCGCCCTCCTCGATCACCCGGTCGTCGGGGATCCCGTGCACGATGACCTCGTTCGGCGACAGACAGACGTGGCCGGGGAACCCGTGGTAGTTGAGGAAGTTCGGCGTACAGCCTCGCTTGCGGATGATCTCCCCCGCCATCCGGTCGAGGTGGATCAGCTTCGTCCCCGGGCGTGCGGCGTTGCGGAGTTCCTCGTGGATCTCGGCGACCACCTTCCCGGCGGTGCGCATCCGCGCGAACTCCTCGGGGCCCTTGATGGTGATCATTCGGCGAGCGCCCGAACCAGCCGGGCGAAGACCTCGTCGACCGCGCCCATGCCGTCGACCTCGACGACCTCGACCCCGTGCTCGGGGTAGTACTCGGTCAGCGGTTCGGTCTCACGGCGGTACACGGCCTGGCGGTTCCGGATGGTCGCCTCGTTGTCGTCGGATCGCCCCTCCTGTTCGGCCCGGGCGAGCAGGCGGGAGACGAGTTCGTCCTCCTCGGCGGTGAGCAGGAGCGCCAGCTCGAGCGCGCCCTCCCCGATGGCCTCGTCCAGGGCCTCGGCCTGAGCGACGTTGCGAGGGAACCCGTCGAGGAGGTAGCCGCATTCGGCGTCGTCCGCCGCCAGCCGCTCGGCCACCATCGCCACCACGAGGTCGTCGGGGACGAGGTCGCCGGCCTCCATGATCACCTCGGCCTGCTTCCCGAGCTCGGTGCCCTCGGCGACCGCCTCCCGCAGCATGGCGCCCGTCGAGATGTGAGGGACGCCGAGCGCTCGCGCGAGCATCGCGGCCTGGGTGCCCTTGCCGGCGCCCGGGGGCCCGAGGAACAGGATTCTGCGGCCCATCGTCGTCACTCCTTCCGGTGCGGTCGACAGGGTATCCGATCCCCCATCCGGCGCAGCCGGCCTCACGGGGCGATCGGCCGCTGCTCGCTCACCGCCAGCGGGCGGAACTCGGCGTCGTGGGCGAGGACGGCCCACGACATCCCCTCGGAGACCGCCGGGCCGGGGGCGCCATCGAGGAGCTGGGGTTCGCCGCCCACGTGGAGCCAGGCGGGCGACCAGGAGTCCGCCGGGTGGCGCCGGTGCGCGAATCGGCGGGCAGACGCCGCGCTCGCAAGGAGCCCGGCCGAAGTCGCTCCTGGCCGAAGGAACGCCGAGGCCGACGACGCCGCGAGCGGGAATGGCTGGTCGTCGAGGCGGGCGCCGGGTGCCGCCCGGCGGGCTCCTAGGTGAGGAAGCCCTCGTAGTTGCGCATCATCAACTGGCTCTCGATCTGTTTCATCGTCTCGAGGGCGACGCCCACGACGATGAGGATCGAGATGCCCGAGAACCCGAGCTGGAGGTTCCACAGGATCGCCACGATGGAGGGCAGCACGGCCACTCCGGCCAGGAACAGCGATCCGGGCAACGTGATGCGGCTCAGGATGTGCTCGAGATACCGCGTCGTCTGCGAGCCCGGCCGGATGCCGGGGATGAACCCGCCCTGACGCTGGATGAGCTCGGACTGGCGCTGCGGATCGAACTGGATGGCGGTGTAGAAGTACGTGAAGAAGATGATGAGCAGTCCGAAGATGAGCACGTACCACCACGAGTTGGCGCTCACGAGGTTGTTGTCGATGAAGCGCCGGATGGGCCCGAAGAAGCCTTCGGAGGGGATCGACGTCGAGACGAGCGCCGGGAAGTAGAGGACGCTCGAAGCGAAGATGATCGGGATGACGCCCGCGGTGTTCACCTTCAGGGGGATGTAGGTGCTCTGGCCGCCCATGACGCGGCGTCCCCGCACACGCTTGGAGAACTGGATCGGGATCCGGCGCTGCCCCTGGTCGACGAAGATGATCCCGGCAGTCAGCACGAGGAACATGGCGGTGACCGTCCAGAACTTCAGGGTCCCGTACCCGCCGGCCGACGTGCCGAGGATGCCGAACTGGGCGGGGATCTGGCTGACGATGCTCACGAAGATGATGAGCGACATCCCGTTCCCCACACCCCGCTGGGAGATCAGCTCCCCGAGCCACATGATGAAGGCCGTGCCCGCCGTGAGGGTGATCACGATGATCAGGACGCGGCCGGGCGTGTACTCGGGGATGAGCACCACGTTGCCGGTGAGCGACGTCTGGCGGCTGAACAGGAAGGTGAGCCCGGTCGACTGCAGGAGCGCCAGGAGCACCGTCGTATAGCGGGTCCACTGCGTGATGACCTTGCGACCGGCCTCGCCCTCGTCCTGGAGGCGCTGGAGCCGGGGGATCACGACGGCGAGGAGCTGCATGATGATCGACGCCGTGATGTAGGGCATGATCCCCAGGGCGAACACCGAGAACGCCTCGAGCGCCCCGCCGGAGAAGAGGTTGAGGAGCCCGACGATGCCGGCCGACTCGGCCTGGTCTGCGAAGCTCTGCACCGCGTCGATGTCGACACCCGGCACCGGCACCGCCGCGCCGAGGCGGTAGACGGCGAAGATCGCCAGGGTGAAGAGGATCTTGTTCCGGAGATCCCGGATCCGGAACATGTTGCGATAGACGGACAGCATGGAGGTGGCTCTCGGTTCGGGGGTCGGGTGAGGGTACCGCACCCTCACGGGTGCGTCGGACTCAGGCCTCTTCGATGACCTCGACGGTGCCGCCGGCGGCCTGGATCTGCTCGACCGCGCCGGCGCTGAAGGCATGCGCCCGCACCGTGAGCGACTTCTCGAGCTCGCCGTTGCCGAGCACCTTGATGCGCCCGCGCTTCTTGATGAGCCCGGCGGCCCGCAGTTCGTCGGGGCCGACGGTCGATCCCTTGCGGAAGCCGTTCAGCCGCTCGACGTTGACGAGCGCGAAGTACTCCTTGTTCGGGTTCTTGAAGCCCCTGAGCTTGGGCGTCCGGCGGTAGAGCGGCATCTGGCCGCCCTCGAACCACGCGGGGACCTTGCCCCGGGCCTTCGTGCCCTTCGTGCCACGCCCGGCGGTCTTGCCGCGTGTGCCGCCCTCGCCGCGACCGACGCGCGTCTTGGACTGCTTGGAGCCGGGTGCCGGCTTCAGATGGTGCAGTTTCATACTTCCTCGACCTCCACGAGGTGCGCCACGCGGTCGATGAGACCGCGGACCGACGGCGTGTCGGGACGCTCCGTCGACTGTCTGATCTTCTTGAGCCCGAGGGTCCGCACGGTGTCGCGCGTCTTGGGCTTCTCACCGATCGTGCTGCGCACGAGCGTGATGCGAAGCGTCTTGTCCGCCATGGGCTACTCCCCCGGGGTGGCCCGCGTCATCTCCGCGGTCCGGTAGGCGGCGAGCAGGGCGGGCGGCGTCACGTCCTCGGGGGTCTTGCCCCGCTTCGCGGCGACCTGGTCGGGCCGGCGCTGGGAGAACAGGGCGTCCATGGTCGCCTTCGCCACGTTCACGTGCGTCGGCGATCCGAGGGACTTCGCGAGGACGTCGCGAATCCCCGCGGCCTCGAGGATCTGCCGCACGGCGCCCCCGGCGATGACGCCGGTACCGGGCGCTGCCGGCTTGACGAAGACGCGCGACGCCCCCGTCACACCGACGTTCTCGTGGATGATGGTCTGGCCGGCCATGGGCACGGGACGCATGTCCTTGCGGGCGATGTCGATCGCCTTCTGGATCGCGCTCGGCACCTCCTTGGCCTTGCCGTAGCCGATGCCGACCTTCCCATTGCCGTCGCCGACGGTCACGAGGGCGGTGAAGGAGAACCGACGGCCACCCTTGACCACCTTGGCGACGCGGTTGATCGTGATCACCCGCTCGTCGTACTGCGAGTCGTCTCTTCGGCTCGTCAAAACTCCAGACCTTCCTCTCGGGCCGATTCGGCGAGCGCCTTGACGCGCCCGTGGTAGGCGAACCCACCCCGGTCGAACACGACCGACGAGATCCCTGCGTCCTTCGCCCGGCTGGCGACGAGTTTCCCCACCTCGGCGGCGGTGTCCACCGTCAGGGTCTTGTCGCTGAGGGCCTCCTCGGCCGAGGAGGCCGCCGCCAGCGTCTCGCCGGCGGTGTCGTCGATGACCTGGGCGTAAATGTACCTGTTGCTGCGGAACACGCTGAGGCGCGGCCGCTCCGCGGTCCCGCGGATCTTCCGCCGGACCCGGTAGTGGCGCCGGCGCCGGGCGGTCGTTCGTGAGCCTCTCATCGGGCCACCCCTGCCTTGCCTGCCTTGCGGCGTACGTACTCGTCGGCGTACCGGATGCCCTTGCCCTTGTAGGGCTCGGGCGGCCGGACCGCCCGGATGTTCGCGGCCACCTGGCCGACGGTCTCTTTGTCGATGCCCCGGACGATGATCGTGTTCTGGTCGGGGACCTCGAAGTCGATGCCGTCGGGGGCCTGCATGTGCACCGGGTGGGAGAAGCCCACCTGGAGCTCCAGGGTGGAGCCCTGGAGCGAGGCGCGATAGCCGACGCCGACGGTCTCGAGACGCTTCTCGAAGCCCTCCGACACACCGGTCACCATGTTGGCGATCAGCGCGCGGAAGAGACCGTGGAGGGACTTGGCCTCCCGGTCGTCGCCGTCGCGCGACACGGTCACGACCCCGTCCTCGACGTCGACCGACACGCGGTCGACGAGCTCGCGGGTGAGCGAGCCCTTCGATCCCTTCACGGTGACGGTCTGGCCGTCGACGGTGACGTCGACGCCCGACGGCAGCTGGATGGGCGCGTTGCCGATGCGACTCATCACCACACCTCGCAGAGGATCTCGCCGCCGAGGCGGCGACGGCGGGCTTCACGGTCGGCCAGCAGGCCCTGGGACGTCGACACGATGGTGACGCCCAGGCCCCCCTGCGTGCGCGGCAGGTCGTCGGCGCCGGCATAGCGGCGGCTGCCCGGCTTGGAGATCCGGCGGAGGCCCTGGATGACCCGGGACCGATCGTCGCCGTACTTGAGCACGACGCTGAGGGTCTTCTTCGGACCGTCGACCGACTCGTCGAACCCGCTGATGTAGCCCTCCTCGGCGAGGATCTTGGCGATCTCCACCTTCAGCTTCGACGAGGGCATGGACACCGTCTCGTGGAGCGCCTGATTGGCGTTCCGCACGCGGGTGAGCATGTCGGCGACGGGATCGGTGACGGCCATTACCACGACGCCTTTCTCACACCCGGGAGCTCGCCGCGGTGGGCGGCGGCGCGCAGCGCGTTGCGCGACATGCCGAACTTCCGGTAGAACCCCCGCGGGCGTCCGGTGACGCCGCAGCGGTTGCGGTAACGGGTCGCGCTCGCGTCGCGCGGCATCTTGGCGATCTGCTGATACGCCTCACGCCGGTCGGCGTAGTCCGTCTCGGGATCCTTGATGATCTCGATGAGCTCGGCACGCCGCTCGGCGTACCGCTCGATGAGTTCCTTGCGCTTCTGGTTCTTGACGATCTTCGACTTCTTGGCCATCTCACACACCTGCCTGCTGTTGCTGCCGCCGGAACGGGAACCCGAAGGCCTCGAGCAGCGCCCGGCCACCGGCGTCGTCCGTCGCGGTGGTGCAGATGGTGATGTCCATCCCCCGCACCTGCGACACCTTGTCGTAATCGATCTCCGGGAAGATGAGCTGCTCCGTCACACCGAACGTGTAGTTGCCGCGGCCGTCGAAGGACGTGCGCGGCAGTCCCCGGAAGTCCCGGATCCGGGGGATCGCCACGGCGATGAGCCGGTCGAGGAACTCCCACATGCGCTCGCCTCGCAGCGTCACCGACACGCCTACGGGCATGCCTTCGCGCAGCTTGAAGTTGGCGATGGACTTGCGGGCCCGGTTCACCCGGGGCTTCTGCCCCGTGATCGTGGCCAGGTCCTCGGTGGCGGCGTCGATGAGGTTCCGGTCGGTGATCGCGTCCCCGAGGCCCATGTTGACGACGACCTTGTCGAAGGTCGGGATCTCCATGATGTTCTCGAGGCCGAGGTCGTCCTTGAGCCGGCTCCGGATCTCGTCCTGGTACATCTGCTTGAGGCGCGCCGCCATCAGAGATCACCTCCGCACTTCGCACAGACCCGCCGCTTGTGGCCGTCCGCATCGATCTTGTGGGCGATGCGGGTCGGTCCGTCGGTGGGACAGACGATCATCACGTTGGACGCGTCGATCGGCATGTCCTTGTCGATGATCCCGCCCTGCATGGTCTGGCCCTGCGGCTTGGTGTGCCGCTTGGCCGTGGCCACGCCCTCGACGATGACCTTGTTCTTCTTGGGGAGCACCCGGGCGATCCGCGACTCCTTGCCGCGGTCCTTGCCCGAGATCACCTTCACCTGATCGCCTTCACGCAACTCCATCAGAGCACCTCCGGGGCGAGTGAGACGATTCGCATGAACTTCCGCTCCCGCAGCTCGCGTCCGACCGGCCCGAAGATGCGGGTGCCGCGTGGCTGCTGCTGCTCGTTGATGAGCACACAGGCGTTGTCGTCGAAGCGGATGTAGGTGCCGTCATCGCGTCGGAGCTCCTTGCGGGTCCTCACCACGACGGCCGTGACGACTTCGCCCCTCTTCACGGTGCCGCCCGGCACCGCGTCCTTGACGGTACCGACGAAGACGTCGCCCAGCCGGGCGTACCGGCGGCCCGAGCCCCCGAGCACGCGGATGCACAGCACCTCGCGAGCCCCGGTGTTGTCGGCCACCCGGAGGCGGCTCTCCTGCTGGATCATCGGGCACGCTCCACGATCTCGACGACGCGCCAGTGCTTCGTCTTCGACAGCCGGCGCGTCTCCATGACCCGCACGGTGTCACCGGCGCGGGCGTCGTTCTCCTCGTCGTGGGCGTGGAGGCGCTTCTGGCGCTGCACCGTCTTCGTGTACATCGGATGCCGGACCGAGTCCGTCACCTCGACGGTCACCGTCTTGTCGCGTGCGTCCGAGACGACGACACCGGTGCGAACCTTGCGGCGCGTACGTTCGTCGCTCATTCCGCGTCACCTTCCTGCATGCTGTAGTAGGCCTCGATCTCCTGCTCGCGCATCACCGTGGCGATGCGAGCGACCTCGCGGCGGACGTCGCGGAGTCGGGTCGTGTTGTCCAACTGGTTCGTGGCGAGCTGGAAGCGGAGGTTGAACAGCTCCTCCTTCGCACCCGCCAGCCGTTCGGCGAGCTCCTCGTACGTGAGGTCGCGCAGTTCTGCGGCCTTCATACGTCCTCCCGAACGACGAACTTCGACTTGACGGGCAGCTTGTGGGCGGCGAGACGCATGGCCTCCCGCGCCAGATCCTCGTCGACGCCGGACATTTCGAACATGACCCGGCCGGGCTTGACGACGGCCACCCAGTACTCGGGGTTGCCCTTGCCCGAACCCATGCGGGTCTCGGCCGGCTTCTGCGTCACGGGCTTGTCGGGGAAGATGTTGATCCAC
Source organism: Acidimicrobiia bacterium (assembly GCA_033722675.1). Taxonomy (GTDB): domain Bacteria; phylum Actinomycetota; class Acidimicrobiia; order Spongiisociales; family UBA11373; genus DATHYU01. The sequence goes on along the minus strand of JAWVYO010000010.1, from coordinate 2,991 downwards.
ACCTTGCCGCCACGCTTGATGGAGCGGGTCATGGCGATACGGGCGGACTCGATCTGGCGGGAGGTGATCCACCCCGGTTCGATGGCCTGCAGCCCGTAGTCACCGAAGCTGACGCGGGTCCCGCCCTTGGCGGCCCCCCGCATGCGGCCGCGCTGGGGCTTGCGCCATTTGGTGCGCTTGGGCATCAGCATGACCTACTCCTCCTCCCCGTCGTCGTCGGCCTCCGCCACGGGGGCGGGGTCGGACGTCGTGGTCTCGGCTGCGGCGGGGACGTCCGAGTCGGTCCCCGAATCGGCCGGCTCGGCGTCGACGGCGGCCTCTGCCTCGGCGGCGGCCTCGGCGGGGCGATCCTTCAGTTCGTCCTGGACCGCGTCGGTGGCGGCTGCCTCCGCCTCGGTGGCCGCGGCCTCGGCCTCGGCGGCCGCTTCGATCTCGAGGGTGCCCTCGGACTCCTCCCGCGCCTCGGCGAGCTCGGCCTTGGCGCTCCCGGCGTCGACACGCTTGCCGCCGCCCGCCTCGATGAGGCGCTTCTTGCCCTCCTCGCGACGCTTGCCGCCGCCCGCCTCGACGAGCCGCTTCCCGCCGCCCGCCTCGATGAGGCCGCGGCGCTCTTCGCCGGCGGCCGCCTCCGCGCGGGCCTTCGCCGGGGCCCGGCGACCGGGTCCGCCGGCGGCCAGGGCGGCCTCCGCCGCGATCTTCTCGCGGGTGGCCGACAGTTTCGGCATGATGTCGCCCTTGTAGACCCAGACCTTCACGCCGATGGTGCCGACGGTGGTGTGGGCGGTCGCCCGTCCGAAGTCGACGTCGGCGCGCAGGGTGTGGAGCGGAACGCGACCCTCGCGGTACCACTCACGGCGACCCATGTCCGACCCGCCCAGGCGACCGGCGGTCTCGACCCGCACGCCCTGGGCGCCGGCCTTCATCGCCGTGGTGATGGCCCGCTTCATGGCGCGGCGGAAGGACACGCGGCCCTGCAGCTGGTCCGCGATGCCGCGGGCCAGGAGGGTGGCGTCGGTCTCGGGGTCCTGCACCTCGATGACGTTGATCTTGATGAGGCGGTCGGTGAGCTCCTCGAGGAGCAGCCGCAGTCGCTCGACCTCGCTCCCGCTGCGCCCGATGACGACGCCGGGGCGGGCGGTGTGGATGTCGATCTGGACCTTCTTGTCGCCGATCCGCTCGATCTCGACACGGGAGACCGCGCCGCGGGTCAGCTCACGCTCGAGCAGCGCCCGGATCTGGGCGTCCTCGTTGGCCTGGGCGGCGTAGTCCTTGTCGCTGTACCAGCGCGCCTTCCAGTCGGTGATGATCCCGAGGCGGAGTCCGTAGGGGTGGATCTTCTGACCCATCTAGATCTCCTCCTCCTGGTCGTCGCGATGGTCGCCGACGACGATGGTGATGTGGCTCGTGCGCTTGAGGATCTGGGTGGCGCGTCCGCGGGCGCGGGGGCGGTAGCGCTTGAGGGTCGGTCCCTCGTCGGCGTAGGCGCGCACGACGAACAGCTCCTCGGCGTCGAGGGCGTGGTTGTGCTCGGCGTTCGCGACGGCCGACTCCAGCACCTTGCGGATGGGCTGTGCGGCCCGCCGCTGCGTGAACTGCAGGACGTCGCGGGCCTCGTGGACGGGGAGACCGCGGACGAGGTCGAGCACCCGCCGCACCTTCAGGGGCGACTGCCGCACGAACCGGGCGCGGGCGTGCACGTTCATCGCTTCTTCACCGCCCGGTCGAGACCGTGGCCGCGGAACGTCCGCGTCGGCGCGAACTCGCCGAGCTTGTGACCGACCATCGACTCGGTGATGTAGATCGGCACGTGCTTGCGGCCGTCGTGGACGGCGAGCGTGTGCCCGACCATCTCGGGGATGATCGTGGAGCGGCGGCTCCACGTGCGGATCACTCGCTTGTCCCCGGTCTCGTTGGCGCGCTCGACCTTGACGAGGAGGTGCTCGTCGACGAACGGGCCTTTCTTCAGGCTCCTGGCCATGGCGGCTACCTCCTCCCCTTCTTGTTCCGACGCCGCACGATCATGCGGTCGCTCTGCTTGTTCTTCTTCCGCGTCCGGCCCTCCGGCTTGCCCCAGGGGCTCGTCGGGTGCCGGCCGCCGGAGCTCTTGCCCTCGCCACCACCGAGCGGGTGGTCGACGGGGTTCATGGCGACGCCACGCGTCTGGGGGCGGACGCCCTTCCAGCGGCTTCGTCCGGCCTTGCCGCCGCTCACGAGTTCGGCCTCGGGGTTGCCCACCTGGCCGATCGTGGCCCGGCAGTCGAGCTCGACGTTGCGCGTCTCGCCCGAGGGCATCCGGAGGAGGGCGAGATCGCCCTCCTTGGCGATGAGCTGGATCTGGGTGCCGGCGGACCGGCCGAGCTTGGCGCCGCCGCCCGGCCGGAGCTCCACGGCGTGCACCATCGTGCCGGCGGGGATGTTCCGCAGCGGCAGGGCGTTGCCGGGCCGGATCTCGGCGCCGGAGCCGGACTCGACGAGGTCGCCCACCTTCACGCGCAGCGGCGCGAGGATGTACCGCTTCTCACCGTCGTGGTAGTGGAGGAGCGCGAGCCGGGCGTTGCGGTTCGGGTCGTACTCGATGGCGGCGACCTTGGCGGGCACCCCGTCCGTGGTGCGGCGGAAGTCGACGATGCGGTACTTGCGCTTGTGTCCGCCGCCCCGATGGCGCGACGTGATGCGTCCGTTGACGTTGCGGCCACCACTCGCCGACTTCTTGGCGATGAGCGACTTCTCGGGCTCGGTCTTGGTGACCTCGGCGAAGTCGGACCCCGTCTGGAACCGGCGTCCCGCCGAAGTCGGCTTCCTCTTCTTCACGGCCATCTCAGACTCCGAACAGGTCGATCGCGTCGCCATCGGCGAGCGTGACCAGCGCCCGCTTGACGTTCTTCCGCTTGCCCATCACGTAGCCGGTGCGCTTGACCTTCCCGGCCCGATTCTGGGTGTTCACACGCTCGACGGTGACGCCGAAGATCTGCTGGATCGCCTGCTTGATCT
>JAWVYO010000009.1:0-40813 GCA_033722675.1 Acidimicrobiia bacterium | reverse complement strand
GTCCACGACGCCCACCGCCGAGTGCCCGACCTCGAGAAAGTGACCCAGCGAGGCGCGCTGGTCGTCGCTCGTGTCGATCCAGCCGATCTCCCGCCACGTTCGGACGACGGCGTCGAAGTCGCGTTCGGGGTCGTAGGGACGGAGGTCCATCGCAGCCGGATCGTAGGCCCCGGCGGTGTCGCCCGGTCGAATACCCTCCCCGGGATGCGTCGGATCATCGCCTCGTCGTTCGGCCTCGGGTTCGTGCCCCGGCTCGTCCGCGGCCGTGACGAGGGTGCCGGGACCTTCGGCGCGCTCCTCGGCGCCGGGATCGGCGGATCGCTCCTGGCGCTCGACGCCCCGTGGTGGACCGGTCTCGTCGCTGCAGCGGTGGCGATCGCCGCGTCGCTCTGGTCGGCAGGTCCCTTCACGGTGGACGGCGAGGACCCGGCGTGGGTGTGCATGGACGAGACGGCGGGGACACTCGTGGCCCTCGTCGGTCTCGGCGGCATCCCCTGGGTCGTGGCGCTCGTGGTCGCCCGGCTCGCCGACATCTTCAAGGTGCTGCCCGGCGTCGAGGCGGCCGAGGGACTGCACGGAACGGTCGGAGTCACGGCCGACGACGTGGTGGCCGGGCTGTACGGCCTGGCGATCGGATGGGGGCTGACGGGCCTCGGCGTGTGAGCGGTTTCGATCGAGCCCGTCGGGGGTATCGGGGCCGGTGACCAGGAGGACCGGATGGCCGATCTCGACGAGTACGAGGGCAAACGCGATCTCGACGCGACGCCCGAGCCCGGGGCCGACGGCGGCGACACGGGCGGACGGCGCTTCGTGGTGCAGGAACACGACGCGTCCAGCCACCACTACGACGTGCGGATCGAGGCCGACGGCGTGCTGAAGTCCTGGGCGGTCCCGAAGGGGCCCTCCACCGACCCGTCGGAGCAGCGGCTGGCCATCCCCACCGAGGACCATCCCCTCGGCTACGCCGACTTCGAGGGCGTGATCCCCGAGGACGAGTACGGGGGCGGGACCGTCTCGGTCTGGGACCGGGGCACCTACGAGAACGCCACCACGGACGACGACGGCGACGAGATCCCCGTCGCCGAGGCGATCGAGTCGGGCCACGTCGTGGTGCGTCTGGACGGGGAAAAGCTCTCGGGGGGCTACGCCTTCACGAGGACGGGCGACGACGACGATGCCCGGTGGCTGCTCGTCAAGACCGACGACGACGAGGCCGACGCCCGGCGGAACCCCACGAGCACCGAGCCGGAGTCGGTGGTGTCCGGCCGGACGATCGAGGAGATCGCCGAGGACGAGTCGGGCGACGGATGAGCGCCATCGACTCGCTCGACGACGAGGCGCGAAGCCTGCTCGAGGAGGCCTCGATCCCCCACGACATCTCGCCGATGCTCGCGACGCTGGTCGACGATCCCTTCTCGGATCCCGGCTGGGTCTACGAACGCAAGCTGGACGGGGTCCGGCTCCTCGCCTTCGGGAACGGCGGCGAGGTCCGGCTGCGGACGCGGAACGACAAGGACCGCACCGACACGTACCCAGAGATCACCGAGGTCCTCGCCGGCCAGCCGCCGGAGGCCTTCGTCGTGGACGGCGAGGTGGTGGCCTTCTCGGGGTCGGTCACGAGCTTCAGCCGGCTCCAGCAACGCATGCGGATCGACGACCCCGAACGCGCCCGGGCCACCGGGGTGGCCGTCTTCTTCTACGTCTTCGACGTGCTGCATCTCGACGGTCACGACACGACCGGCCTGCCGCTGCGCACCCGCAAGTCGCTCCTGCGCGAGGCCCTCGACTTCGGGGATCCGCTCCGATACACCCCCCACCGCAATGAGGACGGCGAGTCGTTCCTCGCCGACGCCTGCGAGCGCGGCTGGGAGGGGCTGATCGCCAAGGACGCCTCGGCGACATACACGCAGGGACGCTCCCGCTCATGGCTGAAGTTCAAGTGCGTCGCCCGCCAGGAGCTGGTGATCGGTGGCTTCACCGAACCGCAGGGCGAGCGCCACGGCTTCGGCGCCCTCCTCGTCGGGCACTACGACGACGACGAGCTCGTCTACGCCGGAAAGGTCGGGACGGGGTACGACGACGACACCCTGGACCGCCTCGGCGATCGCCTGCGAGACCTGGAACGCGACGACCCGCCATTCGCCCGGGGCCGGCTGCCGACGAAGGGGGTCCACTGGGTGGACCCGGACCTCGTCGCCGAGATCGGCTTCACCGAGTGGACGGACGCCGGGCGGCTCCGCCATCCGAGGTTCCTCGGGCTCCGCCACGACAAGGACCCCACCGACGTCGTCCGCGAGCGACCCGCATGAGGGTGGACGGACGCGACGTCGAGATCGGGAATCCCGACAAAGAGCTGTTCGACGGCATCTCGAAGCACGACCTGGCCGAGCACCACCGCGACCTCGCGGACGTCATGGTGCCCCACCTGCGCCACCGGCCCGCCACCCTCCGACGCTTCCCCGACGGCATCGACGGCGACGGATTCTTCCAGAAACGGGCCTCCGATCACTACCCGGAGTGGATCCGCCGGGTGGAGACGACGATCGAGGGCGGAACGATGACCCAGCCGGTCGTCGACGACGCCCCCACCCTCGTGTACCTCGTCGATCAGGGGACGATCGAGTTCCACGTCGGGCTGGCCCAGGCCGACCGGCCCGACCATCCGGACCGGATGGTCTTCGACCTGGACCCACCCGACGACGGCGACGTCGACGACGTCCGCCGGGTCGCCCGGGAGATCCGTGACGTCTTCGCGTCGATCGACGTGGACCCCCTCCTCACGACGACCGGTTCGTCGGGGTACCACGTCGTCGTGCCGCTGGACCGCTCCGCGGCCTTCGACGACGTCCGTGCGGCCGCTCGGCGGATGGCCGACTCCGTCGCCGAGCGTCTGCCCGACATCGCCACCACCGCCCAGCGCAAGGACCGTCGGGAGGGACGCGTGTTCGTCGACTATCTCCGCAATGCCCGCGGCCAGACCGCCATCGCGCCCTACTCGCTGCGCGCCCTCCCCGGGGCCCCGGTGGCCACGCCGATCGAGTGGGACGAGCTCGGTCGGACGGACCCCGGGTCGGTCACGTTCGGGTCGCTCCGCCGCCGGCTCGGCCAGAAGGACGACCCGTGGGCCGACATCGCCCGGCGCGGGCATGCCCTCGATACCATCGTGAGGCGCCTCGAAGGGGCCGAGTGACCACCCACGACAGCGGACACGGCGACGACCACGGGGGCGGACACGACGACCACGCCGCCGTCTTCCGCCGTCGGTTCTGGATCCACCTGGTCCTCGCGGTCCCGATCCTCGCCTCCTCCCCCACGATCCAGGACTGGTTCGGGTTCAGCCCCCCGTCCTTCCCGGGCGACGACATGGTCGCCCCGGTCCTCGGCACCGTGGTGTTCCTCCACGGCGGCTGGACCTTCCTGGCGGGGGCGCGCGACGAACTCGCCGACCGCTCCCCCGGCATGATGACGCTCATCGCCCTCGCCATCACCACGGCCTTCGGGGCGTCGCTGCTCGGCGAGTTCGGGATCGTCGACCTCGAGTTCTGGTGGGAGCTGGCCGCGCTCATCGTCGTGATGCTCCTCGGGCACTGGCAGGAGATGGCCGCCGTGGGACGAGCCAGGTCCGCCCTCGAGGCCCTCGCCGAGCTGCTCCCCGACGACGCCGAGGTGGTGGAGGACGGCGGCACTCGCACGGTGCCGATCACCGACCTGGAGACGGACATGGTGGTCCTGGTCCGTCCGGGCTCGAGGGTGCCCGCCGACGGCGTGATCGTCGACGGCGAGGCGGGCATGGACGAGTCGATGATCACCGGTGAGTCGAAGCCCGAGGCGAAGGGCGAGGGCGACGAGGTCGCCGCCGGGACCGTCGCCACCGACTCGGCCATCCGGGTGCGGGTCACGGCGGTCGGGGACGACACGGCGCTGGCCGGCATCCAGCGGCTCGTCGAAGAGGCGCAGGCATCTGGTTCCCGGGCCCAGCGTCTCGCCGACCGGGCGGCGGCCGTGCTGTTCTACGTGGCGGTCGGCGCCGCGGCGGTCACCCTGCCCGTCTGGCTCGTCGTCGGCGACGGGCCCCAGGCCATCGGACGGACGGTCACCGTCCTCGTGATCGCCTGCCCCCACGCCCTCGGCCTGGCGATCCCCCTCGTCGTGGCACTGGCGACGGGCGTGTCGGCGCGCCAGGGGATCCTCGTCCGCGACCGGATGGCCGTCGAACGCATGCGCGAGGTCGACGTCGTGCTCTTCGACAAGACGGGCACCCTCACGCTCGGCGAACACGAGGTCGCCGGTGTCGCGGCCATCGGGAGCACCGACGCCGACACGATCCTCCGTCTGGCGGCTGCGGCCGAGGGCGACAGCGAACACCCCCTCGCCCGCGCCATCGTCGCCCGCGCCGCCGACCTGGACGTCCCCGAAGCGAGCGACTTCTCATCGACCCCCGGGCGAGGCGTCCAGGCGACGGTCGAGGGTGCCGAGATCGCCGTCGGCGGCCCGCAGCTGCTGGAGGCCCGCGCCCTCGAGATCCCCGCCGACCTCGCCGAGGACGCGGATGCCTGGCGGGACCGGGGCGCCGCCGTGCTGGCCGTCGTCCGGGACGGAAGCGTCGTCGGTGTGATCGCCCTCGAGGACGCCCTCCGTCCCGAGGCCGCCGAGGCGGTCGACCTCCTCCACGACGCCGGCGTGTCCGTCTCGCTCATCACCGGCGACGCCCGATCCGTGGCGGAACGGGTGGCCGACGACCTCGGCATCGACGAGGTCCATGCCGAGGTGCTCCCCGAGGACAAGGACGTGGTCGTCGGCCGCCTCCAGGACGAGGGCAGGGTCGTGGCCATGGTCGGCGACGGCGTGAACGACGCGCCGGCACTCGCCCGTGCGGACGTGGGAATCGCCATCGGGGCCGGCACGGACGTGGCGATCGAATCCGCTGGGATCGTCCTCGCCTCCGACGACCCCCGCGCCGTCGACGCCGTACGGAGGCTGTCGGAGCACACCTATCGCAAGATGCGCCAGAACCTCGCCTGGGCCGCCGGGTACAACGTCGCCGCGATCCCCCTGGCCGCCGGCGTCGCCGCCCCCCTCGGCTTCGTGCTTCCCCCGGCCGTCGGGGCCCTCCTCATGAGCGCCTCCACCGTCATCGTGGCGCTCAATGCGCAGTTGCTGCGGCGCGTCGACCTGTCGCCGGGCGCCGCCTGAGCGGATGCCTCAATCGGTCGCCACGTACCAGGCGCGGGCGACGCCCTCCAGGGCCCCGAAGGTCTCGATCTCGTCGTCCGTGAGACCCCGGTCGAGGTTGAGCCCCATCATCGCCGACTCCCCCGTCCGCCGGGAACGGCCGACCACCATGTTGGCGATGTTCACACCGATGTCCCCGAGGTAGGAACCCACCCGCCCGATGACCCCGGGGACGTCGTCGTTGAGGAGGACGAGCATGTGCTCGCTGAACGGGAGCTCCACCTCGTGGTCGAGGGCCTCGGTGAGCACCGGGCCCTTCCGCCCGACGATCGCCCCGGCCACCACCGATTCCGACCCGCCGACCAGGCCCTCGAGACGGATTCGCGTGACGTAGTCGTCGACGTCGGGGCTGGACTCCTCGGTCACCTTGACCCCGTGGCGGTCCGCCAGCAGCGGGGCGTTCACGTAGGACACGGGCCCGTCGGTGACGGTGGCCAGCGCCCCTTTGAGCGCCGCCAGGGCCAGGGGACGGGCGGGGAACTCGGCGAGACGACCCTCGACGCCCACCGTGAGGCGCTGGGGCAGCCCCCCGGCGAGTCGCACGAAGGTGGCACCCAGCCGCTCCGCCAGCGGGAGGTACGGGACCACGTCCTCGGCGACGTCCCGGCCGAGGTCGACGTTCACCGCGCTGGGCACCAGCTCTCCCGCCAGCGCGTCCACCACCGATCCCGCCACGTCGATCCCCGCCTTGTCCTGCGCCTCCTGCGTGGACGCCCCCAGGTGGGGGGTGACGACGACCTCGTCCAGGTCGAACAGCGGGCTCTCCGTGAGCGGCTCCGTGTCGAAGACGTCGAGCGCGGCACCGGCCACCCTGCCGGAACGGATCGCCGCCGCGAGCGCCTCCTCGTCGACGATGCCGCCGCGGGAGGCGTTGACGATCCGGACCCCCTGCTTCATGCGGGCGAAGGCCGCCTCGCCGAGGAGCCCCTCGGTCTCGCGCGTCCGCGGAAGGTGGACGCTCACGAAGTCGGCGACGGCCAGCAGGTCGTCGAGGTCGGTGACCAGCTCCACGCCGAGCCGGCGCGCCCGGTCCGCCGACACGTAGGGGTCGTAGGCGACGAGATGCATGCCGAAGGCGAGGGCGCGCTGGGCGACGAGGGTGCCGATCCGTCCCAGGCCGATCACGCCGAGCGTCTTGCCGTGCAGCTCCACACCCTGGAACCGCTTGCGGTCCCAGGTGCCGCTGCGGGTCACCCGGTCCGCCTCGGCGACGCGCCGCGCCTGGCTGAGCAGCAGCGCGAGCGCGTGCTCCGCCGCCGACACGGAGTTGGCGGTGGGCGCGTTGACGACGAGGACGCCCGCTGCGGTGGCGGCGTCGAGATCGATGTTGTCGACGCCGATCCCCGCCCGGCCCACCACCTTGAGCCGGGGGGCGGCGGCGATGAGCTCGGCGTCCACCTGCGTCGACGACCGGACGACGAGGGCGTCGGCGTCGGCGACCCTGCCGAGCAGCTCCTCGCGGGTGGCGTCGACGGCCACGTCCACGTCGCACGACTCCGCGAGGCGATCGAGACCCGCCTGGGCGATCTTCTCCGCGACGACGACCCGGTGCCGGCTCATTGCAGGTTGAAGTACCAGTACCAGGCGCCGGCGGACAGGATGCCTCCGATCACCGCGGCCTTGAGGACCTGCTTGACGACACCCCAGAGGAAGATCATCAGCGTGACGGCACCGATGGCGACGAGGATGGCGAGCAGCGTCGGGTTCGCCTCGACGGTGTCGGCGACCTCCCCGACGCGGTCGCGCAGGTCGTCGGGGACGCGGTCGAGGATCGACGTCGTCTCGGTCTGCAGCCAGGCCCAGATGCGGTGCACCGGGCCACGTTAGGCGGGCTCCGGGGACACGCCGACGATCAGGCCGTCGACGCCTCCGCGGCGGCGAACCCGCGGGCGCGCAGGGCCCGGGCGATGTCGTCGGCGGCTTCCCGTCCGAGACGCCGCAGCGGTCCGGACACGTCGTCGCGTTCGAGGAGGACGCGCACGTGACCCGCCATCTCCTCGTCGATCCGGTGGCGCGGGAAGAAGGAGCCCCAGTAGGCGCGGGCCGCCTCGAACTCCCAGTCGTCGAAGAGGGCGGGCAGGCCCTCGAAGAACCGGGGCACGTAGGGATCGACGATCTCGCGCTGCGTGCGCCGCCAGAAGCCCCGGGCGGCCGCCATGGCGAGGTGGAGCGAGGGGTACCCGCCCTCGTGGAGTCGCTCCCAGACCTCCGCCTTGACGTCGGGGTCGGGGCGCGCCGCCCGCGCCGTCGTGAGCGACCGTTCGCCGCGGTCGGTGGGATCCCGGCGTCGCTCGGCAGCCACCCGGTCGTCGGCGCCCTCCAGACCGAGGGACGCCCAGGCGGATGCCACGGACCAGCGCATGTCCTGGTCGACGGGGAGTCCGGCCGGGGGATCGTCGACGAGGCGCGCCGCCAGACGGGCGTCGTCGGGGTGGACGACGAGCCCGAGCAGCGCCCGGAACCAGGTCACCTTCGGGTCGCCGGCGTCTGCCTCCCCCATCGCGTCGGCCGCGGACGCCACGAACGCGCGGGCCTCGTCGTCGATCGACGCGGCCGGGACGTACCGGGACACCGCGCCGCCGACCGTCCCGGTGACGAGCCGCACGATCGACAGGTCCGTCTCGGCGGCGAGGGCCGAACGGACGAGGGCCAGGTAGTCGGGCGAGGCGAACCGTGCGTCCCGCACCATGTCCCACAGGCTCGCCCACACCTGCTGGCGGAGGAGCGGCTCCGTGAGCAGACCGAGATGCTCGCGAGCCCACCGCACGCTCGGCTCGCCCAGTTCGACCTTCACGTAGCCGTGGTCGCCGAGGTTCGGGTACACGAAGGCGGGGGCCGGCCCGCCCTCGGCCTCCCGCACCCGTTGGCGGACGCCGTCGATGTGCGCGGGAACGGACCGCACCTCCCCGGTCGCGTCGACGAGCGCGACGTCCAGGGCGTGGGGACGGAGAACCGGATGGTCGTCGGGGGCACGCTGCGTCAGTTCGAACCGCCGCACGGTCCCCGTGTCGTCCGCCTCCCAGTCGACGCCGATCGTGTTGAGCGAGGCCGTCTTCAACCATCGGGCGGCCCAGTGCACGAGATCCGTGCCGCTGCCCTCCTGGAGCGCCGCGAGGAAGTCGGCGAGGGTGGCGTTCCCGAAGGCGTGGCGGGCGAAGTAGGTGTGCATGCCACTGCGGAAGGCGTCCTCGCCGATGGCGCGGACGAGTTGCTTGAGCGCCGAGGCGCCCTTCCCGTAGGAGATGCCGTCGAAGTTGAGGAACGTCTCGTCGGTCGAAGCGACCTCGTCGGCGATCGGATGCGTGGTCGGCCGCTGGTCCTCCCGGTACGCCCAGAGCTTCATGCGGGTGAGGAAGTCCTGCCAGACCGACGGCCGGCCCACGTGGTCCATCGCCAGGTACGCCATGTACGACGCGAAGGACTCGTTGAGCCACAGGTCGCTCCACCACCGCATCGTCACGAGGTCCCCGAACCACATGTGGGCGAGCTCGTGGAGGAAGTACTCGTCCCGCCGCATCAGCTCGTCCTCGGTGGGGGGATCCCGGAACACGACGGCGTCGGTGTACGTGACCGCCCCGACGTTCTCCATCCCGCCCCAGTTGAACTCCGGCACGAAGATCTGGTCGTACTTGCCGAAGGGGTAGGGGGTCCCGAAGAAGTCGCCGAAGAAGTCCATACCCGCCTTCGTCACCTCGAACAGGCGCTCCTCGTCGAGGTGGTCGGCGAGGGACCGCCGGCAGTAGATCGCCAGCGGGATGTCGCCGTGGCGGTCGCGCACGACGTGGAAGGGCCCGGCGCACACGGCCAGCAGGTACGTCGAGAAGGGGGCCGTCTCGGCGAACACGTGGCGGACGTGCCCGTCGCCGATCTCCGTCGTCTCGGCGACCCGGCCCGCCGACACGACCTCCCAGTCGCTCGGGGCCGTCACCGAGACGGCGTACCGCGCCTTGAGGTCCGGCTGATCGAAACAGGGGAAGACCCGGTGCGCCGAGTACGGCTCGAACTGTGTGTACAGGTACTCGCCGCCGTCCTCGGGATCGATGAAATGATGGATGCCCTCGCCGGTGCGGTCGTACAGCCGCTCGTAGACGACCCGAACCTCGTTCTCGGCGCCCAGCAGGTCGCCGGGAATGCGGATGCGGGCCCCGTCCCAATCGGGCTCGACGTTGCGCCCGTTGACCTGGAAGGCCACGATCTGTCCGCCGAGCCACTCGACGAACGTGTCCCCGCCGGTGTGGTGGAACGAGATCGTGGTGTCGCCTCGGAACGACTTCGCCCCGGCGTCGAACTCGAGGTCCACGACGTAGGAGACGTCCGAGATCTGCTCGGCCCGCCGCTCCGCCTCACTTCGCTCGAGGCGGTCGCGCCCCGTGGTGTCGGTCATCCGGCCCTCCTCGCCGCCCGGTGGCGGCGAGTGTATGCCCGTCGGCGGCCGCAGCCGACCTCCGTACACTCCCCCCGATGTCCCCCCCGGTCGCAACCCTCGACCGCATCGGCGTGCGCATCGGCGACACGCCCATCCTGCGCGACCTCGACCTGACCGTGGTCGAAGGCGAGGCGGTGGGACTCATGGGCGCGAACGGCTCGGGGAAGACCACGCTGCTGCGGGTCCTCGCCACCCTCCTGCCCCCCACCGCCGGCGCCGGACGGGTCCTCGGTGCGCCGCTCGACGGCGAGGGACGGTACGAGGTGCGTCCGCGCATCGCCCTCGTCGGCCACGAGCCGGCGCTCTATGCCGAACTGACTCTCGAGGAGAACCTCGCCCTCGTGGCCCGTCTCAGCGGCGCCCCGCTCGAGGTGGTGGACGACGCGCTGTCGACGGTCGGCCTCGCCCGCGCCCGGACCCGCCGGGCCGGCCAGAGTTCCCAGGGCATGCGGCGCCGAGTCGAGTTCGCCCGCATCCTCATCACCCGTCCCGACCTCCTCCTCCTCGACGAGGCCCATTCCGGGCTGGACCCCGCCGCCGTCGCCCTCGTCGACCACCTGGTCTCCGGGGTTCGGGCGCGGCGCGGCGCCGCGGTGATCGTGTCCCACGACCGCAACCGGATCGCGGCGACCGTCGACCGTGTCGTGGAGCTCGCCGGGGGTCGGCTCTGATGGCCGCGGGGTTCTGGGCCCAGGCCGCGGCGATCGGCGGCACGGAACTGCGGACCGAACTCCGGACCGGCGAGGTGCTCCTCGTGACCGTCCCCTTCGGCGCGGTCGCCCTCATGCTCACCCCGCTCGCCGTGGGGGTGGACGCCCCGCTCCTCCAGCGGATCGGCCCCGGCCTCTACTGGGTGGTCGTGCTCCTGTTCGGGGTGCTGGTCACGATGCGGGCCAGCGCCGCCGACACCGGGCCCCAGCGCGACCTCCTCGCCCTCCTGGGCGTCGACCCCGTCGCCCGCTTCACCGGCCGGGCCGGGGCCACCGCCGGGCTCCTGCTCGCCTTCGAGGCGGTGCTGGCGCCGGTGGCCATCGCCCTGTACGACATCCGCGTCGAGGGGTGGCCGTGGGTCCTGGCGCTCCTCCCGCTCGTCGCCGTCGGACTCGGCCTCGTCGGCACGCTGGCCGGCGCCATCGCGGCCCAGCAGGCGAGCGCCGCCCTCGTCCCGCTGCTCGTCGCCCCGATGGCCGTCCCGATGCTGCTCGCGGCCACGCAGGTCATGGACGGATTGCGTGTGGACGCCACTATCGTCGGATGGCTGCTCCTGCTCGTCGTGATGGACCTGCTGCTCGCCGTCGCAGGAGTGCTGAGCGCACGACCGCTCCAGGAAGCGTCCGGATGAAGCGCACCACCCACCCCCTCGACATCGCCGCCGCCGGCACGCTCCTCGCCGCCCTCGTCACGGCCCTCGTCGTACCCCCCGAGGTCACCCAGGGCGACCTGGCCCGCATCATCTTCGTCCACGTCCCGGCCGCCTGGCTCGCCTACCTCGCGTTCATCGTCACGCTCGTCGGCAGCGTCGCCTACCTCGTCCGGCGGAACCGCCGCTGGGACCGGGTGGCCGCCTCCTCGGCGGAGGTCGGCGTGTACTTCACGGGCCTCGCCCTCGTCACCGGGTCCATCTGGGGAAAGCCGACCTGGGGCGTCTGGTGGACCTGGGACGCCAGGCTCGTCCTCACGGCCGTGATGTTCTTCGTGTACCTCGGGTATCTGGCGCTCCGGCGGGGCATCACGGACCCCTCCGCCCGGGCGAGGCGCTCGGCCTGGTTCGGAGTACTGGCGGTCGTGCAGATCCCCCTCGTCCATTTCTCGGTCGTCTGGTGGCGGACGCTCCACCAGCCGCCGACGATCCTGCGGCCCGGGCCCATGCAGATGGATGCGGCCTTCCGCGGCGGGCTCGTGATGGCGGTCGTCGCGTTCACCGTCGTCTACGCCGCGCTGCTCCGCCGCCGCATCCGGCTCGCCCGACTCGAGGACGCATTGGAGGAGCGCCTCGGAGACGTCGACGTGGCCGGCGCCGACGTTGCGGCACCCGACCTCACGGAGGCCTTCGATGGATGACTGGGGATGGGTGATCGCCGCGATGGCCGCCACCTACGGCTCACTGGCGGCCTACTGGTGGTCGCTCGCCCGCCGGACCGAGGCGGCGCAACGCCGCCTCGAGGGCCTCTGATGCGCCGCTACGCCCTCTTCCTCGTGCCCGCCATCGGCCTGGCGGTCGTCCTCGGCGGGTTCCTCGTCTTCAACCTCAACGACGCGCTCGTCTACTACCGGACGCCCGCCGAGATCCTCGACGAGGGCGTACGGGAGCCCGACGACCGGATCCGGCTGGGCGGTCAGGTCGAGCCCGGTTCGGTCGGCACCACGGCCACCGGCGTCTCCTTCCAGGTGACCGACGGGCGGGACGTGATCGCCGTCGAGCACACCGGTGCGCCGCAGCAGTTGTTCCAGGAGGGCATCGGGATCGTCGTCGAGGGCACCTGGGACGGCAGCGTCTTCCGCTCCGACACGATGATCATCAAGCACGACGAGCAGTACCGGACCGACGACGGGGTCTACGTCGTGCCCGAAGGGGGAGCCCCGGGATCGTGACCGCCGCGACGGGCTTCGGGGCCATCGTCGTCGCCCTGGCCTCCGCCGCCGCCCTGGTCGTCCAGGGTGCCCGCGCCCAGTGGGCCGACGGCGTCGACGGGACCGCGACCCGGCTGCCCGTCCTGGGCCTCGTCGGCGGTGCCGTCCTCGCCATGGTCGCCCTCGAGGTGGCGCTGCTCACCGACGACTTCTCCATCGAGTACGTCGCCCGCAACTCCTCGATCGGGACGCCGACGATCTTCAAGGTCGCCTCGGCCTGGGCGGCGCTCGAGGGCAGCATCGTGCTCTGGGGCCTCGTCCTGGCCGGGTTCACCTTCTTCGTGTGGCGCAGCGTCACGCCCGACGACCGCCTCGGCGCCGGGGCCCTGGCGGTGATGGGCGTCGTCGCCGTCTTCTTCTTCGGCCTGATGGCGACGGTGGCGAACCCGTTCACGACGGTCGCCGCAGCCCCGGCCGACGGCTTCGGCGCCAACCCACTCCTCCAGAACCACATCCTCATGGCCGTCCACCCGCCCATGCTGTACCTGGGCTTCGTGGGGCTCACGACCCCCTTCGCGTTCGGTGTCTCGGCGATGGCCATCGCCGAGGAGGGCCCTGCCTGGCTGGAGCGGACCCGCCGCTGGACGGTGGTGGCATGGGCGTTCCTCACCGCCGGCATCGTGCTCGGGGGGCTCTGGTCCTACGAAGTGCTCGGCTGGGGCGGCTACTGGGCCTGGGACCCGGTCGAGAACGCCTCCCTCGTACCGTGGCTCCTCGCCACGGCCTTCATCCACTCGGCCGTCGTCCAGCGCCGCCGCGGCATGCTCCAGGCCTGGAACCTCGCCCTCGTGATCGCTGCGTTCGCCTCGACGATCCTCGGCACCTTCCTCACCCGGTCGGGGGTCATCGCCTCGGTCCACAGCTTCACCCAGTCCGAGGTGGGGCCCGCCCTGCTCGGGTTCTTCGGCGTGGTCGTCGTCGCCTCCTTCGCGCTGTTCGCCCTTCGCGCCCACCTCGTCGCGTCCTCGCCCCGGCTCGAATCGCTCTCCAGCCGGGAGGGAGCGTTCCTCGCCAACAACCTCCTCCTCACGCTGTTCGCATTCGTGGTGCTCGTCGGCACCCTCTACCCGATCCTCGTCGAGGCGTTCAGCGGGGACGAGGTCAGCGTCGGTCGGCCCTTCTTCGACCGCGCCGCCACGCCGCTGGGGTTCGCGCTGCTGCTCGCCATGGGCGTCGGACCCGTCGCGCCGTACCGGGTCGCCCGGGCTTCCGTGCTGTGGGAGCGGCTCCGGACGCCGGTCCGGCTGGCGCTCGTCACCGGCGCCGCGGTGGTGCTGTCCGGCGTCCGCCGGCCCTCGGTGATCGTCGCCGTCGTGCTCGCCGCCTTCGTGGTCGCCGGCATCGGGCGGCACCTCGTCGTCCAGGCAGGGCGCGCCGCCGCGGGGTCCGAACGATCGGGGCCGTCGGCCGCCTGGCGCCTCGTCCGGCGGGATCCGGGGTACTGGGGCGGCCAGCTGTCCCACGTGGGCGTGGCCGTCCTCGTCGTCGGCATCACGGTGTCGGGCGCCTTCGGCGTCGAACGTGAGATCCCCCTCGAGCCAGGGGGGTCGGCGACGTTCGAGGGGTACACGCTGACCTACCTCGGGCCCTTCCAGCAGGAGGAGCCGAACCGGACGGTCATCGGCGCCGGGATCGAGGTGGCGCGCGACGGACGGGTCCTCGAGGTGCTGGAGCCGCGGCTGAATCAGTACCCGAACCAGGTCCAGGCGGTTCCCACCCCCGCGGTGCGCACCGGCCTCACCGAGGACCTCTACCTGAGCCTCGCCCGGATCGACCAGTCGGGCGTCGTGATCGACGCCTTCCACTACCCGCTCATCCTGCTCGTATGGATCGGCGGGTTCCTCGCCGCCGCCGGTGCGGCGTGGTCGGTCCTGGTCCGCCGCCCCGGACGGGACCGTACGGCCACTCCGGAGGCCGCCCGTGTCTGAGACGGTCCGCCGCCGGCTCGGCGCGGCCGTCACACTCGCCGCCCTCGCCGTCGTGGTGGTCGGCCTGTTCGCCCCCGAGGACTCCGACGAGGACCGGGTCGCCGCGCTGGCGACGCGGCTCCGATGCCCGGTCTGTCAGAGCGAATCGATCGCCGACTCCGGGTCGCAGACCGCCCGCGACTCCGAGCGACTGATCGCCGAGCTCGTCGCCGAGGGCCGGACCGACCAGGAGATCGTCGACTTCTTCGTCGCCCGCTACGGCGAGTGGATCCTCCTCGATCCGCCCGCCACCGGGCGGGGTCTGCTCCTCTGGCTGCTCCCGGCGGCGGGCCTCGTCGCCGGGGTCGGCGCGATCCTCGGCCTGCGCCGACGGGCGCCGGCGTCGCCATGAGCTCCAGGGCGGCCATCGAGGCGCGTCGCGACCAGGCCCTGGCCGATCTCGCCGACGTCGAACGCCAGCTGGCGGACGGCGAACTCGACGCCGAGACGGCGGCGCGGCTCGCCGCGACGTACCGGCGGGAGGCCGCCGCCGCGGAGTCGGAGCTGGCCGAGCTCTCGGAGGGATCGCCCTCGACGCGCCGCCGGTCCCCCCGGCGCGTGCTCGCCGGCGCCGTGGTCCTCCTGGGCGGATTGGCACTGGCGATCGTGGCGGTGACACAGGCGGTCGAGCCGCGTCCCGAGGGCGGGTTCGTCACCGGCGGCGACCCGGGCGCGGAGGCAGGCGTCGACCTCACCGAGGTCACGAACGAGGAGATGGAACAGGTCGTCGCCGAGAACCCCGAGATCGTCCCGATGCGCCTCGCCCTCGCCCGCAGGTACGTCGAGGCCGGCGAGTTCTCCGACGCCCTCCGCCACTACATGGTCGTGCTGGAGGCAGGGCCCGATCCCGAGGCCCTCGCCTATGTCGGGTGGATGACCCACCTGTCGGGCGACTCCGAGACCGGCGCGGTCTTCCTCGAACGGAGCCTGGCCGAACGCCCCGGCTACGAGCTCGCCCTGTGGTTCCTCGCCAACACCCGGCTGGACGGGCTCGACGATCCGGCAGGCGCCCTGCCCCTCGTCGACGAGCTCGCCGGCACGGACCTCCCCGACGATCTGGACCGGGCCGTGGAGGACCTGCGGGTGCGCATCGTCGCCGCGTTGGAGGACCGGTGAGGGGTCGGGGCGTGCGCGCCGCGGTCGGGTTGGCGGTGGCGGCGCTCGTCGTCGTCGGGATCGCGTTCGCCACCCGATTCGGCGAGGACCCGGGCACGGTCGGATCGCCGCTCCTCGGCCGACCGGTCCCCGCCGTCGAGGTCCCTGCCCTCGAGGGCGGCGGCCCCCTGGTGCTGCCCGACGACGTCGAGGGCGAGATCGCCATCGTCAACTTCTGGGCCTCGTGGTGCGTGCCGTGCCGCTTCGAGCACCCGGTGCTCACCGAGGCCGCCCGACGCTACGAGGACGCCGGGGTCCGGGTCGTCGGCATCCTCTACCAGGACGAACCCGAGGCGGGGATCCGCTTCCTGGACGAGCTCGGACGCGCCTATCCGTCGTACGTCGACGAGCGCAGCCGGGCCGCCATCGAGTTCGGCGTCTTCGGCGTGCCCGAGACGTTCTTCGTGGACCGTGACGGCACGGTCGTGGCGAAGGTGAACGGCGAGATCACCCGCGAGGTGCTGGACGACACGGTCCAGGGACTCCTCCTCGCCGACTGAGCGCCCGGACCGGGGCCCGCCGGGCTCAGCCCTCCGTGCTGTCGACCTGCTCGTACAGTTCGATCCGCGGCTCGCCAACGACGCCCGCCTCGCCCATCTTCTGGCGCAACTCGGGCATCTCGACGAACGACTTCGCCGCCTCGGCGCTCGAGAAGCCGGCCACGACCAGGACCGTCTCCGGCGAGTCGACCGCACGGTTGACGCGTGCGAAGGACGCGCCCGCCTCGGTGGGCGGCAGGGTGTCGTAGACGGCCTTCCAGGCGTCGTAGTCCTCGACGTCGTGCTTGATGGCGAGCATGAACATGGGATCCCCTCCCGTGGCGTGGTGCCGACTCTACGCCTCGCGACCGCCGGCGGGGGCCTCGAGGATCAGGCGCGCCGACCGGCCGTACGTCAGATAGGCCTTCGTCCACTCGAAGAGCACGACCACGCGGTTCCGGAACCCGATGAGGAACACGATGTGCACGAGGAGCCAAGCCAGCCACGCCGGCAGCCCCCACAGCTTGAAGCCCCGGATCATCGCGATCGCCGACGATCGCCCGAGGGTCGCCATCGATCCCTTGTCGACGTAGTGGAAGGCACGGGTGGGGCGGCCCGCCAGGCCGAGTTCGATCATCTCGGCCGCGTGCGTGCCCATCTGCATCGCCGCGGGGGCCACCCCCGGCACCGGCCGGCCCGCAGACTCGACGGCGGCGAGGTCGCCGGCCACGAAGACGTCGGGATGGCCGGGCACGGAGAGGTCCGGCTCGACCAGCACCCGCCCGGCCCGATCGGTGGGCGCCCCGAGCATCGCCCCCACCGGTGACGCCTGGACGCCGGCCGCCCACAGGACGGTGGCCGCATCGATCCGCTCCTCTCCCACGTCGACGCCGTGCGCGTCCACCCCGGTGACCGCTGCGTCGGACCGAACCTCGACACCGAGATCCTCGAGCTGCCGACGCGCCTTCGTCGTGAGGTCCTCGGGGTAGGCGGGGAGGATCCGCTCGCCGGCCTCGAGGAGCACGATCCGCGCGTCGGCGGTCCGGAACCGACGGAAGTCCTCCGCCAGCGTGTGACGGGCGAGCTCGGCCAGGGCTCCGGCGAGCTCGGCCCCGGTGGGCCCTCCACCCACGACCACGAAGGTGAGGAGCACGCGCCGCGCCTCCTCGTCGGCCTCGAGCTCGGCGCGCTCGAAGGCCAGGAGGATGCGGCGGCGGATCTCCAGGGCGTCCTCGATCGTCTTGAGCCCCGGGGCGTGTGCCTCCCACTCGTGGTTGCCGAAGTACGAATGCGTGGCGCCGGTGGCGACGAGCAGCCGCTCGTAGGGCAGGGTCCGACCGTCGGCCAGGGTGACCTCCCGGGCGTCGAGGTCGATGCCGGCGGCCTCGCCGAGCAGCACCGTCACGTCCTCGTGTCGCCTCAGGACCCGGCGGATCGGCTCGGCGACGTCGATGGCGCTCAGCCCCGCCGTGGCGACCTGATACAGCAGCGGCTGGAACGTGTGGTGGTTGGCCCGGTCGACGACGGTGACGGGGACGCCGGACGCGCCGAGCGCCTTCGCGGCCTCGAGGCCGGCGAACCCCCCGCCGAGGATCACGACGCTCACGCGACGCCGGCCTCGTCGAACTGCTGCTGGAGGAGGCCGCGCACCGCGTCGGGGAGGCCCTCGTCGAGCCCCATCGCCCGCCACCCGAGCTCCGACCTCGCACGGCCGGCATCCGCGAGGTGGGTGACGCCCGCGAAGGCCCGCAGCCGGTCGATCGTCGCCCGGACCGGCGGGGACACGAGGCCGACGGGGGCGAGCACGGCGGCCGGCACCCGCAGCGCCCAGCCCGGCACCGGGAACGGCTCCCGACGGCGGCCCACGACGAGCGCCACGCGGCGGAGCACCTCGCGGAGGGTGGCGTGCTCGCCGGCGACCACGTAGGTGCGGCCGGGCCGCCCGGCACCCATCGCCAGGACGTGGGCCCAGGCGACGTCGAGCACGTGGGTCCAGGTGAAGGCGGTCTGGGTGGGCGCCACGGGCATCCGGCCCAGCAGGAAGCGGGTGATCGACCGCGCGAGGGGCCCCGTGTCGTCCGGCCCGTACACGGCGCCCGGCATCAGCACCACGAGCGGCAAACCCCGCCGCACGAAGGGTTCGGCCACCTCGTAGTGGGCGCGCCACTTCGTGCGGGCGTAGACGGTGGGGAGCCGTCCCTCGAAGCGATACGACTCGTCGACGATCGATCCGCGGGTGTCGCCGAACACCGACACGGTCGACGTGTACACGCCCTTGGGGATCTTCAACTCCCACATGAGCTCGAGGACGTTGCGGGTGCCGAGCACGTTGATCGCCTCGGCGGCGTGGCGGTGGCGGGCCCCGAACCGGTGCCACCCGGCGAGATGGAACACCCCGTCGACCCCCCGCATGCCGCGTCGCATCGACGACTTGTCGGTGACGTCGCCGAGCGCCGGCCGGACCCCGAAGGAGGCGAGGTCGAGCCCCTGCTCCCGAGTGCGGACGAGGGCGGTCACGTCGTGGCCCTGGGCGAGGAGCTGCGAGGTCACGTAGCCGCCGACGAAGCCGGTCGCGCCGGTGACGAAGTAGTGCACGATCGGATGGTATCCACCGCCCGGCGGGCACCGGGGCCCCCACCGCTACCCTCGCCGCCGTGACGATCGAATCGGTTCCCCTCCTCGACGACGACGCCGCGCTGCGCGCCGACATCCGCCGCCTCGGCTCGCTCCTCGGCGAGACGCTCGTCCGCCAGGTGGGGCCCGACCTCCTGGAGCTCGTCGAGCGCGTCCGCGCCCTGACCAAGGTGCTGCGCGAGGACCCCGACCCCGAGACGGCACGCGAGCTCGAAGACCTCCTCGACGCCCAGGACCTCGACACGATCATCGCCCTCACCCGGGCGTTCACCGCGTACTTCTACCTGGCGAACGTCGCCGAGCAGGTGCACCGCGTCGACGTCCTCACCGCCCGATCCCGCCGTACGGCGGGCTGGCTCGAGGCCACCGTCGACCGGATCGTCGCCGCCGACCTCGACGCCGAGGAGATCGCCGACGTGCTCGACCGGCTGGAGCTCCGGCCGGTGTTCACCGCCCACCCCACCGAGGCCTCCCGCCGGTCCACGCTCACGAAGCTCGCCACGGTCGCCCGGCTCCTCGAGCGCCGCTCCGACCCCCGGGCCACCCGCTCCGACGTCGCCGCCGTCGACCGGCGCCTCGCCGAGGTCGTCGACCTGCTGTGGCAGACCGACGAGCTGCGACACTCGCGGCCCACGCCCCTGGACGAGGCGCGCTCGGCGATCTACTACCTCCAGAGCATCGCCGACGACGCCTTCGACCGCATCACCGACACGGTGGAGCGGGAGCTGGACCGGATCGGACACGAGCTCCCGCCCGACGCCGCACCGCTGCGCTTCGGGACGTGGGTGGGCGGCGACCGCGACGGCAACCCCTCGGTGACCCCCGAGCTCACCCTCGACGTCCTGGCCACCCAGCACGACCACGGTCTGCGCTCCCTCGTCGCCGCCGTGGAGGAGGTGGCCGCCGAGCTCTCGGCGTCCGAACGGGTGGTCTCGGTGTCCGACGACCTCCGGGCGTCGCTCGACGAGGACCGCCAGTCCCTTCCCGAGGTGTGGGCCCGGTTCTCGACCATCAGCGCCGGCGAGCCGTACCGGCTCAAGTGCGCCTTCGTGCACGAGCGGCTCCTCGCCACCCGGCGGCGATACGCCGAAGGGGGCCGGCACGTCCCCGGACGCGACTACGCCGTGCCGGCCGAACTCCTCGCCGACCTGCGGCTCCTCTACGACTCCCTCATGGAGCACCGCGGCGAGCTCATCGCCCAGGGCCTCCTCACCCGCCTCATCCGACGCGTCGCCGCCTTCGGCTTCGGTCTGGCGACGATGGACGTCCGCGAGCACGCCCGCCGCCACCACGCACTCCTCGCCGAGATCTACGACCACGTCGGGGGCATCGACGGCGCCTATGCCGACCTCGACGCCGGGGAGCGGGCCCGGCTCCTCGCCGACGAGCTGCGATCCCGCCGGCCGCTGGCCCCGCCCACGATCGCCCTCAGTGAGGAGGGCTCCACCACCGCGGGCACCTTCGCCGCCGTCGCCGAGGCGCTCGACCGCTACGGGCCGTCGATCATCGAGTCGTACATCATCTCCGAGACGACGGGGCCCGAGGACGTGTTCGCGGTGGCGATCCTCGCCCGCGACGCCGGGCTCGTCGACCTCCACTCGGGCATCGCCCGCATCGGGATCGTTCCGCTCTTCGAGACGACCGAGGAGGTGGCGCGTGCCGGCGACCTGCTGGACGCGATGCTGTCGGATCCGTCGTACCGGCGGCTGGTGGCCCTGCGGGGGGACCTCCAGGAGGTCATGCTCGGCTACTCGGACTCCTCGAAGTACGGCGGGATCACCACGTCGCAGTGGGGCCTGTACCAGGCGGCGCGTGCGCTCCACGACACGGCCGAACGCCACGGCGTCCGGCTCCGGCTCTTCCACGGCCGCGGCGGCACGATCGGGCGCGGCGGAGGCCCCTCGAACGAGGCGGTGCTGGCCCAGCCCTTCGGCACCGTCGACGCCACGATCAAGGTGACGGAGCAGGGCGAGGTCATCTCCGACAAGTACGGGCTCCCGGAACTCGCCGAGCGGAACCTGGAGCTGATGCTGGCCGCCGTGCTCGAGGCGTCGCTCCTCCATCGCCGGCCGCGGCGCGGCCCCGACACGCTCGAACGGTGGTTCGGCGCCATGGAGGAGATCTCCCGGGGGGCCCACCGCGCCTACCGGACCTTCGTCGAGACGGAGGGCACGCTCGACTACTTCCAGGCGGCCACCCCCTTCGCCGAGCTCGGTTCGCTGAACATCGGCTCGCGCCCCGCCCGCCGCCCGGGCACCGACTTCGGCCTCGACGGGCTGCGCGCCATCCCCTGGGTGTTCGGCTGGACCCAGACACGCCAGATCGTCCCCGGCTGGTTCGGCGTCGGCTCCGGCATCGAGGCGGCCCGCCGGGCGGGCTGGGACGACACCCTGGCCGAGATGGTCGAGGAATGGTCGTTCTTCCGGACGTTCGTGTCCAACGTCGAGATGACCCTCGCCAAGACCGACCTCGCCGTGGCCCGCCGGTACGTCGACCGCCTCGTCGACCCCTCCCTCCACCACGTCTTCGACACGATCCGCGACGAGCACCGCCGCACCCTCGACGAGATCCTCGCCCTCACCGGCGAGGAGGAGCTCCTCGACGACCATCCGACGCTCAAGCGGACCCTGGCCGTGCGCGACGCCTACCTCGACCCCATCAACCTCCTCCAGGTGTCGCTGCTGGCGAGGTCGCGTGCCGAGCCGGGCGACAGGGTGCTCGCCCGGGCACTGCTGCTCACCATCAACGGCATCGCCACCGGGCTCCGCAACACGGGCTGACGTGGCCGCCCGATCCAGCACCGGGGTGGACGTCGGAGGGACCTTCACCGACGTGGTCGCCTGGGACGGAGAACGGCTGGCGACCGGCAAGGTCCCCTCCACGCCGGACCAGTCCGAGGGCGTCGTCGCCGGCCTGGCCTCGGTGGCGGGTCCCGAGCCCGGTGCCCTCCTGCACGGCACGACGGTCGCCACGAACGCGCTCCTCGAACGTCGCGGCGCCCGCACCGCGCTCGTCACCGACGCCGGTTTCGAGGACGTCGTCGAGATCGGCCGCCAGGACCGCCCGTCGCTCTACGACACCGCCGTCACCCGTACCCCGCCCCTCGTGCCCCGGGATCTCCGCTTCGGCATCGAGGGCCGCGCCCGCCACGAGCAGCCCGCCGCGGCCGGCGACCTCGACGAGCTCGACGCCGTGGTCGACGCCGCGCCGGAGGCGGTCGCGGTGAGCCTCCTCTACGCCTTCGAGTCCGACGACCGCGAACGCGCGGTGGCCGACCGGCTGCGGTCCCTCATGCCGGGCGTGGCCGTGTCGCGCTCGTCGGGGGTCGTCGCCGAGTTCCGGGAGTTCGAGCGCACGATCACCACCGTCGTGAACGCGTACCTGACCCCGGCGACCTCGCGGTACCTCGACCGGCTCGCCGAACGCGCGGCCGACGCCGGGGTCGCGGGCGAGCCGGTGGTGATGCGGTCCTCGGGTGGCCTCGTCCCGCTGGCGACCGCGGCCGCACTCCCCGCCGCCGTGCTGCTGTCGGGCCCGGCCGGAGGAGTCGTCGCCGCCACCGCCCTCGGGGACGCGCTCGGCCGGGACCATCTGATCTCCTTCGACATGGGCGGCACCTCCACCGACGTCTGCCGCATCGACCACGGACGGCCCGAGGTCGGCTACGAGCGGCCCGTCGCCGGCCTGCCGACGCGCATGCCCTCCGTCGCCATCCACACGGTCGGGGCGGGCGGCGGCTCGGTCGCCTGGGTGGACGCCGGCGGCGCCCTCCGGGTGGGTCCCCGCAGTGCCGGGGCCGTGCCGGGACCGGCCTGCTACGGCCGGGGCGGGACCGAGGCGGCCGTCACCGACGCCAACGTGGTCCTCGGCCGCCTCGCCGCCGGCGCCTCGCTCGGCGGGGACCTGCGGCTCGACGAGGAGGCCGCCCGGTCGGCGACCGCACGGATCGGCGAACAGGTGGACCTCGACACCGACGACGCCGCGCTGGGGATCGTCGAGATCGTCGAGGCGCACATGCACCGGGCGATCCGGGCGGTGTCCATCGAGGAGGGCGCCGATCCCCGCCGCGCCGTGCTCGTGGCCTTCGGCGGCGCCGGGGGGCTGCACGCCACGGCCCTGGCGCGGCGCCTCGAGATGGAGGGCGTCGTGGTCCCGCCCCACGCCGGCGTGTTCTCGGCCCTCGGCCTGCTCCTGGCGCCACCGAGGTCGGATGCGGCGCGCAGCGTCCTGCTCCGCACCGGCGACGCCCGGCTCGACGACGCCGTCGGCGACATCGCCGCCGAGGCACGGCGAGCCATCGAGGCCGCCGGCGGCTCGGCGGCGTCCGTCCGGACGATCGTCGACGCCCGCTACCTCGGCCAGAGCCACGAGACCGCGGTGCTCTACGAGGCGGGCGAGGGATGGGAGGCGCTGGAGGCCCGGTTCCACGACGCCCACCGGACGCGCAACGGCTTCGCCCGCGAGGAGGATCCCGTCGAGGTGGTCACCGTCCGCGCCGAGGCGGTCGGCCCACCGGCGCTCACCTGGTCGTCGCTGCCGGCGGTGCGGCCCGACGGCGAGCCCCGCCGGGGGACCCGGCCGGTCCGCACCGCCTCGGGGACCGTCGAGGCGACGGTCTGGTGGCGGCCCGGCCTCGCGCCCGGCTCCGGGATCGACGGTCCCGCCGTGATCGAGGAGCCAGAGGCGACCACCTGGCTCGACGCCGGCGAGCGGGCCACCGTGCACGAGTCCGGGGCCCTCGAGGTGGCCTGGTGAGCGGGCCGAACGTGGACGCCGTGGGGCTCGAGGTGGCCCGCAATCGGTTCGCAGCCGTGGCCGAGGAGATGGGCCTGGTGCTGCGCCGCACCGCCTACTCCCCCAACATCAAGGAACGGGCCGATTGTTCGGCGGCGATCTTCGTGCCGTCGGGCGAGATGCTCGCCCAGGCCGAGCACATCCCGGTCCACCTCGGGTCGATGCCTGCCTCGGTGGCGGCGTGCCTGGCGCGGTTCGGCGACGACCCCGAACCCGGTGTCCAGTTCGCCGTCAACGACCCCTTCCACGGCGGCACACATCTCAACGACCTGACCCTCGTCCGTCCCGTGTTCTCGGGAACGCGCCTGGTCGGCTTCGTGGCGAACCGTGCCCATCACGCCGACGTGGGCGGGGAGGCGCCCGGGTCGATGCCGGCACACGCGACCCGGCTCGACCAGGAGGGCCACGTGGTCTCGCCGGTGGTCGCCGCGGTGGACGGCCGATGGGAACCGGACTTCCTCGAGCCCTTCCTCGCCGCCACCCGAACGCCAGAAGAGCGCATCGGCGACCTCTCCGCGCAACTGGGGGCCAACGAGGCCGGGGCTCGCCGCTTCCTCGAGGCCCTCGACGCGGAGGGAGCCGCAGCCGACCGCGTGACGAACGGCCTCCTCGACTACGGAGAGGCGCGCATGCGTCGGGCGCTCGAGGGCCTCCCCGACGGGACGTGGGCGTTCGAGGACGCGATGGAGTGGGGCGACGACGACGTGCCCATCCGGGTGGCGGTGACCATCGAGGGAGGGACGCTGGCCGCCGACTTCACGGGCACCGCCCCCCAGATCGAGGGCAACGTCAACGCCGTCGAAGCGGTCACACGGTCGTGCCTGTACTACGCCGTTCGGGTCGCCACGGATCCGAGCATCCCGGCGAACGGCGGTTGCTACCGCCCCATCGAGCTCGCGGCCCCGCCCGGGAGTCTCGTCGCCGCCGAGCCCCCCGCCGCCGTGGCGGCGGGCAACGTCGAGACGAGCCAGCGGATCGCCGACGTCCTGCTCGGGGCGCTCGCCGGCGCCGCCCCCGACCGGGTTCCCGCCGCCGGACAGGGCACCATGAACAACGTGCTCGTCGGATCGGACTCCACCGTGTACTACGAGACCGTGGCCGGGGGCGAGGGTGGCACGCCGACACGGGACGGACAGTCGGGCATCCAGGTGGGCATGACGAACACGAAGAACACGCCGATCGAGAGCCTGGAGACCCACTACCCCTTCGTGGTCCGCGAGACGTCCCTGCGGCGGGGAAGCGGCGGCGCCGGCCGACACCGGGGCGGCGACGGCATCGTGCGCGAACTCGAGTTCACCGAGGACGTCACGGTCTCGCTCATGAGCGAACGCCGCCGCACGAGGCCCTACGGCCTGGCCGGCGGCGACCCCGGGCAGTGCGGCGAGGACTGGCTCATCCGCCCCTCGGGCGCCGCCGAGCGCCTGCCCGGGAAGGTCACGTTCGAAGCGGCGGCGGGCGATCGGCTGCGAGTGCTGACCCCTGGCGGCGGCGGCTGGGGCTCGTCCGCCTGAGCGGGGCGTTTGGTCCCGGCGGGATCGGGGTAGGCACCTCCCATGCTCCGTCTCAGCCGCATCCTCGCCGTCCTCCTGCTCCTCGCGCTCGCCGCGTGCGGCAGCGCCGACGACACGACCGCCACCGACGACCCCGACGCGCTCCCCGAGTGGATCGTTCGGGTCCAGCCGGAACCGGGCTCCTCCGCGACGGCCAACACCGTCGTCGAGGTGGAACACCGCATCGTGGAGACCGAACGGTTCGTCCGGATCGTCGTCGACGGCACGGACATGACCGCCTCCGCCTCCGACCGGGCGGGCATCCTGACCTTCGAGGGCCTGACCCAGGGCTCCCACACCGTCACCGTCGAGCTCGTCGAACTCCCCGGTGACGAGGCCGAGCTGAACGTGATCGACAGCTACACCTGGTCCTTCGACACGCTCTGAGCGGTATCGGCGGACGCCCCGCCGGGTATCGGGTCGAGGACCGCCGATCCCCCGGAGCCCGCATGGACATCATCACCGCCGCCACCATGGACACGCTGACGGACCGCGAGCCCGAGCCCGCGGTGTCGCTGTACCTGCCGACCCATCGCTTCGGGCCCGAGACCCGCCAGGGGCCGATCCGCCTCGACAACCTCCTCGATCGCGCCCGCGGCGAACTCGTCGATCTCGGGATGCGGGGCCCCGATGCCGACGATTTCCTCGCCGACGCCCGGGCGCTGGAGTCCGACGACGACTTCTGGCAGCACCAGGAGGACGGGCTGGCGGTGTTCGTCGACGGAGACGCCACCCAGACCTTCCGGCTGCCCGTCGACGTCGACGAGTTCGCGATGGCAGCCGACGCCTTCCACCTCAAGCCGCTGTGGCCCCTGGTGAGCGGCGACGACCTGTTCCACGTCCTCGCACTGAGCCGCGGATCCATCCACCTCTGGTGGGCCAACCGGTTCCAGATCGGCGAGATCGATCTGCCGTCCGACATCCCCACGAGCCTGGCCGAGGCCCTGTGGTTCGACGACCCCGAGAAGCAATTGCAGTACCACGGCGCCGACCGCACCGGGCGGGGCCGGGTGGTGGCGACCTTCCACGGCCACGGCGTCCCCGAGGAGAAGGACGACGCCAAGCTCGACATGTTCCTGCGCGCCGTGGACGGGGGCCTCCGCCACCTCCTCGACGCCGACGCGCCCCTGGTCCTCGCCGGGGTCGACGACATCGTCGCCCAGTTCCGCTCCGTCAGCGACCATCGGGCCATCGTCGACGAGCACGTCGGCGGGAACGTGGAGGACGACTCGGCGGACGAGATCCACGCGGACGCCGTGAAGCTCATGCAGCCCCGTTTCGACCGGGTCGCCGGCACCGACGCCGACGCGTTCCTCGCCGCCGGCGACCTCGCGATGGCCGAACCGGAGGCCGTCGCGGTCGCCGCCGCCCGCGGGCGGGTCGAGACCGTCTTCGT
Source organism: Acidimicrobiia bacterium (assembly GCA_033722675.1). Classification (GTDB taxonomy): domain Bacteria; phylum Actinomycetota; class Acidimicrobiia; order Spongiisociales; family UBA11373; genus DATHYU01. The sequence goes on along the minus strand of JAWVYO010000009.1, from coordinate 14,549 downwards.
CCCCCTGGGCCGCCATCGCTGGGGACGCGCCGCAGAGCTCGTCGACGAGGTCGTCACGCGCGACGAACGCGAACCCGGCGACCGGGACCTCTTCGACGTCGCCGCCACCGCCACGTGGACCCACGGGGGCCGGGTCCACGCCGTCGACCCCGAGGACGTGCCGGGCGCGGGGCCCCTCGCCGCCACGCTGCGGTGGTGACGCCTCAGTCGAGCCAGGCGACGAGCGCGTCGTAGTCGACGGCACTCGACGCCGCCGCACCCGCCCGGAGCAACGGTCCGACGTCCTCAGGGCGACGAGCCACCCCCATGACCCGCATCCCGGCGGCGAGCGCGGACCGTGCACCCGTCGGGGTGTCCTCGACCGCGACGCAGCGGCCGGGCTCCGTCCCCAGACGCTCGGCGGCCAGCAGATACACGTCGGGCGCCGGTTTGGAGCGATCCACCTCGTCGCCGGCGGCGGACGCCATCACGAACCGACCGAGGTCGGTCTGCTCCAGCGTCAGGTCCAGCCGGCTCCGGGGACTGGCCGTCGCCACGGCGACCGGAACCCCCTCGAAGGCGAGACGCCGCAGCGCGTCCGCGGCGTCCTCGAAGACCCGGAGGCCCTCCCCGAAGGATCGGGCCAGCGCCTCCTGGAGCTCGGGCCAGATCGACTCGGGTGACGGGAGACCCTCCGCGTCGCCCACGAGGCCGTCGTAGGTGGCCGAGAACCCCGAGCCCGTGAAGGCCTCGACGTCGTCGGTGGTGATGGACACGCCGTGGGACCCGAGCACCTCCACCCACGCGCGCCGGCTGTGGGGCTCGGAGTCGACGAGGACCCCGTCGACGTCGAAGACGACCGCCTTCACGCCCGTTCGCGAACCAGCTCGCCGGCCCGCTTCGGGTCGGCCTTGCCGCCGGTCTCCCGCATCACCTGCCCGACGAAGAACCCGACGAGCTTCGTGTCGCCCCCGGCGAGCCGTTCCCGCTCGTCGGCGTTGGCGGCGAGCACCGCGTCGACGACCTCGACCAGGGCGTCGTCGTCGGAGATCTGCATGAGGTCCCGCGCCTCGGCGACCGTCCGGGGCGAGCCCTCGCCGTCCAGGACACCGCCGAGCACGTCCTTGGCGGCGGTGGACGACACGTCGCCGGTCTCGATCATCGCCACCAGCTCGGCCAGATGCGCACCGGTCAGCGCCTCGGGCGCCCGGCCCTCGCGCCGCATCCACGCAATCACCTCACCCGTCAGCCAGTTGGAGGCGGCCCGGGGCTCCGCTCCCTCGGCGACGGCACCGTCGAAGACGCCGGTCAGGAGATCGTCCTCGGCGAGCTGACGGGCTCCGTCCTCGTCGACCCCCAGGGCGAGGAAGCGTTTCCGTCGGGCGGCCGGGAGCTCCGGGAGGCCGTCGCGAAGCCGCTCCACGACGTCCTCGCCGATCTCGACGGGGACGAGGTCGGGCTCGGGGAAGTAGCGGTAGTCGGACGACTCCTCCTTGGACCGGCCGGGCTCCGTCCGTCCGGTCTCCTCGTCCCAGTGTCGGGTCTCCTGGTGGATGGTCCCGCCGTCGTCGAGGACCCTGGTCTGGCGTTCGATCTCGTAGGCGAGGGCCCGCTGCAGCGATCGCAGCGAGTTCATGTTCTTGACCTCGACCTTCGTCCCGAAGGCGTCGTCGCCCTCGGGACGCAACGACACGTTGGCGTCGAAGCGCATCGAGCCCTCCTCGAGCTTCGCGTCGGAGATCCCGAGGGAGAGGACGATCGACCGCAGCTCCGCGGCGTAGGCACGGGCCTCCTCGGGCGTGCGGATGTCGGGCTCGCTCACCGCCTCCATGAGGGGGATCCCCGCCCGGTTGAAGTCGAGCAGCGACGCCTCCGACCCGTGGATCCGCCCCGACTCCCCGAGATGGGTGCTCTTGCCCGTGTCCTCCTCCAGGTGGACCCGGGTGATGCCGATCCGCCGGCCCCCCGCCTCCGTCTCCACGTCGAGGTGGCCGTCGGCGCACAGCGGCACGTCGTACTGGGAGATCTGGTAGTTCTTCGGCATGTCGGCGTAGAAGTAGTTCTTCCGGTGGAAGAGCGAACGGGGCGCGATGTCGCAGTCGAGGGCGAGCCCCAGCGTCACCGTCCACTCGATGGCCCGCTCGTTCGGGACCGGCAGCGCACCGGGGAGCCCCAGACAGACGGGGCAGACGTTCGTGTTCGGCTCGGCACCGGCGTCCGCCCGGCACCCGCAGAACATCTTCGAGTCGGTGAGGAGCTCGATGTGGGTCTCGATCCCGATCACCGCCTCCCAGCTCATGCCGCACCCTCCGACGTGGCGAGACCGGGGCGAGCGTCGAAGCCGGCCAGCGCCTCGACGGCGCGGGCGACCCGGAACATGACCGGCTCTCCGAGCGTCGGCGCCAGCACCTGGAACCCGATGGGCAGGCCGGAGCGGTCCAGGGCCGTGGGCACCGAGATCGCCGGATCACCGGCGAGATTCGACGGCAGCGTGCAGACGTCCGAGAGGTACATGGCGAGCGGATCCGCCGTCTTGGCGCCCAGCGGGAAGGCCGTCGTCGGACTCGTCGGCGACACGAGGGCGTCGACCCGTTCGTAGGCGGCGGCGAAATCGCGGGCGACGAGGGTCCGGACCTTCTGGGCCTGGCCGTAGAAGGCGTCGTAGTAGCCGGCCGACAGCGAGTACGTCCCCAGCAGGATCCGGCGGGTGACCTCGGGTCCGAACCCGTCGCGGCGGGTGGCGGCCATCATCTGCTCCACCGATGCCCCCTCCTCCCGGAGTCCGTAGCGGACCCCGTCGAAGCGGGCGAGGTTCGCCGAGCACTCGGCGGGCGCGATGAGGTAGTAGGCGCTGAGGGCGTACTCGACGGAGGGCAGGGAGATCTCCACGATCTCCGCCCCGGCGCCCTCCAGCAGGCCGACCACCCGCCGGAAGTCCTCCTCGACATCGGCCTCGTAGCCCTCCCCCGAGAACTCCTGCACGACGCCGATCCGGAGACCCTCCACCCCGCCCTCGAGCGCGGCCCGAACGTCGGGCACGTCGCCGCGGTACGAGGTCGCATCGGCCGGGTCGTGCCCGGCGATCGCCTCGAAGACCGTCACCGAATCCTCGACGGTCCGCGTCAGCGGCCCGATCTGGTCGAGGGACGACGCGAAGGCGATGAGCCCGTAGCGGCTCACGAGGCCGTAGGTGGGCTTCATCCCGACGATCCCGCACAGCGCGGCCGGCTGGCGGATCGAGCCGCCGGTGTCCGAGCCCAGTGCGGCGAAGGAGGAGCCGACGGACACCGAGGCGGCCGATCCTCCCGACGATCCGCCGGGCACCCGCTCGGGGTCCCACGGGTTGCGGGTGGGCCCGTACGCCGAGTTCTCCGTGGACGATCCCATGGCGAACTCGTCCAGGTTCGTCTTCCCGACGAGGATCGCCCCCGCCGCCCGCAGCCGTTCCACGACGGTCGCGTCGTAGGGCGGCCGGTACCCGGCGAGGATCCGCGACGACGCCGTCGTCTCCACACCGCGGGTCACCATGTTGTCCTTGAGCGCCACGGGGATCCCGTGGAGCGGGCCGTGGTCCTCGCCCCGGGCGAGGGCCTCGTCGGCCGCCTCCGCCGCCTCGGCGGCGGCCTCGGTGTCGAGCGTGAGGAAGGCGTGCAGCTGGGCCTCGCTCATCGTGGCCCGGCGCCGGACGGCCTCGAGGAGATCCGCGGCGCTCACCTCGCCGGAGCGGAGCCGCCGGCCGGCCTCGGCAATGGACAGGTCGGCGAGGTCGGTCACGCCTCGTCCTCGAGGAACGCCGGCACCCGGAAGTACGGGCCCTCGCGCTCGGGCGCCTGTGCCAGCACCTCGTCACGCTCCAGCGACGGCTCCACCTCGTCGGAACGAAGCGCGTTGACCATCGGCAGCGGATGGGCGGTGGGCGGGACGCCGTCCGTGTCGAGGGCCTGCACCCGCCCTGCGTGCTCGAGGATGTCCCCCAGCTGGGCGCCGTAGCGTTCGAGTTCCTCGGCGTCCAGGCCGATCCGGGCGAGACGCGCGACCTTGGCGATGTCGATGTCCACGGGCATGGCCGGGGATGGTACCCACCTGCGGGTAGCGTCCGACCCGTGCCCGTCGTGGGGATCGATCTCGCCTGGTCCGACCGACATCCGAGCGCCGGATGTGCCGTGACCCGCGACGGCACGGTGATCGACGAGGTGTCACTCGGCGACGACGACGAGATCGTCGCCTGGATCGAGGGCCACGCGCCGACGACGGTCGGGATCGATGCACCGCTCCTCGTGCCGAACGCCGAGGGCATGCGCCCCTGCGAACGGGAACTGCAGCGCGTGTACGGGAGCCGGGGCGCCGGCGCCCATCCGGCGAACCGGAGGCTGCTGCAGCGGACCTCGGGACGGGTCCGGGGGGAGGACCTCGCCGCCCGGCTCCCCGACCATCGCGATCCCTGGGCGGGCTGGTCGGGGACGCTCCTCGAGGTGTACCCCCACCCGGCCCTCGTCGAGGCCTTCGACCTGGACCGCCGTCTCCGCTACAAACGGGTCCCCGCTGCCGAGCGCCCCGACCGCCTCCGGGACCTGCGCGCCCACGTCGAGCGGCTCGCCGGCGCCCGTCCCCCGCTGTCCGGCCCGACGGTCGAGATCCCCGCCGATGTCGGAGGCCGCGCCGCCAAGGCGGTGGAGGACCGGCTCGACGCCCGGATCTGCGCCTGGGTGGCGCTCGTCTGGGACGTCCGGGGCCCCGGGGGGATCCGGCTGTTCGGCGACGCCGCCTCGGGGCACGTGGCGGTGCCGACGGTGCGGATCGGCGCGTAGGGCCGAACGGCCCTGGGGGATGCGGACTCCGGCCGTGGGGCCCCGCACACGGGTCCTGGCATGCTCGGCGCATGCGATGGACGTCGGTCGCCGTGGCCGGAGCGATGCTGCTGACCGCCTGCGGGAACGACGCGACGGCCCGACCGGGGACCTCGGGCCCGACGACGACCGAAGCGGTGCGCGTCGCACCCGATCCCTACGCCGACGTCTTCGACGCGCGGGTCGTGTTCGAGGCCGACGGCATCGAACCCGCCACGCTGTTCGTGCCGGCCGGCCCGAGGATCCGGCTCGTGCTCCGCAACCGCACCGTCGACGAGCGCCACTTTCGGGTGAAGGCCCTGCCGGCGGACGAGGTCCTCTGGCTCCACCCCCCGGAGTTCACCGCGTTCGATGTCGAGCAGATGACGCCCGAGGAGCAGGCGGCGATCGGTTTCGACCCCGGCGAGACCGACGCCGAGCACTTCGTCCACCACTCCGAAGCCACCTTCATGCCCCGCAAGGACGTCTCGCCGGCGGGCATCGAGCCCCTGCCCGGCGACGTCCACGGCTACACCACCGGCCACGGCAGCGAGGTCATGGTGTTCTACGCGCTCGAGACGGGGCGCTACGAGGTGGAGGATCCGCTGCGGCCGGGCGAGCCCATCGGGACGCTGGTGGTGTTCGCTCCCTGAGTCACCCGGTGACGAGCGAGTCGATCGCGCGGCGCACACGCTGCGGGCTCACCGGGCCCTCCACCCCGACGGACTGGGCGAACAGGCTCACCCGCAGCTCCTGGATCCGCCAGGCGACGTCGAGCATCGCCGGATCGAAGGGCAGCGCCTCCACGAGCCGGTCGAAGTCCGCCTCGAGGGTCCTGACGGTCACCATGCGCTCGCGGTCGCGCACCGGGTGCTCGGCCACCGTCTCCAGCCGACGGGCGGCGGCCGCCACGTACCGCCGCACGTCATCGAGGCGCTCGGACCCGACGGCCGTGAGGAAGCCCTCGAAGACGAAGCGGTCGAGTTGCGCTCGCACGTCGGCGGCGACGTCGGGGAAGGCCTCCGCGGTTCCGCCGTCGAGGTGCCGGCTCACCCGGCGCAGCTCGTCGAGGATCGCCCCCGACGCCTCCCCCACCCGGTCCACGACGTCGGCGAGCTCGTCGCGAACGGTGCCGAGGAGCCGATCGAAGCCGGCGCGGTCCCAGGCGGGCCCCCCGGCCGACGCCACGATCTCGTCGAGCGCGCAGTGGAGGCAGTCCTCCATCCACTCCGCCGCCGTCCCGTAGGGGCTGCCCACGAGCGACAGGCCCACGTGGCGGTCGAGCACCGAGCGGAGGAGTCGCTGGGGCGACGGCAGGTGCAGCAGGAGGAGGCGCCGGGTCCCCGGCCACATCTCCCGGCGCTGCTCCTCCTCGGTGGCCAGGACCCGGATCGCCACCGAGTCACCCTGGTCCACGAGGGCGGGATAGGCCCGCACCCGGCCGGCGCCGTCGCCGAGCTCGATCGACCGGGGCAGCTCGCCGACGTCCCACGCCGTGATGCCGTCGCGTTCGAGGGGGTGCGCCGCTCCGGAGGCCGCCGACCGCGCCCGCTCGACGAGCCGATCCCGGAGCGCGGCGAGATCGTCGCCGGCGGCCAGCACGGCGCCGTCGTCGCCGATCACCCGGTACCGGGGCCGGAGGTGCGGCGGGATCCGCTCGGGGTCCACGTCGTCGGGGACGATCGGCTCGCCCGATCGGCGCGTCAGCTCCCGACAGAGCGCCGCCACCACGTCGCCCTCCGGCCGCAGCGACGCCGCGACGTCGGCGGCCGTGTCCGCGATCGGGGTGAAGCGGCGGCGGTGGTGCTTCGGCAGCGAACGCATGAGCGACTCGACGAGCTCGCCGCGCAGCCCGGGGACCGTCCAGGTGAAGTCGCCCGGGTCGATCCGATCGAGGGCCCCGGCGGGGACGTCGACGGTCAGGCCGTCGCTGTCGCTGGAGGGGTCGAACTCGTAGGTGAGGGGCAGTTCGAGGTCGCCGTAGGCCCAGGTCCGCGGGAAGGCCCGGTCGTCCACCTCCCCGGCGTCGGGACGGACCAGGTCGTCTTCGGTGAGGTCGAGGAGGTGGGGATGGTCCTCCCGCGTCTGGTTCCACCACCGGTCGAAGTGGCGGGCGGAGACGACGTCGGCGGGCAGTCGCTCGTCGAAGAAGGCCGCCATCTCGTCCTCGGTGACGAGCAGGTCACCCCGCCGGGCCCGGGCCTCGGTGGCGAGGACCTCGGCGATCCGGTCGCGGTTGCGGGCGTCGAAGGCGTGGTGGGTCTCCCAGTCGCCGAGGACCAGGGCGTTTCGGATGAACAGGTCCCGGGCCCCGACCGGATCGTGGTGGCCGGCGAGAACGATCCGGTCCGACCGCAGCGGCAGCCCGTACAACGACACCGTCTCCCGCGACACCGCCGCGCCCCGCTCGGCGTCCCACCAGGGGTCCGAGATCGCCCGCGTCACGACGTGGGCGCCGACGCGTTCGATCGTGTCGACGTCGAGCTCCGCCACCCCCACGGCCCAGGTGCGGGCGGTCTCGACGAGCTCGGCGGCCATGACCCACGGCGGGTTGCGCTTGAAGAGGACCGACCCGGGCCGGATGGAGAACCGCGTGCCGCGGGCGCCCCGGTACTCGTGGGAGTCCGGGTCCTTGCTCCCGACGTGGGACAGGAGTCCGCCGAGCAGGGCCTCGTGCACCACTTCGGGGGTCGCCGGGGTGCGATTGCGTCGCAGGCCCAGTTCGTCGGCCACCCGCAGCAGCTGGGCGCGAAGATCCTGCCACTCGCGCACCCGACGCCAGCTGAGGAACTCGTCGCGGCACATCCGGCGGAAGCCGCTCGACGTACGCGCCTCCCGCTCGCCGACCACGTGGTCCCAGAGCACGAGCCACGACAGCAGGTCGGAGTCGCGGTGCGTGTGGCGCCGATGGCGCTCGTCGGCGGCCTGCTCCTTCCCGAGCGGCCGCTCACGGGGGTCCTGGATGGAGAGGGCGGCGGCGATCGTCGCCACCTCGTCGAGGCAGTTCCGCTCGTCGGCCGCCACGAGCATGCGTCCGATGCGGGGATCGACGGGGATGCGGGCGAGTGTCCGGCCGACGTCGGTGAGCCAGTCCCTCGTCCCGGGGGTGCCCTCCCCGATGGCGCCCAGTTCCTCGAGGAGGACGGCTCCGTCACGGATGCTGCGGGCGTCGGGCGGCTCGACGAACGGGAAGTCCTCGACGTCGCCGAGCCCGATCGCCGCCATCTGCAGCATCACCGACGCCAGGTTCGTGCGCAGGATCTCGGGGTCGGTGAACGCCGGACGGGCCTCGTAGTCCTCCTCCGAGTAGAGCCGGATGCACACGCCGGGACCGAGGCGTCCGCATCGTCCCGCCCGCTGATCCGCCGATGCCCGGGAGATCGGCTCGATGGGCAGCCGCTGCACCTTCGTCCGGCGGGAGTACCGGGAGATGCGCGCCATCCCGGCGTCCACCACGGAACGGATGCCGGGGACCGTGAGCGACGTCTCGGCGACGTTCGTCGACACCACGATCCTCCGGCCGGTGTGCGGCGCGAAGATCCGGTGCTGTTCGGCGGCCGAGAGGCGCCCGAAGAGGGGAAGCACCTCGGTATGGGGCAGGTCGAGGTCCTCGATGGCGTCGATGGCGTCGCGGATCTCCCGCTCCCCCGCGCAGAACACGAGGACGTCGCCGGTGCCCTCCTGCGCCAGTTCGGCGACGGCGTCGCAGATGGCCTCCGTCTGGTCGCGCGGCTCGGGGAGCGCCGGGTCGTCGAGGGGGCGATAGCGGACCTCGACCGGGTAGAGCCGCCCCGACACCTCGACCACCGGGGCGTCGTCGAAGTGCTCGGAGAACCGCCGGGTGTCGATCGTCGCCGACGTGATGACGACCTTGAGGTCCGGCCGCTCGGGGAGGAGCCGTTTGAGGTAGCCGAGGAGGAAATCGATGTTCAGCGATCGCTCGTGGGCCTCGTCGAGCACGATCGTGTCGTAGGCGAGGAGGGCGGGGTCCCGCTGGAGCTCCGCCAGGAGGATCCCGTCGGTCATCACCTTCACGAGGGTCCCCTCCGACACCTCGTCGGTGAAGCGCATCGTGTACCCGACGGCGTCGCCGACCGCCACGCCGAGCTCGTCGGCGACGCGCTCGGCGATGGACCGTGCGGCGATGCGGCGGGGCTGGGTGTGGCCGATCGTCCCGGTGATTCCCCGCCCCAGCTCGAGGCACAGCTTCGGGAGCTGCGTGCTCTTGCCGGATCCCGTCGCCCCGGCGACGACGACCACCTGGTGGTCGGCGATGGTCTCGAGCAGCTCCTCCCGCCAGGCGGTGATCGGGAGGTCGTCGGGGTACTCGATCGCGGCGGGAGCGTTCGCCCGACGGAGGGCGACCCGCCGCTCGGCACGCTCGACGTCGGCCGCGATGAGCGCCCGCACCTCGCGGGCGCGCTCCGTGGACCGGATCCGGGCGGCGCCGGCGAGACGCCGCTCGAAGGACGACCGGTCGGCGAGGGCGAGGTCGTCGAGACGCGACCGCAGCGCGGCGATGGACGGGGAGCCGCTCATGACCGCCGAAGGGTACGTCAGAGGGCGGCGAGCACCTTCCGCACGGTCGCGAGGCTGCGGCGGGTGGTCCGGGTGCCCAGCACGTCCGCCACGTCGCGCTCCGCGTAGGTCGAGTCCGGGCCGAGGCGCTGCCACCAGACGTGCCCGCCGGTGACGACGAGGCGATCGTCGCCTCCGTCGAACCGTTCGAGGAGCCGCTCGACGGCATCGGGGGCCGGCGGGGACTCGAGGAAGGAGACCTCGACGGGTCCGTCGGACTCGTCGAAGGGCGGCGAGACCGCCGCCTCCACCTCGGCGGCGGTCCGCAGGAAGACGGGGACATCGAAGCCGAGCGCGTCGCCGAGCGCAGCGCGGATGGCGACGGGATCGGGGCGCTCGGCGGTGAACACGAGGTTCCCCGAGGCGATGACCGTGTCGACGCCCTCGAAGCCGAGGCCCTCGAAGACCTCCCGCAGCCGGGCCATCTTCACGTACCGGGGCGGCGTGTTGATCGCGCGGAGGAATGCGGCGTGGCGGGCCATGTCAGGTGAGAAAGCGGTGCAGGGCGCCGAAGGCGACGTCCAGGTTCCCGATCGCCACCGACTCGTCCTGGTGGTGGGCCTGGGCGGTCTCGCCGGGCCCGTAGTTCACGGCGGCGACACCACGGGCGGTGAGCCGGGCGACGTCCGTCCACGCCTGCTTGCCGGTGGCGGTCGCGCCGCTGACCCCGGCGAGTCGCTCGAAGTGCTCGTTGCCCGACGGCACCGGCGCGGCGGGAGCCCGATCGACGATCTCGATCCGGTCTGCGGCCGACGCCACCTCCCGCAGCCGGGACTCGGCCTCCTCGAGCGTCAGCGACGGCGGGAAGCGGTAGTTGAGGTTCACGTCGAAGGACGGGGGGATGACGTTGCGGGCGATGCCTCCCGATGCCGTCGTGACCGAGAAGAGCTCTCGGTACTCGTAGCCCTCCACGTCGACGACCACCGGCTCGCGCTCGTGCATGGCGGCGAGCCAGGCCCCCGCCTTCGTCACCGCGTTCTCGCCCAGCCAGGGCCGGGCCGAGTGGGCCGAGCGACCCGCGAAGCCGACGGTGGCGTTGAGGGCTCCCTGGCAGCCCACCTCCAGCCGGAGGTCGGTCGGCTCGAGGACGACTGCGAACTCGGCATCGGTGAGCCACGGGAAACCGTCGAGCAGGTCCTCGAGCCCGTTCTCGTCTGCGGGGCCCTCCTCGCGGTCGTAGAACACCGCCGTCACGTTGAACGGGCCGCGCCGCACCTCGGCGTCCTCGAGGATGCCCAGCATCACGGCGAGCCCCGCCTTCATGTCGGAGCATCCGAGGCCGACGAGCCGATCGCCATCGATGCGGGCGGGCAGGTTCCCCTGCTCGGGAACGGTGTCGAGATGGCCGTAGAGGGTGATCTGGGGCCGATCGTCGGGCTCGCCGACGACCACGGCGGGCCCGGTGAGATGGACGGCGTCGCCATGGCCGGCGCGCAGCCGGTCGGCCACCGCGGCGGCCAGGCGGTGTTCGTCGCCGGTGACCGAGGGGATGTCGACGAGCCAGACGAGGTCGTCGAGCAGGCTCACGCGTCGACCCCGAAGACCCGCAGCGCCTCCTCCAGCGAGGTCTTGCGATCGGTCGAGGCCTTGCGACGCCCGATGATGAGGGCGCACTGGACGTCGTAGGTGCCGGCGGGGAACTCCTTGGGACGGGTGCCGCGGACGACCACGGAGTTGGCGGGCACACGGCCGCGGTGCTCCACCGGTTCGGGTCCCGTCACGTCGATGATGGGCGTCGAGGCCGTGATCGTCGTGTTGGCGCCCAGGACCGCCCCCTCCTCGACGACCACCCCCTCGACCACGATCGACCGGCTCCCGATGAAGGCCCCGTCCTCGACGATCACCGGCCGGGCGCCCGGCGGCTCCAGCACGCCGCCGATGCCGACGCCGCCCGAGAGATGCACCCCGGACCCGATCTGGGCGCAGGAGCCCACGGTGGCCCAGGTGTCCACCATCGTCCCCGACCCGACGTAGGCCCCGATGTTCACGTACCCGGGCATCACGACCACGCCCGGCTCGCAGTAGGCCCCGTAGCGGATCGTGCCCGGCGGCACGACGCGCACGCCGGCTGCGGCCAGATCGCCCTTCGGGGGGATCTTGTCGTGGAAGCGCAGCGGTCCCGCCTCCGTCTCCTCGAGGCCGGCGATCCGGAAGTAGAGGAGGATCGCCTCCTTGATCCACTCGTTGACCACCCACTCGCCGTCCCGCTTCTCGGCGACGCGGAGCCGTCCGGCGTCGAGGGCGGCGATCGTGCGTTCCACGGCGTCGGTCGCCTCGGGGAGCCGGTCGAGGTCCCGGTAGGCCGCCTCGATCAGGCCACGGTCGTCAGACACGTTCGCACCACCTCCACGGCTGCTCGACAGTCCTCGACGCCCGGCACGAGCGCCAGACGGATGAATCCCTCGCCACCCGGCCCGAAGGCCCGCCCCGGCGACACCACGACGCCCTCGTCGAGGAGGCGCTTCGTCACGGCGACGTCGTCCCCGACGCGCACCCAGAGGTAGATGCCGGCCCGGGACCCGACCACCTCGTACCCCATGTCGGCGAAGGCATCGCGCAGCACCGCCCGCTTCGCCGCGAAGATCGCCCGTCGTTCGGCGACGTGGTCGTCGTCCGCCCACGCGGCGGCCGCGGCCTCCTGCACGAACTCCGCGGGCGCCGTGCCCGTCGACGTGCGCAGGCTGCGCAGGGTGGCGATCGCGTCGGGATCGCCCACGACGACGCCACTGCGGTATCCCGTCATGCCCGAGCGCTTCGACAGGCTGAAGTAGGCGAGCACCCCGGGCGAGCCGCCACCGGCCACCTGGAGCACGGAGGACGGTGGATCGTCCTCGTACAGGTCCGCGTAGCACTCGTCCGACAGGAGCAGCGTGCCGGCGTCGCGGCAGGCGGCGAGCAGGTCGGCGAGGTCGGCCTTCGAAGTGACCGCCCCCGTCGGGTTGTGCGGAGTGCAGGTCCACAGCAGGCGGGCGCGCTCCCAGGCGCCGGCGGGCACGTCGCCGGCCCGGAGCACGAAGTCGCCGCCGAGGCGGACCGGCACCGCGTCGGCGCCAGCGAACACCGCTCCCCGCTCGTAGATCGGATACCCGGGCGTGCCGAACGCGACGGCGTCGCCGGGGCCGACGAAGGCGAGCGGTGTGGAGAACACCGCCTCCTTCGAGCCGGTGGTGGGGATCATCTGCGTGTCCGGGTCGACCTCCACGTCGAAGCGCCGCCGCAGGTACCCGGCGACGGCGTGGCGCAGGGTGCGAAGACCGGCGACGGTCGGGTACTGGGAGACCTCGGGCACGGCGTCCCGGAGCGCATCGCGGATGAAATCCGGGGTGGGCTCCCGGGGATCGCCGATCGAGAAGTCGATGAGGCGCTCCCCGGCGTCCCGCATCGCCCGCGCCCGCTCCTGTACCTCGGCGATCGGGTACGTCCCGAGCCGATCCAGGGCTGGGTTGCGGCGCATGGCCGAAACGGTAGCCGGGCCGGTGCCTCCTCCCCGGGCCGTCCTGCGGCCGGGATGGCGGGTACGACGACGGCCGGCCGTACCATCGCGGGGTGGACGGTCCCCGCTACCGACTCGTGTACGCCGGTCTCGGACTGGCCCTCGTGGCGCTCCTCGCCGTCCTCGTGGCGTTCTGGCCGTCGGGCGACGAGTTCGAGCTCCCCGAGCCCCTCGAGGCGGTGTTCCCGCTGCCCAACGACATCGTGGTGCGCCAGACGGCCGTGGAGGTCGACCTGCCCGTCGGCTACCGCCTCGAGCTGTCGGTCGACGGCGTGCGGATCCCCGAGTCCGAGATCGGCCTGACCGAGGCCACCGGGCTGCGGGTCTGGCAGCCCGACATGTTCAGCGTGATCCCCGAGTGGACGCCCGGCGAGCACACGGTGTTCATCGCGTGGGACAGCACGGTGGGACGTCCCGACCCTGGCACGTTCGAATGGAGCTTCACGGTCCGCTGATCGCGTCCGGGCCATCGGCGAGGAGCCGCCGCAGCCCCTCCTCGTCGAGCACGGGAACGCCCAGGTCCTGCGCCTTCTGGAGCTTCGACCCCGGCGACGACCCCGCGACGACCGCGGAGGTCTTCTTCGAGACGGAGCCGGTCACCCGTCCGCCGCGATCCTCGATCGCCGAACGGGCCTCGTCGCGGGTGAACCCCTCCAGCGACCCCGTGAGCACGACCGTGACGCCCTCCAGCAAGGAGGTGTCCACGCCTTCGGGTTCCGGGTCGGACAGCCGAACCCCGGCGTCACGGAGCTTGTCGACGAGGCGACGGTTCGCCTCGTCCTCCGCCCAGAACCTGATCGAGGCCACGATCTCGGGGCCGACGCCCTCCAGGGCCTCGAGGTCCTCCTCTGTCGCGTCGAGGATCGCGTCGAGCGAGCGGAACCGGTTGGCGAGGAGCCGGGCCACCGTCCCCCCGACGTGGGGGATCCCGAGGCCGAAGATCAGCTTCGCCAGGGGGCGGTCCCGGGCGGCGTCGATGCCGTCCATGAGGTTCCGGACCGAGGTCTCCCCCCATCCCTCGAACTCGAGGAGGTCGTCGGGGGACAGCGTGAAGATGTCCGCGGGGTCGGACACGAGGCCCTCCCGCATGAGGAGGTCGACGGTCTTGTACCCGAGCCCCTCGATGTCCATCGCTCCGCGCGCCGAGAAATGCGCCAGCCACTCCCGCACCCGGGCGGGACAGTCGAACCCGCCGGTGCAGTAGGCCTTGGCGTCGCCCTCGCGGCGCTCGATCGGATGGCCGCTGAACGGGCACTCGTCGGGCATCGTCCACACGACCTCGTCGCCGGTGCGGAGCGACGGAACGGGGGCGACGACTTCGGGGATGACGTCGCCGGCGCGCCGCACGACCACGGTGTCGCCGATGCGGAGGTCCTTGCGGGCGATCTCGTCCTGGTTGTGGAGCGTGGCGTTCGTGACGGTGGCCCCGCCCACGAAGACCGGTTCGAGCACCGCGTAGGGGTTCACCGTGCCGGTGCGGCCGACGTTCACCTCGATGGACCGCAGCGTCGTCGTCTGCTCCTCCGGCGGGAACTTGTACGCGATCGCCCACCGGGGGCTGCGCGCCGTGAAGCCCAGTTCCGCCTGCTCGCCGAGGTCGTCCACCTTCACGACGACACCGTCCGTCTGGTACGGGAGGTCGTGGCGGCCCGCTTCGGCGTCGCGGCAGTAGG
>JAWVYO010000008.1:0-42442 GCA_033722675.1 Acidimicrobiia bacterium | reverse complement strand
GCCACCGCTGCCGCCGCCGAGGCGGGCGACCTCGACCTCGTCCTGCTCTTCGCCGGCCCGGCGACGCGGGCCGGCGTCACCCCGGTGATCCAGTCGTCGCCTGACGGTCCTCGTGGTCGCGTTCACCACCTCCGGGGTGAGCATCCCCCCGGAGGAGCGCGCCGCGATGTAGGCGTGGCCGGATGCCACACTCGACGGCGTGACCGTCCTCGACGCCCTCCGCGATCGCGTGGTCGACTCCGCGACCGGACTCTTCAAGCACGCCGACTATCCCCTCGCCCGGTCGCTCGACTACCCGGGCGACCCGGGCCTGTTCGGTCCCGAGAGCGTCTCGTGGCGCATCATCGGTGACGCCTCTGCCTTCCTCGGCGGGTTGCGGGCGCTCCTCGTCCAGGCGGCCCACCAGGAAGTGGTGGCCGGCGTCGCCGACCACTCCCGCTACCGCGAGGACCCCCTCGGTCGATTGTCCCGAACCTCGAACTACGTGACGGCGACGACCTTCGGAGCCATCCCCGAGGTCGAACGGGCGGTGCGCGTGGTTCGCGGCGCCCATCGCGGTGTCGAGGGGACCTCCCACCGGGGGCGTTCCTACGCCGCCGACCACCCGGGCATGGCCGCATGGGTCCACAACGCCCTCACCGAGTCGTTTCTCACCGCGTACCGGGTCTTCGGGCCGGAGTCGCTGTCGACGGCCGAGGCCGACCGGTTCGTCCAGGAACAGCGGCGGGTCGGCGCACTGCTCGACGCCGATCCGATGCCCGAGACCGCCGACGAGCTCTCCCAGTGGATCGCCACCCATCCCGCCATCGGTGACTCCCCCGGCCTGCGGGAGGCCGTGGGGTTCCTCCGCGACCCGCCGCTCACCCTCGGGGTGAAGGTGGGCTACCGCGTCCTGTTCCACGGCGCCGTGGCCACCCTCCCGGCCCGGATCCGCCAGGCCCTGGGAGTCCGTCGGGTACCGGGAGCGATCCTCGGGGCGAAGGCGCTCATCGGCTTCCTCCGCTGGTCCCTCGGCTCGTCGCCGACGTGGAAGCTCGCCCTCGTGCGGGTGGGAGCACCGATCCCGGAGGGCCGGTTCCGCCAACCGCTCCCGACGGAGACCCTCGATGCCTGGGGCGATGGTTCTTAGACCCCCTCCGAAGCGGTCGGCCGGTCCCCAGGGGCCCCCTGGCTGCGGGTGGGCGAACACCTCACGACCGAGTTGCTGACGAGCGCAAGCACCAGTGCTCCCCAGATCCAGGTGCACATCTTCAGGCGACCCGACGGCGAAGGAACCGACTGACCGCGCGATCCCCTGGGGTGGCGATCGCAGAGCACATACCTCCAAGGCCGCGGACTGTGTGTCTGGTTCTTCGCTTCCGCTTCCGACGGCACGGGGATTGAATGCGCATGTCATACGGGATACGATTGCTGTATGACAATGCTCAGCTTCAGGGTCGACGACGAGGAGGCCGCCGCTGCCCAGCAATGGGCAGAGCGGCTCGGCGTCGATCGCTCCGAACTCCTTCGAGATGCACTCCACCGACACCTCGTCAGGTTGCGCGCCGAGAGCGAGATCGAAGCGTGGGCGGCCACTCCACTCACGGACGATGAGACGGTCTTCGCAGAGATCGCCGATTGGGGTCCGGCGGAGGATTGGTCGGATTGGGCCGATGCAGCGGGGTGACATCTGGTTCGCCGCCACGCCTGGTGGGGATCGGCCCGTGCTGGTTCTCACCCGTGACCCGGTGGCCGAACGGATCGGATCCGTCGTCGTCGCTGCCTTGACACGTATCACGCGCGGGGTCGTCTCCGAACTGGAGTTGACCCCCGAGACCGATGGTGTACCGACCGCATGCGTCGCCAACTTCGACAACCTGTACACGCTCCCACCTACGTCGTTCCGCCGATTCGTGAGTCGGCTCGGGGCAGCGCGAATGGCTGAGGCCTGCCGGACGCTCCGAGACGCAACCGGCTGCTAGGGCGACAATCCAGGAGCTTCTGACGTACCTCAACCCTGGGCTGGCCCGACGTCAAGGGTCGGGCGGAGGTCGCGGTGTGAGGAGCCCGGCGTCTCGGTCCTGGCGGGTCTTGGCGAGATGGCAGGGCTCGCATCGCCATTTCGAGTTCGGCAGCGAGGTGGGCCCACCGTTGGCGACCGGGTCGACGTGATCGATCTGCAGGCCGAAACGCGCCCCACAGTCCACACACGCCGGACCATCGAACTCCGGTGGATCCCCCAGACGCAACGCCGTACGAACACCGGCGGGAATACTCCGCGTCCAGCGTTTGAGATGACGGAGATCCGTCCCGTCGAAGAACACACCACTCAGAAAGGCGTCCGAAGCGATCCGCTTCGCCACCGCCGGGCCGACCGGCCCCACCCCGGGGATCCGGCACTGCTCACCCTCACCCACGTCGATCCAATCACGCTGGGTGATCTCGTGGGAGACGAGGACCACCACCTCCGCCCGCCCCCGCTCAGCAGCCCCGGGGACAGACCCGGTGGGATCGGCGCCCGTCACCGCAGCCAAGGCGTCGGCGAGGCGAGCCTCCCACGGGTCCTCACCCCCCGTCCGGCGGGCCACCGACTCGAGACGAGCGACCAGGCCCGCACCGACGTGCGGCTCGAGATGGGCGTCCAGATGCACCATGCCCTCGTCGGTCACCCGATGCCTGACCCGACGCGCCCGACGCTGCCGCTCCCCCAACGCCACAGGGTCCTCGACATCGAGACGAAGCCGACGCGCCCGGTCGGTGAGGGCACGGAACGAGGACCCGGTACGGGCGGCCTCCACCAGCGCAGACGCCGACCCCGGACGCGTCGCCTCCGTGCGAGCGATCACCCCCGCCTGATCCACCGACACCGACCCACTCCGCAACGCCGCGTCCAACACCGGAGCCGCACCCAACGTGTCCGCCGTGTCGACGCTGCGTCGAGCCGCACCGACGCTCGTGCCGGTGACCCGAGCCACCGCCACAGCATCCCGAACCCGGCCCGCCAGCACGGTGCGCCCGTAGGCGGCGAGCTTCTCCGCCCGGGCGTACCGGGCCAGCAGCTCGTTCACCTCCACCGGCGACAACCCGCCCGCATCGAGACGCCGATTCGCCGCCTCCAACGCATCGATCGCATCGTTCACCAACGCTCGTTCCATACCCCCACCGTGCCACCCGCGTACGACAGAAACGCCGCCGTTCCGGGACCGTGGTCGACACCCGGCGACGGCTGAACCGGCGCTCAGGCGGCGAGGGCGCGGCGGGCCGCCCGCTCGGCGTGCCCGAGGATCGCCGATGCTGCGCCGGGATTCCGCCGCGGGTAGCCGCGGGCCGCCTTGGCGGCCTCGGCGTCCGGCCGCACGACGATCGTCTCGATCCCCGCCCCCTCGAGCGCGGCGACCTCGTCGGCGAGCGCCCGGCGGGCGAGGTACGAGAACGGACGCAGCGATGGTGCACTCAGCGGTGCCGAGACGACTGCGAGGTCCACCCCGGCGTCCACGAGCAGGTCCGCATGGGTCGACGACGCGACACCCCCGTCGACGAAGGCCTCCCCGTCGATGGTTCGAGGCCGGAACAGCCCGGGGACCGCCGACGACGCCTCGGCCGCCGCGTGCACCGCGACGTCGGTGCGGTCGCGTCCGAACACCACCACCGCACCGTCGTCGGCTCGCACCGCCGGGATCCACAGCCCGTCGGGCCACGAGTCGAACCGGTCCATGCCGGGGAACGAGGCCAGCCACCCGGTGGGAAACCATCCCGGCGGCAACAACCCGGCGACCGCCACCCCGACGCCGTTGCCGCCCGGCAGGGCGTGTCGGGCGAGTCCGGCGGAGAGGGGCTTCAGGGTCTTGCGTGCCGCCCGCACCTGCTCGAGCATGGCCGACCGCTGGTCGTCGGTCGGCGGCGTCGTCACCTCCTCCAGGATCTCGTCGACGCCCAGCCCGGCGCGCAGCGCCGCACCGATCGACGCCCCGGCCGACGTCCCGACGATCACCGAGGCCTGCGGCGGCTCGAATCCGCTCGCCCGGATGGTCCGCAGCACCCCGACGTGGAACACCCAGGCCCGGGCACCACCGGCACCGAGGACGAGCCCGAACCTCACCCGGTCGAGACCCCCGACCACGCCTCGATCTCCGCCTCGAGGTCGAGACGCTCGACGACCGCCTGGTGCTCGTGGGCACCCCACGATTCGCGGGGGAGCATCCACATGATCTCGAACTCGTTGCCGTCGGGATCCACGCCGTAGACGCTCTTCGTGGCGCCGTGCGACGACTCGCCGGTCAGGGCCCCGTGCTCCGAGAGCGTGCCGCGGGCGGCGACCAGGTCGTCGATGGTGTCGACCTGCCAGGCGAGGTGATAGAGCCCGACGCTCCCCCGGCGCTTCGGCGTGGCCCCGGGCCCGAGTCCGAAGAGACCCAGGTCGTGGTGGTTGTCCGACCCCGGGGCGCGCAGGAACGCAGCGTTGGCCCGCGGCTCGCGGGCGATGACCTCGAACCCGAACACGCCGGTGTAGAAGTCGACGGCTCGATCCAGGTCGCCCACGAAGAGCACGGCGTGGTTGAGTCTCGTGATGTTCACCGGTGGTCCTCTCGTCGTTCCGTCACCGTAAACCGTCCGGAGTCCGACACTGTTCCCCGACCGACGTACCGATGCCCGTGTGGCAGGCTGGCGCATCCCGACGAAAGGACGACCGTGGACGACGCCATCGTCCGAACCGAGGACGTCGTCGTGTCCTTCGGCGACGTGCGGGCGCTCGAGGGTGTGAGCCTCGCGTTCGAACCCGGCATCGTCTACGGCTTGCTCGGACCCAACGGCGCCGGCAAGACGACGCTCATCCGGGTGCTCACGACGTTGCTCCGCCCCGACTCGGGACGAGCGTGGGTGGCCGGGGTCGACGTCCTCGACGATCCCCGCGCCGCCCGCACCAAGTTGGGTCTCGCAGGCCAGTTCGCCGCCGTCGACGACTATCTCACCGGACGCGAGAACGTCGAGATGATCGGTCGGCTGTACGACCTCCCGAACGCCGAGGCGCGGCGGAGAACCGACGAGATCCTCGAGCGCATCGATCTCCTCGACGCCGCCGACCGGCCGGTGCGGACCTACTCGGGCGGCATGCGCCGGCGACTGGACCTCGCCGCGTCGATGGTGGGCCGACCCGAGGTCCTGTTCCTCGACGAGCCCACCACCGGTATCGATCCGCGGAGCCGCATCGACATCTGGGAGCTGATCCAGGAACTCGTCGCCGGCGGCACGACGATCCTCCTGACCACGCAATATCTCGACGAGGCGGACCAGCTCGCCGCCCGCATCGCGGTGATCGACCACGGGCACCTCATCGCAGAGGGCACCTCGGACGAGCTGAAGGACCGCCTCGGCGGCTCCGTCGTGGAGCTGAGCGTCGACGACGACGCTCGCGACGAGGCCCTGCGGGCCCTCGAGACGATCGACGGCGAAGCGCCCACCTACGAGCCGTCGTCCAAGCGCATCACCATCGGAGCGCCCGACGGCTCCGGATCGCTGACCGAGGTCGTGCGTGCCCTCGACCGGGCCGGCGTCACCGCCCTCGACGTCTCGCTGCGACGCCCCACGCTGGACGACGTGTTCCTGAGCATCACGGGAGCGCCGGCCGAACGCGAGCACGACGAGAAGGCCGCCGTCGAAGGCGCACGGCGCCGGAGGAGGACCCGATGACCACGACGACCGCCCGTACCCGTCCCACCCCCGGCAGCGCCGCCCGGGACATCGCCGTCATCACCCGTCGGAACCTGCTGCGCAACGTGCGGCTCCCCCAGGTACTGCTGTTCTCGACGGTTCAGCCGGTGATGTTCCTGCTCCTCTTCAACTACGTGTTCGGCGGCGCGATCGGCGCCGCCATCCCCCCGGCGCCAGGAGGCGAGTACATCAACTGGCTGATCCCGGGCCTGCTCGTCCAGGTGGCCGCCTTCGGGGCGGGGCAGACGGCGATCGGGTTGACCGAGGATCTCGACAAGGGAGTCATCGAGCGCTTCCGATCGCTCCCCATGGCCCGGTCCGCGGTCCTGGCGGGGCGCACGCTGGCCGACCTGATCCGCAACGGCTTCGTCATCCTGCTCATGCTGGCCGTGGGGTTCCTCATCGGGTTCCGGTGGCAGACGAACGTCGTCGGCATGCTGGCCGGCCTCCTCGTGGCGATGGCCTTCGCGTACGCACTGTCGTGGGTCATGGGCGCCATCGGTCTCGCCGTGAAGAACCCCGAAGCGGCGCAGAGCGCCGTGTTCCTCCCCGTCTTCCCGCTCGTGTTCGCCTCGTCGGTGTTCGTGCCGACGGCCACGATGCCGGGCTGGCTCCAGGCCTTCGCCGACCATCAGCCGGTCACGGTGACGGTGAATGCGATTCGCGGCCTCGTCCTGGGTCAGGGCGCCCTGGAGTCGGGCCAGACGACGGCGGGGTTCGTGGTCCAGGCCCTGCTCTGGTCGGGGGCGATCATCGCCGTGTTCGCGCCGCTCGCCGTTCGCATCTACCGCCGGACCGTGTCGTAGCCATCCGTACACTCGGCGGGCCCATGCCGATCCGAACCCCGCGGTGACCGCCCCCGACACCGGCCTGCCCGTCGAGTCGGTGGTGCCCCGGCTCCGATCGGCGCTCGCCGAGGGGCCGGCGGTGCTCGTCGCGCCACCCGGCTCCGGCAAGACCACGGTGGCGCCCCTCCGTATCGTCGACGAGCCATGGACCGAGGGACGGTCGGTCCTCGTCCTCGAACCGCGCCGCGTGGCGACGCGGGCGGCGGCCCGGCGGATGGCCGACCTCCTCGGCGAGCGAGTGGGTGGCACGGTGGGCTACACCACCCGCGACGACCGCCGCGTGTCGGGGTCGACCCGCATCGAGATCATCACCGAGGGCGTCCTGACGCGCCGGCTCCAGCGGGATCCCGCCCTCGACGGGGTCGCCGCCGTCGTCTTCGACGAGCTCCACGAGCGGAACCTGCAGACCGACCTGGGTCTCGCGCTGGCCCTCGACGCCCGTGCGGTGCTGCGGCCGGACCTCCGCATCCTCGCCATGTCGGCGACGATCGACGCCGAGCGGGTGGCCGCATTGATCGGTGTCGACGCGCCCGCTCCCGTGGTGGAGGCGGACGCCGGCATCCATCCCGTCGACGTCCGGTACGTGCCGCCCCGGGGGCGGATCCGCATGGAGGACCACGCCGCCGCGGTGGTCCGGCGGGCCCTCGACGAGGAGCCGGGCGACGTCCTCGTGTTCCTGCCGGGCATGGGTGAGATCCTGCGGGTGCGGGACCGGCTCGGCGGCGTGCACGCAGGCGTTCACGTGCTCCACGGCTCACTGCCCGCCGACGCCCAGGACGCCGCCCTCACGCCCTCGTCGTCGCGCAAGGTCGTGCTCAGCACCGACATCGCCGAATCCAGCCTGACGGTGGAGGGCATCCGGGTCGTGGTGGACGCCGGACTGGCCCGCACCCCACGGATGGACCCCAGGACGGGGATGACGCGCCTCCACACCGGTGCGGCGTCGAAGGCATCGGCCGATCAGCGAGCGGGGCGTGCCGGGCGCATCGAGCCCGGCGTGGCGTATCGGCTCTGGTCGAAGATGGAACAGGCCGGGCGTCGACCCCACCGGGAGCCCGAGATCGCCCAGGTGGATCTCGCCGGGCTGCTCCTGGAGATCGCCGCCTGGGGCACGCCGGTGGACGGCCTCGCATGGCTCGACCCGCCCCCGGCCCGCGCCCTGGGCGACGCCACCGATCTCCTCGAGCGGTTGGGCGCGCTGGAGGACGGCGCCCTCACCGACTCGGGCCGGGCGATGGTCGGACTGCCGGTGCATCCACGGCTCGCCCGCATGCTCGCCGACGCCGGGGAGCACCGCATGCTGGCGACCCGCATCGCCGCCCTCGTCGAAGGGCGCGACGTCCTGCGCGGTCACCCCGACGAGGTCCCCGTCGACGTCGCGCTGCGCGTCCGGATCCTCGAGGGGCAGGCCCGCCATCCCGCCACCGATCGCCGCTCGCTCGACCGTGCTCGACGGGAGGCCGACGACCTCGCCCGGCGCATCGGGGCCCGGGGCGGCGTGGACGCCGACGCCGCCGGGCGCGTGCTCGCCCTCGCCTACCCCGATCGGCTGGCGGTCCGGCGGGGCAGCCCCGGCCGGTTCCAGCTGCGCACCGGCACCAGGGCCTGGATCCCGCCCGCCGACCCGCTGGCCGTCGAGGAGTTCGTCGTGGCCGCGGACCTCGACGGGAAACGCACGAACGCCCGGATCCGGCTGGCCGGCGGCATCGACGCCACGGCGGTCGCCGAACGCTTCGCCCACGAGGTCGACGAGTCGACGGATCTCGTGTGGGAGGGCGACCGCCTCGTCGAACGCACCGAACGACGCCTCGGCGGCCTCGTGCTGTCGACCCACGATCGGCGCCCGGACCCGGGAGCCGGCGCGACGGACGCCCTCGTCGACCGCGTCGCGTCGCTCGGCTCCGAGTCGTTGCCGTGGTCGGCGGCGGCGAGGTCGCTCGTCGCCCGTCTGCGCCACGTGTACGAGCGGATGGGCGAGCCGTGGCCCGACGTCGACGCACTCCTCGACGATCCCGGGGCGTGGCTGGCGCCCCATCTCGCGGGCGCCACCGGATGGGACGACGTCCAGCGCCTCGACCTCCAGCGCATCGTGCGGGGTCTGCTGCCCTACCCGGAGGCGGCCGACTTCGACGCCATCGCCCCCACCCACGTGACCGTCCCGAGCGGCCGACGGGTGCGCGTGGACTACGACGCACCCGAGCCGGCGATCTCGGTGCGGGTCCAGGAGATGTTCGGCTCGCGCCGCACCCCGACCGTGGCCGGCGTCCCCGTGGTGCTGCGGCTGCTGTCGCCGGCCGACCGTCCGGTCCAGATCACCAGCGACCTCGCCGGGTTCTGGGAGGGGACGTGGGAGGACGTCCGCCGCGACATG
This sequence comes from Acidimicrobiia bacterium, assembly GCA_033722675.1. Classification (GTDB taxonomy): domain Bacteria; phylum Actinomycetota; class Acidimicrobiia; order Spongiisociales; family UBA11373; genus DATHYU01. The sequence continues at coordinate 33,535 of JAWVYO010000008.1, read as the reverse complement.
GCCGGCCGGTACCCGAAGCACGACTGGCCCGACGATCCGGCCTCGGCGACGCCGTCCTAGACGCGCCGGAGGGGCCCGGACCGGGCCCCTCCGTTCGGTCGTGGTCGGGTCCTACGAGGCCTCGGCGGCCGAGCAGACGGTGTCGACGATGAGCCGGGTGACGACGTAGGGGTCCATGTTGGCGTTGGGACGCCGGTCCTCGATGTAGCCCTTGCCGTCCTTGGCGACCTGCCACGGGATCCGCACGGACGCACCCCGGTTCGAGACGCCGTAGCTGTACTCGGTCCACGGCGCGGTCTCGTGGAGGCCGGTCAGGCGCTGCTCGATGCCGGCGCCGTAGTTCTCGATGTGCTCGTCGGCCTTCTCGCCGAGCGCCTCGCAGGCCGCGATGATCGCGTCGTAGTCGTCACGCATCTGCTTCGTCGAGAAGTTCGTGTGCGCGCCGGCGCCGTTCCAGTCACCCTTGACCGGCTTCGGCGTGAGGTGCGCCGAGATCTCGAAGTCCTCGGCGATGCGGTAGAGGAGCCACCGGGCGATCCACAGCTGGTCGGCGACGTCGACGGGTCCGGCAGGACCGATCTGGAACTCCCACTGACCGATCATCACCTCGGCGTTGGTGCCGGAGATGTCGAGCCCGGCGTCCATGCAGGCCTTGGTGTGGACCTCGACGACGTCCCGTCCCCAGATCTCGTCCGCGCCGACACCGCAGTAGTACCCGCCCTGGGGGGCCGGGAACCCGCCGATCGGCCAGCCGTGGGGACGGCCGTCCTTGTAGAAGGTGTACTCCTGCTCGATGCCGAACCACGAGTCGTAGTCGGCGTACTTCTCGGCGACCTCGACGCACGCGGCCCGGGTGTTCGAGGGGTGCGGCTCCATGTCGGTGGTGAGCACCTCGTTCATGACGAGGACGTCGTTGCCGCCCCGGATCGGATCCGGCACGACCTTCACCGGCTTCAGCACACAGTCGGAGCTGTCGCCGGGCGCCTGCTCGGTCGAGGATCCGTCGAAGCCCCAGACCGGCGGCTCCTGGCCGTCGGGGACGATCTTCGTCTTGGACCGAAGCTTCGCCGTGGGCTGCTGGCCGTCGATCCAGATGTACTCGGCCCTGTACGCCATTCGTGCTACCTCCGTGGGGATTGGACTGGGCGGCGCTGCACGCCGCAGGCGGGGCTCGGCACCGTTCGGCCGGACCCCGTCGCGACCCCAGCATGCCAGGCCGGGATTTCCCGGCGGTGTCGTCCGTGTGAACGCTGTGTTTCGGGCGATGCGACGCACGACGGCGTTCCGCCGACGGCTACCGTCGCCGGCCATGGAACCCGACCTCTCCGTGACGGGCAGCGGCGGCGTCCGGCTCGCGGTGCGCCGGTTCGGGAGCGGCGACACGAGCCCGGGCTTCCTGCTCGTGCACGGACTCGCCTCCAACGCCCGGACCTGGGACGGCGTCGCCACGCGCCTGGGCGACCTGGGTCACGCCGCCGTCGCCTACGACCAGCGGGGACACGGGCGTTCCGACCGCCCGGCGGGACCCTACGACCTCGACGCCCATCTCGAGGACCTGGCAGCCGTCCTCGCAGCGACCGGACTCGAGCGTCCCGTGGTGGCCGGCCAGTCCTGGGGCGGCAACCTCGCGGTCGCCTTCGGGGCCCGGTCGCCGGAGGCGGTCTCGGGCGTGGCCTGCGTCGACGGCGGGACGATCGACCTGCCGGCGCGATTCGACGACTGGGAGACGTGCGCCGACGTGCTGGCGCCGCCCGTCCTCGACGTCGACATCGACGATGCCGCCGCCATGGTTCGCGCCCGGCACCCCGACTGGGCCGAGTGGGCCGTCGAGGCCACCGTCGCCAACCTCGAGGCCGCCGACGGCCGCGCCAGGAACCGGCTGCCCCGCGACGCCCATCTGACGATCCTCCGCGCCATGTGGGACCACCCGCCGGACCGCGACCTCGACCGGCTCGCGGCCCCGGCGCTCTTCCTCATGGCGGACGACGGTGATCGCGCACCCACGGAGGAGAGGATCGCCTCTGTGTCCGACGCCCGTGTCGTGTGGATCGCCGGGGACCACGACCTGCACCTGCAGCAACCGGACGTCGTGGCCGCGCATCTCGCCGGCACCGCGTGGGAGCGCTGAGGGCTCAGGATTCGGGTCCGACGCGCCGATATCCCCGTTGACAGCCGACGACGGGGACATCCGATGACGACCGAGGCGCCGGCCGCGCTCCAGCCGGTGGACACCGCCGAGATCGTCGACGCCTTCGGGCTCGCCTGGGCGACCTTCACCCTCTACGAGGACCCGATCGGCATCGACTCGTTCGCTCGCGCCGTCCGCACCCTCACCCGCTGCCCCGCGTTCCCGTTCACCCTCGCCGTCGGCCCCGAGAGCTTCCTCGAAGAGGGTGAGCCGGTGCCCCACCGTCGCGAGGCGACGGTGCGGCTGGCCCGGCGGATCTTCGGCATGGGCGCCGCCGCCGTGGAGTTCGTCGGCGCGCCGACCGGCACCGACCTCATCACCGCCTTCCGGATCGTCGCCGCCGGCGAGGAGGATCCGAACCGGACGCTCGCCGATCGAGGCGTGTCACGCATCGCCTTTCGCCGTCGCGTCCTCGGCGACGGTGCCGCCGCGCCCTCGGCCGAACCCTCGCTCGTCTCGTCGTACGCCGGCGACCCGGATCCGTTCGTCCGCGACCTCGTCGAGAAGCCCGGTGCCGATCCCTCCTCCGTCGCCCGGGAGTTCGTCGCCGAGTACCGGCGGGTCATGGACCTCCGCGATCACGACGACCGGTGGGCGGCGGAGGAGATCGTGCACGCCTTCGTCGACGCGTTCTGGTATCTGCCCCCGGCGCATCGAGCGGCCGTCGTCGCCTCGATGCTCGACAACGCCGACGACGCCTCCGGCGTCTTCCTCGACCAGTTCTCCGGGAGCGAGATCGCGGAGCTCGACCGTCAGCTGTCGGACGGAACCGGCGGGCATCCGATGCTCGCCGCCTATCTCGATGCGGCGGCCCGGCACGGCGACCACCGACGTGACGATCTCCACGCCACGGGGGACGCGGCCACGGGGAGCGTCGCCGCCCTCCTCGACGCCGCCCGGGCCGGCGGCGACGGTGAGCGGCGAGCGGTGCTCGATCGGCTCCGCGCGGCGGCGCCCGATCGCCGGGCGCACGCCCGTGCCGCCCTCCGGGTGATCCGCGGGCTGCTCGTCCTGGGCGTCGAACAGGACGACCTCGATCGCCCCGCCGATCTGTGGGCCGAACGCACCGCCGCTGCGATCGCCGCGCGCGCCCCCTCGGTGGCCGACGCCTGGGTGGACCTCGTCCGCGCCGTCGACGACGACGGACGGGCGACGCTGCTGACGGAGCTCGGGCGCCGAATGGATCGCGACGCCCTCGACGGGCTCGTCGCCCTGTTCGAAGCCGACGACCCCGGCCCGACCGTGGCGTTGGCCCCGCTCTTCGCGACGGGCCGCCTCGTCGAGGAACTGGGCGTGGAGACCGACCAGTCGAGGCGGAAGCGGCTGCTGGCGGCCGTCGAGCACCTCGCCCGGGCCCATCCGGCAGCGCTCGTGCCGCATCTCGACGACCCGCGCTGGTACCTCGTGCGGAACGTCGTCAAGGCGCTCGGCGGCGCTCGGCGGCCCGCCGTGGTGCCGCACGTCGAGCCCCTGCTCGACCATCCCGACGAACGCGTCCGGGCCGAGGCACTGCGGACGATCCACCGCCTGGATCCCGCCGGCGCCATCCCCCACCTCGTCGACGCCGTGCGGCACGATCCTCAGCCCGAGCGCGCCGCGGCCCTGCTCGGCGCCGTCGACGATCCGGCTGCGGACCGGGCGCTGGACGACGCCCTCGACGCGTCGTCGGACCGAGGCGAATCGCTCCGGCTCGTCGCCGCCCTCGGCAGGCGCCGCACCGCCGCGTCGGCCGACGTCCTCACCCGGCTGGCACGGCGCCGGTTCGCCCTGTTCGGGACGGCCCGGGCCCTGCGGACGGAGGCCCGTCGGATCCTGGGGAGCCGGAGATGAGCCGGCGCGGCACCATCCCCTTCGTGCGGACACTGCGCCGCGCCGCCACGTACGGGCGCCTCTACGGCCTGGGACACCGGCTCACACTGGAGGCCTGCGACGAGGCGGCCAAGGCGGGCAGTTTGCTCGCCGGTGACGGCGCGGAGGTACTGATCGTCGTGACCGACGACACGCTGTTCGTCGACGGCGTCGCCGAGGGGGAGGCGTCGCTCCAGCACCACGGGTTCATCAGGGCACTGGAGGAGGCCGGCGTCTCGTCGGTGGTCCTGCGCGGGACGATCGCCTCCGACGACGTCCTCGCACTGGTCGGTCTGCTCGTCGAGGGGTCCGGAGCGATCTCGGCCGGCTCGACGGTGGACGTCAACACCGTGGACGTCACCACGACGACGCTGCGGACGACGCCGGGCGCCGGCCTTCGGCGGACCTACGCCAGGTCGCTCGACATGCTCCGGGGCGTCGGCACGGCGCTGCGGGGCGATCAACCGCTCTCGCTGGACGCCACCGCCTCCGCCGTCCGCGATCTGCTGGCGACGGGCATGCAGACGCCCCACGCGGCCCTGCTCCTCGCCACCGTGAAGAGCCATCACGACTACACCTTCTACCACTCGGTCAACACCGCGATCCTGTCGCTCGCCCTCGCCCGGCTCGTCGGACTCCCCGACGAGGACACCGTGCTGCTCGGCGTGGGGGCGATGCTCCACGACATCGGCAAGATCGGCGTGTCCTCGGCCATCCTCGGCCACCCGGGTCGCCTCGACGAGGACCAGTGGGTGGAGGTGCGACGGCACCCGCGAACGGGCGCCGAGGCGATCCTCGAGGCATCGCGGCCCGGGCAGGAGGTCGCAGCGGCGGTGGCCCTCGAGCATCACGCCCGCTTCGACGGATCCGGGTATCCCCGCCTCGTGTATCACGACGGCGCCCACGACCACGCACCGTCCGGTCATCCCCTGCACTACTTCAGCCGGCTCGTGGCCGTCGCCGACACCTACGACGCCCTCACCACACGGCGGTCCTACCGCCGGGCCGAGGCGCCGGACAAGGCGCTGGAGATCATCGCCGCCGAGGCGGGCACCTCCTACGACCCCGACTTCGTGGAGGCGTTCTCCGTGCTCCTGGGCATCCATCCACCCGGATCGTTCCTCCGACTCGACTCCGGCGAGGTCGCCATGGCCATCGGGGGTGGCGCCGGCGACGGCATCTGCGTCGTCGTGGTGCGGGACCGCCTCGGCGGCGTGGTGGCCCACCCCGAACCGATCACGTGCCGGCCGTCCGACGTGGTCGAGCAGGTCCCCGCGTCGGTCGTCGGGACGACCCCCACCGCGGTGCTCGACCGGCTTCCCGCCGACCCGATCGGGATGCCGTGATCCAGGAGATCATCGCCTCGCTCCGGGAGGTCGCCGTGCTGATGACGGCAGGCCTGGCCGCCGTGGCCCTCGGCACGGCCGTGCAGCGGATGGTCGTCCTCGGGCGCTCCCGCCGTCGCGCGGAATAGGTGGCGAGACGCGCTTCGTTGTCGGAGGTGCCCCCCAACCCCGGAGTCACCATGTCCGAGAGAGGCCGAGTCCGCGTCGAACCCTCCACCAAGCGCGTCCGAGCGATCCTCGGCGGGGAGGTGGTGGTCGACACCACGGCTCCCCTCCTCGTGTGGGAGAAGCCGTACTACCCCACGTACTACCTCCCGGAACGGGACGTCGACGTCGAACTCCTCGTGGACACCGGTGAACGCGACCGCTCCCCCAGCCGCGGCACGTCCGAGGTCCACGACGTGAAGACGTCGGCGGCCTCCGCGCCCGGTGCGGCCCGTTGGTACCGCGAGGCCGAGATCGAGGAGATCTCCGGCCACGTCCGCCTGGATTGGGACGCCATGGACGCCTGGTTCGAGGAGGACGAAGAGGTCTACGTCCACCCCCGGGACCCCTACACCCGCGTCGACGTCCTCCAGAGCAGCCGCCACGTCCGGATCGAGGTGGACGGCGTCACGGTGGCCGACAGCCGGGCGCCCCGCTTCCTGTTCGAGACCGGCCTCCCGCGACGTGCCTACCTCCCGAAGACCGATGTCCGCCTCGATCTGCTCACCCCCTCCGACACGCGGACCCACTGCCCCTACAAGGGAACGGCCGAGTACTACTCACTCGACGTCGAGGGTGAGACCCACGAGGACGTCGTGTGGTGGTATCGCCACCCCACCCACGAGAGCCGGGCGATCGCCGGATACGTGTGCTTCTACGACGAGCGGGTGGACGTCTATGTGGACGGCCAGCTCCAGGACCGGCCGGAGTCCCCCTTCGCCTGACCTCGCGTAGGCTCGATCCCGATGCGCATCGATGCCGACCTCCTCGTCCCCGGCCGCGGGGAGCCGATCCGCGACGGCTCGGTCGTCGTCACCGCCGGGACGATCGACTGGGTCGGGCACCGGGACGAGGCACCCGACGCCGACGTCACGCACCGGGTGACGACGATCATGCCCGGCCTGTGGGAGTGCCACGCCCACTTCACCGGACTCGCGGTGCCGACGCTCGAGGCGGACGCCGCCGAACACGCCGTCGTCAAGGCGGGCCGGGCGGTGGCCGACCTCGAGGCGATGCTCATGGGCGGCGTCACCAGCGCCCGGGAGCCGGGAGGACTGGGCATCCATCTCCGTCACGCGGTCGACGAGGGGCGGATCCCGGGGCCCCGGGTGTACTCGTCGGGCGGCATCCTCTCGACGACCGGCGGCCACGCCGACGTCCACGGGTTCCCCCTCGACTGGGTCATGTCCGACCATGCGGCGCCGATCGGCGTGGTGTGCGACGGCGTCCCCGAGGTGCTCAAGGCCGTCCGCATGCAACTGCGTCGCGGCGCGGACTTCATCAAGCTGTGCGCCTCCGGCGGGGTGATGTCGGAACTCGACCATCCGATCCACCAGCAGTTCTCCGACGACGAGCTGCGGGCGGCCGTCGAGGAGGCCGCCCGGGCCGAGCGGGCCGTGGCGGCCCACTGCCACGGCAAGCCGGGGATCATGGCCGCCCTCGAGGCGGGCGTCACGACCATCGAGCACGGCAGCTACCTCGACGACGAGGCTGCCGAGGCGATGGTGGAGGCCGGCGCGGTGCTCGTCCCCACCCGGTTCATCCTCGAAGCCCTCCTCGAGATGGAGACCGTGATCCCCGCCTACGGCTTCCGGAAGGCGAAGCTCGTCTACGAGCACCACACGCAGGCGCTGAAGACCGCCATCGCCGCGGGGGTCACGATCGCGACGGGCACCGACATGATCCTGTCGGGGTCGGACCAGGGCCGGAACTCGCGCGAGATCGGCCTGCTGATCGAGGCCGGCATGACCCCGCTGCAGGCGATCGAGAGCGCCACCGCGAACGGTCCCCTCACCCTGGGGCCCCGGGCACCGCGGTCGGGCCGTCTCGAGGCCGGCTTCGACGCCGACCTCGTCGCCCTCGACGGCGACCCGCTCGGCGACCCGGCGATCTGGGGCGACCCCGACCGCGTGACCCATGTCTGGAAGGGCGGCACGGCCGTCAAGTCGCCCGCCTGAGGGGTCGCGCCGAAGCGGTAGCGTGCAGTGCGAGATGACGAGTTCCAAGATCGCCTTCATCGGGTCGCACAGCGTGCGCAAGACCAACGCCGTGCACTCCTTCGCGGGCGCCGTCGGCCGCAGCGGACGGAGCGTCGAGGTGGGGCGCGAGGTCGTGCGGTTCAACCCCCTGGGCATGAACGAGGGAGCGACCCCCGAAGCACAGCTCTGGGTGCTCGTCAGCCAGGTCCAGCAGGAGCTCGAGCTCCGCAACCGGGCCTCGGTGCTCGTGACCGATCGCGCCGTGGTCGACAACTACGCCTACTACCTGCGGGTCACCGACGGCGGCGACCCCTTCGACGTCGAGCCGCTCGTCCGGCGCTGGTGCACCACCTACGACGCCTTCGTGCGGCTGCTCCCGGACGTCGAGCTGCTCGCCGACGGCGTGCGGAGCACGAGCGACGCCTTCCGCGACGAGATCGAGGAGATCCTCGACCGCGTGCTGCCCGACCACGTGCCGCCGGACCGCCTCATGCGCATCCGGGCGTCGGACGTGACGGAGGCCTTCGACTGGGATGCGCTCGTCGAACGGATGCTGGGCCCGCCGGTGCGCCCCGACGGCCCGCCCCGCCACGTCCGGCTCAACCCCTCCGTCCGCACCTGGTCCTGACCCGGCAGGTTCGACGCGCCCGCCCCGCTGGACCGATCGTGGCATCACGCGCCCCCACGTGGTGCGGCGCACCGGCGTCGCCCTGACGTCGTGGCCGCCGTGGCCTGAGCAGGCGGGGCCGCCGGCACGGGCCGGGCCCCCCACCGTCGTCGTAGGCTGTCGGCATGCGACGGTTCGAGGACCGCACCGCCCTCGTGGTCGGCGGTGCCAACGGGATCGGCGCCGGGATCACCCGCCGCCTCGCCGCCGAGGGCGCGCACGTCGCCGTCGCCGACATCGACGCCGACGCCGGCCGCTCGCTGGCCTCCGCGCTCACCGAGGCCGGTCACGCCGCCGCCTTCGTCCCCACCGACGTCCGTGACGACCAGCAGGTGGAGGAGGCGGTCGCCTTCGCCCACGGTCTCGACGGCCGCCTCGACGTGGCCGTCCACTCCGCCTACACCAACGTGAAGGACTCCATCCTCGAACTCTCCCGCGACGACTGGGACGAGATCCTCACCGTGCTGTTGCGCTCGGCCCTCGTGATGACGCAGGCCGCCGTTCCCCACCTCGTCGACGCACCCGACGGCAACATCGTCCACATCTCCTCGGGGGCAGCCGTCACCGGCTCGCCGGTCGGCGTCGGCTACGGGGCGTCGAAGGCGGGGCTGCTCGGGCTCATGCGGTACACGGCGGTCGAGTTCGGGCCGCGGGGGGTCCGCTGTAACGCCGTCCTGCCGGGCCTGATCGTGGTCGACCGGAACCGGTCGATGTGGATGGACGAGCCGGGCAAGCTCGAGGGCACCGTCTCCCGGTATCCCCTCCGTCGGCACGGGACGCCCGACGAGATCGGGGCGGTGGTCGCCTTCCTCGCCAGCACCGACGCCTCCTTCGTGACCGGTGTCGCCCTGCCCGTCGACGGCGGCATCGGCGTCGTGCCCTGACCTTCGACCCTGTGTAGGACGGCCGATCTCGGGTATGGAATGGGGAGAGCATCCCCTCGGATCGGAGGATCCAGAGATGACCAACACACTGAAGCGAGCCGGCCACGCCATGCTCGGTGCCCCCTCGAGCCTCGCCTCGACCGTCCGGGAGCGCATCTCGGACATTCGGGCGTCCCTCGACGACGTCGGCGCCGACATGGGTGATCGTGCGCGCGCCGAGTTCGACGAATGGGCCGCCGAAGGCGAGCGTCTCGTCTCCCGGCTCCTCGACACCGTCGGGTCGTGGCGCTCCAAGACGGAGCAGTCGGCCGACACCGCCCGGGACACCGTCCGGGGCATCGCCGCGACGGCGACCGAACCGGTCGTCGAGATCGACGAGATCAACGGCATCGGCCCGAGCTACGCCAAGCGGCTCCGTGCCGCCGGCGTGACCACGACGAGCGCCCTGCTCGAACGCTGTGAGACGAAGGAGGGCCTCGAGCGCCTCGCCGAACAGGCCGACGTGTCCCCGAACCTCCTCGAGGCCTGGGTCGCCGAGGCCGATCTCACCCGGATCGACGGCATCGGGACCGAGACGATGGGTGCACTCGCCTCCATCGGTGTCGGCACCCTCGAGATGCTCGCCGAGTCCGACCCCGTCGAGCTCCACGAGCGCTTCCGCGCCCTCGCCGAGGAGGACTGGGACGGCCCCGTCCCCTCGGAGACCACGCTCGCCGAGTGGCGGCGGGCCGCCGAGCTCCTCGACCGGCGGGCGAACGCCTGACCGACGACAGACGACCGGACGACCGCGGCGCCTCGCGCCGCGGTCGTTCCGCGTCTACTCCGTCTCCGGGGGCGGCCAGCAGCCCACGAGGGCGCCGGATCCGGTGCCGAAGGCGCGGACCACGGCGTCGTCGGCCGGCGGGTTCGCCGGTGGCTCGACGAAGCGCCCCTCGTCGTAGCCGAGTTCGATGTAGCTCCACACACCGCCCCGCACCGCGGTGAAACGGGCGCCGAGGTCGACCAGGTCGTCCCACGTCCAGCCGGGGGCGATCCCACCCACGAAGTAGAGGCGGCCGGGCACGTCTGCCAGCGACGTCACCCGCCACCCGTCGAAGACCTCCACCCCGTCGCGTTCGACGAAGACCACGGTGAACCCTCCCCAGGCGACCTGGTTCCAGCGACGCGACGTGCATGCCTCCTCGTACCACCCGGTCGACGAGGTCTCCTCACCCAGCAGCGTCCGCAGGTCCGTCAGCGCCGAACCCGCCCGGGCGCCGATCTCCACGGGCCCGACACCGTCGGCGGACGCCATCGCGATCCGGGTGTCTCCCGAGACCACGTCGGCGATCAGTCCGAGCGTGTTCGGGCCGGCCTTGCCGTCGATCGTCAGCCGGTGGTCCCGCTGGAAGATGCGCACGGCCTCCGTGGTGTCGTCGTCGTAGCGCCCGTCGACCCCGCCCTCGTAGTAGCCGATCTCCGCGAGATCCCGCTGGAGCGCTTCGACGGCCTCACCCTCGTCACCGGGCCGCAGCACGCCGTCGTCGCTGAGCAGCGTGCAGTCGTACGGCGTGTCGACCCGGCACTCCACCGTCGCCTCGAAGACCGGGTCGGCGCCGGCCTCGGCGGCGACGGCGACGTCGGCGACGAACTCGGCGCGTCCGGCCCAGTCGAACTCGGTGACGGTCATGTCGGCGACGGGATCGTCGACCGAGACGCGCGCCTGGTAGTCGGTCGTCGTCCGGAGGTAGTCGAGGACCCGGCCCGTGGACACGACGGCATAGGACGTCCACCCCTCGGCGCCCTCCGTGAAGAGGACGAGCGCCTCGGTGGCGGGGACCTCGTCGGGCGACCCGAGCCACGCGTCGACCAGCAGCTGGTCGGCTCCGACCCCGGTGACGACGGGCATCGGGTCGGCGACGTCGACGACGAGGCGGTCCGACGTCGCCGTTCCGAGCGGCGCCGTCGACACGAGGCGGGTTCCGCCCTCCTCGGCGTATTCGAGGAGATGGAACCCCGACCCCAGGAACGGGTCCTCCACGGGAGTCCCGACCAACCCCGCGAGCGGACCCGTGTCGGGCATCGTCGTGGTGGTGGTCGTCGACGAGCTCGTCGTCGTGGTCGAGGACGTCGTGGTGGTGGTGGAGGGGCTCGTGGACGGCGTCGACGACGCTCCGTCTCCGCCGCAGGCCGCGGCGAGGAGGGTCAGCGCCAGCGCGGCGACGGCGGTGCGGGGCATACCGGAAAGGTAGCGGAGCCGTGCCCCGGGTCAGCCGATCCCGGGATTGTGCGAGTCGGGGACGCGTTCGTCCTCGGGCACCGGTCCCGGCGGGGTCCCGTCGCCGAAGGGCCGGCCCCCGAGCGCCTCGCGGCCGTGTGGCATCGTCCATCCCGACAGGTCGGGACCGGCGGGCACCACGCCCGTCGGATTGATCCCGGTGTGCACGAGGTAGTAGTGCGCTTTGATCTCGGCGAAGTCGATCGTGTCGCCGAAGCCGGGGGTCTGGAAGAGGTCGCGGGCATACCCCCACAGCGCGGGCATCTCGACGAGCTTGTTCCGATTGCACTTGAAATGGTTGTGATAGACCGCGTCGAACCGGACGAGCGTCGTCCACAGTCGGACGTCGGCCTCGGTGATCGTGTCGCCGAGGAGGTACCGGCGGGTCGACAGCCGCTCCTCCAACCAGTCGAGACGGGCGAAGAGGGCGTCGTAGGCCCGCTCGTAGGCGTCCTGGCTCCGGGCGAAGCCGGCCTTGTAGACGCCGTTGTTCACGTCGTGATAGACGGCCTCGGCCACCGAATCGATCTCGTCGCGCAACGGCTCCGGATAGAGGTCGGGGGCGCCATCACGATGGAGGGCCGTCCACTCGAGCGAGAAGTCGAGGGTGATGCGGCGGAAGTCGTTCGTGACGACCTCGCCGGAGGGGACGTCGACGATCGCCGGAACGGTGATGCCCTTGTCGTAATCGGGAAACCGGCGCTCGTACGCCTCCTTGAGGTGGTGGATGCCGAGGACCGGGTCGACCTCGCCGGGATCGAGGTCGAAGGTCCACGAATCGGCGTCGTGGGTGGGGCCGGCGATACCCAGCGAGATGGCGTCCTCCAGTCCGAGGAGGCGCCGCACGATGGCGGTGCGGTTCGCCCACGGACACGCCCGGGCGATGACGAGTCGATACCGGCCGGCCTCGACGGGGAAGCCCTCGCGGCCGTCGGCGGTGATGCGAGTGCCGATGTAGCGGGTGTCGCGCTCGAAGGAGCCGTCGGGCATGTTGGCGGTGTTGAAATCCGGTTCGGTGTTCGTGGTGACCATGCCGGCACCGTAGGGAGGAACCGGGACCTATCCGGGAGTCGTGGACGAACCCACCTCCTCCGCTCGACGTCGGGGTCCGGAGGGGGACACGACGGAGTCACAGGGAGAAATCACGGTCGATCCGGGAACCGATCGCGTCCCTCGGTGCGTCAGAGGCACACAACCGGACAAGGATGATTCGACATGATTCGACGCTTCACCATCATCGCCGCACTGCTCGCGCTGGTCGCCGTGGCCTGCGGCAGCGGCGACGCCGTCGGCGGCGATCAGGCCGCCCCGACCACCGTCGCGAACGACGACGCGCTGCCCCCGAACCCCGCCGCCGGCGCCTGCCTCGAGGGCGCCGAGGACTGCAACGACATCCCCGGCCAGGAGCCCGGCAACCCGCTGCTCGAAGGCGACGAGCCGGATCTGAGCCAGGAGCCCGGCGTCTCCGGCGGGTTCGTCGTCGGAGGCGGACTCACCGTGTCCGAGGCGCTGGAGACCGATGCCGACGGCATCGTCGCCGTCCAGGGCTTCATCGTGGCCGACGACACCGGCACCCGCCTCTGCGAGGGCCTCGCCGAGTCGCTCCCGCCTCTGTGCAGCGGCGCGAGCATCGAGGTCTCCGATCTGTCCACCGTCGACCCCGACGAGCTGAACACCGAACAGGGCGTCACCTGGACGGACGTCACCGTGACGCTGCTCGGCGAGCTGGTGGACGGGACGCTGGTGGTGGACCCGGGTTCGATCTAGGCCGGAACGACCAGGGCGTCGACGGCCACTGCGCCCTCGGCTCCCACGAGCACCGGATTGACATCGAGCTCGGCGACGGCGTCGCCGAGCTCGATCGCGAGGACCGAGAGGTTCGCGTACGCCGCCGCCAGCGCCTCGAGATCGGCGGGCGGCGAGCCCCGCAGCCCGTCGAAGGCCGGGCGGATGGCCAGCCGGTCGATCACGCGGCGGGCGGTGGCGCGGCCGAAGGGGGGCATGGCCACCCTGGAGTCGTGGAGCAGCTCCACGAACACCCCGCCCGCCGCCACCATCACGAGCGGGCCGAACTGCTCGTCCTGTACGACACCGAGCGCCACCTCCACCGTCCCTTCGGCCATGGCCGCCACGAGCGCCCGGGGACCCAGCCGATCCGCCATCTCGTCGTAGGCCGCCGCCACGGCTTCGGACGTCGTGAGCCCCAGTGCCACTCCGCCCACGTCCGTCTTGTGCACGACCCCCGGCGCAGCCGTCTTCAGGACGACCGGCAGGCCGACGGCCTCGGCCGCCTCGACGGCGTCTGCGGCCGAGGTCACGACCCGCCGGGCGACGGTGGGGATCCCGAAGTCGTCGAGCAGGGCGAGGGACTCGTCCTCCATGAGCACATCCCCGCTGCGGAGCCGGTCCCGCCACCTCCGGACGGTCCCGTCGTCGGGGGCGGGCGGGGGCGGATCCGGCTCGCGGCTGCGGTGATCCCGCCGGTCGAGGACGTGGCGCACCGCCGCCATGGCATTCGTGAGGCCGTCGAGCACCGGGACGCCCTCCCGGGTCAGGTCCATGGCCATCCGGTGGTGGGTGCCGCCCGCGTGGTTCGTCATGAACCCGACGGGCTTGTCGGTGTTCGACGCCACCCGTCGGCAGATCTCTGCGAACGCCTCGTGGAGATGGAACCCGTCCGTGAGGTCGGCCACGAACAGTCCCATGGCCGTGTCGGGATCGTCCATGAGTGCCTGCCACGAGGTCTCGAAGATCTCCCGGTAGTTGCGCCCGGTTCCCCAGGCGTCGAGTGGGTTCACGGGCGGCAGCCCGTGGTCGAGGGTGTCGACGAGCACGCGCGTGGTCTCCGGGGACACCCGGGCGAACCGCACGCCGGCGTCGGCGGCGGCGTCGAGGAGGAGTTCCCGCTCACCCCCGGAGTCGAAGATGGCGGCCAGGCCGCCCGCCGCGGGACGTCGCGGCTGGGCGAGCAGGAGCGCAGCAGCGGTCATCTCGTCGAGGTCGGAGACCCGGGTGACCCCGTGGCGTTCGAACAGGGCGTCGTAGGCGGCATCGTCGCCGACGATGGCACCCGAATGACTCAAGGCCATGGCGGCGCTCTCCTCGGTCCGCCCGGTCTTGAGCACGATCACGGGCACGTCCTGGTCGGCGGCGCGTTCGAGGCCCGCGACGAACCGCTCCGGATCCCGGACGGTCTCGAGCAGCATGAGCACCGCCGTCGTCGACGACTGGTCGAGGGCGTAGTCGAGATAGTCGGCCACGGTCGTGACGAGCTCCTGTCCCGGCGACACGGCCAGGTTGAAGCCCAACCGGCGCTCGTTCCACAGCAGCGCCGACAGCGACGAGCCGGAGTGGCTGAAGAAGGAGACGCCGCCGCGCTGGAGGGGTTCGGGGAGATGGAACGGATACGCCCGGACGTCGGCCTCCAGGTTGTAGAAGCCCATGCAGTTCCCGCCGCAGACAGGCATGTCGGCGTCGCGGGCGATCGCCCGGATCCGCTCGCGCAGCGGCGGGTCCTCGTCGTCCTCGAGGGCCACCGACCCGAAGATCACGGCGGCACGCACCCCGGTCTCGATCGCCTCGACGAGCCGGGCCTCGAGGTCCCGGTTCGGGACGGCGAGCACGGCGAGGTCGACCGGCCCCGGCACGTCCGACAGCGACGGATGGCACGGGAGGCCTTCCACCTCCTCGTGGCGCGGGTTCACCGGGTAGATCGGTCCGGAGAAACCGCCGAAGACCATCTCCCGCACCATCTCGTTGCCCGGCTTCGTCGGCTCGCGGGACGCACCCACGAGCGCCACCGACCGGGGGGCCAGGAGCGGCGTGAGTCGGTGGTCGGCGGTCATGATCCGACGTCGACGACCACCCGCCCCCGAATCCGGCCGGCGAGGATGTCTTCGGCGAGGTCCGGAACGTCGGCGAGGCCGGCCGAGTCCGCCATCGTCTCGAGGAGGTCGATCGGCAGCTCGGCGGCGATGCGATCCCAGACCTCCACCCGCCGCTCGTAGGGCTGCATCACCGAGTCGATTCCCAGGAGGTTCACGCCGCGCAGCAGGAACGGGATCACCGTCGCAGGCAGCGAGGCGCCACCGGCGAGCCCCACCGCCGCCACGGAGGTCCCGTACTGCATCTGTGTGAGGACCCGCGCCAGCA
Organism: Acidimicrobiia bacterium; assembly: GCA_033722675.1. Lineage (GTDB taxonomy): Bacteria > Actinomycetota > Acidimicrobiia > Spongiisociales > UBA11373 > DATHYU01. The sequence continues at coordinate 18,010 of JAWVYO010000008.1, read as the reverse complement.
TCGCACCCCCGACCGCGTCCACGCACCCCGCCCACCGCTCGGATTCGAGGGGCCGGGTCGGTGGCTCCTCCAGCTCCTCGCGGGCCACGATCTCGGCGGCACCGAGTCGCTCGAGGTAGTCGGCGGCGTGGGGGCGGCCGGTGACCGCGGCGACCCGGTGGCCGAGCCGGGCGAGCAACGCGGTGGCCACCGAGCCCACGCCGCCCGAGGCACCGGTCACGAGCACGTCGCCGTCGCCCGGCTCGAGGCCGTGGTCCTCCAGCGCCATCACCGCCAGGGTCGCCGCGACCCCCGCCGTGCCCACCGCCATCGCCTGACGCGTCGTCAGCCCGTCGGGCAGGGGTACGAGCCAGTCCGCCTTCACCCGAGCCCTCTCCGCGTACCCGCCCCACCAGACCTCCCCGACGCGCCAGCCGGTGAGCACGACCCGGTCGCCGGGCTCGTACCGGTCGTCGTCGGAGGACTCCACGGTGCCCGCGAGATCGATGCCCGGCACGTGGGGATAGGTGCGGACGAGGCCTCCGCCCCCGGTGACACAGAGGCCGTCCTTGTAGTTGAGGTCGGAGAACTCGACGGCGACCGTCACGTCACCGTCGGGAAGCTGCGACTCCTCGAGTTCGGTGACCTCCTGCGAGATGGTGCCGTCGTCGGCCCGATCGACGACGAGGGCGCGGAAGCCCATCGGAAACCTCCCCTGGGTCGTGTCCGCCGGAACCTACTCAGCCGGACGCCCGCGTGCGCCGCAGGAGGGGGTCGACCAGCGCCAGGAGACGGTCGGTGACGGCCAGCACCCGCCCCGCCGCCCCGGGCGTCTCCGAGTCGACGAGGTTGCCCATCACCTGCAGGGTGATGTCGGCGACCGCCTGGGTGCCGATGGCGAACCGCAGCCCGGTGTCGAGGATCCACGGGTGGCCGATGAGGAAGGCGAACCGCCGGCCGGTCCGGAGGAAGGCGTCGAATCGATCGCCCACGAGCCGGTCGTATCGCGCCGGGGCGGTCACGGGATCGTCCACGAACAGGTCGGCTGCCAGCATCCCCGACTCGAGTCCGTAGTCGATGCCCTCGCCGTTCATCGGGTTGATGAGCCCCGCCGCGTCGCCGATGGCCACCCACCCCGGCCCGTGCCGCCGCCTCGCCGTGAGCGGCAGCCGCCATGCGCGGGGACGCTCGAGGTACGGGCCCAGTTCCCAGTCGTCGCGGACCTGCGCGTAGTACACGTCGATCAGCGAGTTCAGGTTGAGGGCCTTGAAGCCCTTCATCGTGGAGAGCGCTCCGACGCCGATGTTCACGGTGCCGTCGCCGGCGGGGAAGATCCAGCCGTACCCGGGCACCGATCGACCCTCGGCGTCACGCATCGTGAGCGTCGCTTCGAGGAGCCGCTCGGCGTGCCGCGGCGAGGCGACGTACGACCGGATGGCGAGGCCGTAGGGCTCCCCCTCCACCCGACCCGCGTCGAGCATGCGGGCCACCCGGCCCGGCGCTCCGGCGGCCACGACCACCATGTCGGCGGTCCAGCGCTCGCCGCCCGCTTCGACTCCCGTCACCCGACCGCGATCCAGCATCGGCACCGCTTCGGTCTCCCAGACGGTGCGGGCACCGGCCTCGGCCGCCGCGTCGATCAGCGCCCGATCGAGGCTCCGACGGGGCCACACCGCACCGTGTGCCGGGTAGCGGCTCGTCGCCGGCCACGCGAGCTCGCGTGCTCGGGCGTGAGCCTTCATCCGGAGCCCGTCGATGCGATGGGCGTCCGACAGGTCGATCTTCAACTCGGTGAGGGCCCCGACGGCACGTGGCGTCAGGCCGTCACCACACACCTTGTCGCGTCCGTACGGCGCCTTGTCGAAGACCACGACGTCGGCGCCCCGACGGGCCGCCTGGATGGCGGCGGCGGCCCCGGCGGGTCCGGCTCCGATGACGGCGAGGTCTGCGGTGGGCATTCCGTGACGGAGCGTATCGAGCCGGTGCGCCCACCCGCGTTCGTGTTTCCCCGACGACGAACCCGGGTATCGAGCCGACAGACCACCAGGAAAGGAACCCCAGTGTCCGTTGCGAAGCACATCGAAGTGAGCGCCCGCTCGACCGAGTCGTTCGAAGCCGCCATCGCCGAGGGCGTCGCCAAGGCCGGCGAGTCCGTCCACGGGATCACCCAGGCGTGGGTGAAGGACATGACCGTCCGCGTGGAGGACGGCGCCGTCAGTGCCTACGAGGTCGACCTCAAGGTGACCTTCCTTGTCGACTGACGTGACGCTGGAACCCACCACCGTCGGCGCGGTCTTCACCGACCGCGCATCGGCCACCTCCGCGGCGGACGCGCTCCGCCGCGAGGGCGTGGTCGGGGAACACGTCACCTCCGCCACCTGGCGGGGTGACCGCTACGTCGTCGAACCGCGCAGCGGCATGCTCAAGCGCCGCGGCGTCCTCGTCGGAGGGGCCGTGGGAGCCGTGCTGGGCGCCGCCGTCGTGGCGATCGTCACGGCGATCGTCTCCGACAGCACCGCACTCGTGACGTCCCTCGCCGTCTCCGGACTCATCGCCGGATTCGTGATCGGCGCCTTCTTCGGGTTGTCGCGCGCCCCGTCCGATCGCGCGGTCATGGCGCGGTGGTCCGGCATCGACGTGGACGAGGGCGATGTCCTGCTCGTCGTCTCGGCCTCCGACGACGCCGAGGACGTCCGGTCCACGATGCAGTCGTTCGGCGGACGAATCGTCGATCCCCAGGGATGAGCGGCGGGCCCGCCCGCCTGGAGTTCCGGGTGTGGGGCGATGCCGCCGACCTCGAGACCTCCCTCGCCGACCGGGGGGAGCCCACCGGCTCCACGACCCGGCGTGATCGCTACGTCGTCACCCGCGCCGAGGGGCTCAATGTGAAGATGCGCGAGGGACGCATCGAGACGAAGCGCCTGATCGGCACCGAGGACGGATTCGAACGCTGGACGCCGGACATCGAGGAGGCATTCCCCGTCGACCGGGACGTGCTCGAACGGGTCTTCGACGAGACCGGTGTCGACCTCGACGCGCTGCCGCCCGCCGGGGCGACCGTCGACGAGCTGATCAGGTCGCTCGAGGAGGCGGGTGTCCCCACCGTCGTGGCTGCCAAGCGCCGCCATGCCTTCGACCTTCCCGACGACATCGCGGGCGAGATGACCGACGTGGTCCTCGGCGAGGTCGCGACGCGGACGGCCGTCATCGAAGGCCCCGAGCTGGACCCCCTGGTCGAACTCAGGACGGAACTCGGCCTCGACGAGCTCCCGAACGTCTCGATGGCGGAGGCCGCCGCCCGGGTGGCCGACGGCGACACCGGCTGGCTCGATGCCGAGTGAGATCGAACGGCAGTACCTCGTCGCCGACGAGCGCTGGCGCGAGGAGGCCGACGCCGGGACCTCGATCGTCCAGGGGTATCTCGCCGCGGACCCCGAACGCGCGGTCCGGGTCCGGATCCGCGACGGCGACGCCACGCTGAACCTCAAGGGCGCCACCGACGGGGCGTCCCGCGTCGAGTTCGAGTACGACCTCCCCGCCGACGAAGCCCGGGAGATCCTCGACGACCTCGCGCTCCGGCCCCTGATCGAGAAACGTCGGCATCTCGTCGAACGCGACGGGTACACGTGGGAGATCGACGTCTTCACCGGCGCCAACGCGGGGCTCGTGCTGGCCGAGGTGGAGGTCGGCGACGAGCAGGAGGTCCCACCGCTGCCCGAATGGGTCGGCGAGGACGTCACCGGCGATTCCCGGTACTACAACGCGAGCCTCGTGCAGCGGCCCTTCGGGGAGTGGTGACGACCCACGACCTCGTCGTCCTCGGCGGGGGATCCGCCGGGTTGAGCGTCGCGGTCGGAGCCGCCGAACTCGGACTCGACGTGGCGCTCTGTGACCCGAGAGCACCCGGTGGCGAATGCACCTGGACCGGGTGCATCCCTTCGAAGACCCTCATCGACGTCGCCCGCCGCGCCCACGAGGCGCGGAGTTCCGTGGGCGTGGGCGTGGTGGCCGACGACGTCGTCGTGGATGGGTCGGCCGTCATGCGCCACGTTCGTGGCACGCGCCACACCGTGGCCGAGCACGAAGACGAGGACGTGCTGGACGACGCCGGCGTGACGTTCCACCGGGCCGCCGCGCGCTTCGTCGACTCCCACACGCTGGCGGTCGGCGACACGTCGCTGGCCGCCCGCCGCTTCGTCGTGGCGACGGGATCCCGGCCGCGGGTGCCGGCGGCGCTCGCCGGCGTGCCCCACCTCACCTCCGACACGGTGTGGGATCTCGATCGCGTCCCCGAGCGGCTCGTGGTCGTCGGCGGAGGACCCGTCGGCGTGGAACTGGGTCAGGCGTTCCGACGCCTCGGCAGCGAGGTCGTCCTCGTCACCGAAGGTGATCGGCTGCTCCCCGACGCCCACCCCGAGGCGTCGCGCCTCCTCCGCCGGACGCTGGAGCAGGAGGGCACGTCCATCGTGTCCGGACGGTCCGTGACGGGTGCCCGCCCCGACGGGTCCGCCGTCGTCCTCGACGATGGCCGCTCGGTGCCGGGCTCGGACCTCCTCGTCGCCACCGGCACCACGCCCGTCACCGACGACCTCGACCTCGAGACGATCGGCGTCCGCGTCCGGCCCGACGGCGCCGTATCGGTCGACGCCCGGCTCCGGACCACCCGACCCCACATCCATGCCGTCGGCGACGTGATCGGAGCAGGATTCACCCACGAGGCCTCGGCCCAGGCGGCCTCGGCACTTCGGGACATGCTGCTCCCCTTCGGTCACCGCCACCGGTCCGTCCGCCGCTGGGCCGTCTTCACGGATCCCGAGATCGCGCAGGTCGGGCGGGCCCGCTCCCCCGACCACGGGCGCGTAGTCCGGCTGTCGGCAGAGGAGGTCGACCGTTCCGTGACCGGCGCCGCGCGCCGCGGCTTCGTGGACGTGGCGGTCTCCCGCCTCGGCCGTATCGAGGGGGCGACGATCGTCGGCCCGCATGCCGCCGACGCCGCCGCCGTGTGGGCGGGACTCGTCGGACGCCCCGTCCCCGACGCCCTCGAGGTACCGACCGTCTATCCGACGGCCGCCTCGGCGACCGCCGCCGTCGCCCACCGGTGGTCGCGCGACCTGCTCCGCACGCCGGTGGTCGGCCCCACCATCAGGTCCCTCGTTCGCTGGTGGTGGTCGGTCCGCCACCGCTGAGGGTTCCGGGGACGACCGGCCGGGTATCGGGTCACGGACGACCGGAAGGAGACCCCGTGCCCATCCACCGCAGCAAGGACAGTCAGGGCCCCTATTACCAGTGGGGCGACAGCGGCAAGAAGTACCACTACACCGCCGGGGACGAGCAGAGCCGCAAGGCGGCGAAGGCCAAGGCCGAGAAGCAGGCCCAGGCGGCGCACGCCGCCGGCTACGACGGCTGAGCACCGGTCCGGCGGCGTGCCACGGAGGGTCGCGTCGCGGCTCGGAGCGTTTTCCGCAGGGCCTCGGCGGGTATGAAATGGATGCGCAACCAGGAAGTGCCCGATGGCCAGTGAACACACGATCGCCGACAACGTGGTCTACGACCTCGTGAGTATCCAGTACCACGCCCTGAAGGGCGCAGAGGTGTATGACAAGTTCCTCGCCGACGCCCACGCCGCCGACCACCCCGACATCGCGGAGTTCGTCCGTGAGTGCAAGCGCCAGGACGAGGAGCGTGCCCAGCAGTGTCACGACCTCCTCAAGGACGTGACGGCCGGCGCCGGCATCGGCTGATCCGAATCGACCACGGTGAGCCCCCGGCAGCCGCCGGGGGCTCACCCGCGTCTCAGAGGTTGAGCGTCCGCATGTAGGCGACGAGGTCCTGGAGGTCGTCGTCGGTCAGGGTCGTGTTCCCACCGTACGGAGGCATGGCGATCCCGGTGTCGTTGTCGGGATGGTCAGACGCCCTTCCTTCCTTGATGAACTCGATCAGTTCCTCGTCGGTGTGGGTGTTGATGAAGTCCGAGCCCTGCCACGGCTTCCCGAGGCCCTCGATGCCTTCGCCGTTCGGTCCGTGGCACACCATGCAGGATCCCTCGTAGATCTCGAGGCCGTGGTCGGGGTCGCCGACGATGGCCTGCCCCGTGGTCGCGGGTGCCTCCGTGGTGGTCGCGGCCGCGTCGCCGCCCGCGTCGTCGTCGCCACAGCCGGCCGCGACGAGCGAGAGGGCGACGACGACGGTGATGGCGAGTCGTCGCATCGATGTCCTTCCCTGTCTGGTGCGGGTCATGGTCGGGACCGCGACCGCCCGGGCCCAGGGCCGAAGGACCCCGCTCCTACGTCGAGGCGGCCGCGGCCCCCGCCAGCGGACGACCGTGCTCGTCCCAGTCGTCGGCGACGACCACCGGCCGGCGGCCGCGTCGCTCGAGGAACCCCGCCGCGATCGACGCGCGGTAGCCGGTGGCGCAGTGGATCCAGACCTCGTCCCCCGGCTCACCGGGCAGCGCGTCGGTGGGCACGCGGGACACGTGGAGGGCGGCGGCGCCGTCGAGGTGGCCATCGGCGACCTCGAGCGGATCACGCACGTCGAGCACGAACGTCGGCGACGCCGAACGCAGGTCTGCGAACGTCGCCACGCGGGCATCGGACAGCTCCCGGCCCGACTCCCGCCAGGCGCGGAGGTCGTCGGTCACCACGCCGACGACGGCGTCGTATCCGATGCGCGCCAGACGCATCCTGGCGTCGTCGATCTCACCGGGCGCGCCGACGAGGACGAGGTCCCGGTTCCACGGCAGCACCCACCCGACGTACTGGGCGAAGTCCTCACGCGACGGGATGCACAGGGAGCCGGGGACGTGGCCGTCGGCCCAGTCCGCGACCGGCCGCAGATCGACGACCTCTGCGTCGATGCCGTCGAGTTCCTCGGGGACGACCTCCGGCAGGGGACCCGTGTCGATCGGGTCGACGCCCACGAGGTTCGCCGGTCCCATGTGGCGGTAGTAGGTGGGATGGAGGCGGTATCCGGCCAGCTGGGTGCGGACGAAGGTGTCCTCGTCGTCCTCGACGAGGGCGGGGTTGCGGTCACGCTCGGCCCCGACCGTCGACGTCGTGTCCGCGACGTCGGACGCCGAGCAGAAGGACCCGGCCCCGTGCGTGGGGGCGACGACCGCCGGGTCCGGCAGGACGTCGGCGAGGTGCCGCACCGATCGGAACTGGCTGCGGCACAGCCCCTCCGTCAGGTCGGGACCCAGGAGGTCGGAACGACCGACGGCCCCCACCAGCATCGACCCGCCCGAACAGACGGCCGCCGGCCCGTCGGGACCGGCGAGTTCGTAGGACATGTGATTCGGGGTGTGGCCAGGCGTGTGGACGGCCCGCATCGTCCATCCGTGGCCGATCGGGAAGGTCCCGCCGTCGGCGATGGGTCGATGGGGCACCGCCGCCCCGCTGCCGGCGGGCAGGACGTACTCGGCACCGTGACGTTCGGCGAGGAGGTGGCCGCCGGTCACGTAGTCGTTGTGGATGTGCGTCTCGAAGACGGCGAGCAGCCGGGCCCCGCCCAGCGCCCGCTCCATCCGCTCGATGTCGCGCTGCGGATCCACGACGACGGCGTCGTCGCCGACGCGGATCACGTAGGAGTGGTCCCCGAGATCCGGGGTACGAACCTGCACGATCTCGACGGCCGGCGAGCCTCCGTCGATCTGGATGACATCCATGCGGATCACTCCCTCACCGGCACGTCCCGTGACGGGACCACAATACATTCGAATTCTTGCATTCGTCGCACCCGGAGGCTCAGGCGAGGGCGCTCTCGGTGCCCGAGTCGCGCACGAAGAGGCAGCTGGAGCCGGTGGCCGCCACCAGATCGTGGAGTGGAGCGATGCGCGGATCCGCCGCGAGACCGAAGATGCTGACGTCGTCCCGCGGCGCACCGTCGGCCACGAAGTCGAGGAAGTCCCCGGTCCCGACGACGATCTCCGCACCGTGGACCCGGGCGACGCGCACGAGGTCCTCGAGGAAGGCTCGTGCGTCGTCGACGTCCGACTCGTCCTGGACCACCATGACCAGCCGCACGTCGGCGTTCCAGTTCCGCTGCAGCTTCAGGGCGATCAGCAGCTCGAGATCGAGGTTCCCGATGTCCCACCCGATCCGCCAGTCCGGACCGCGCTCGCGTATCCACACGTTGACCCGGCGTCGCTGTCCGGTCGAACTCACCGGATGGGGCACCCAGAGCAGGGTGCCGACCTGCCGTCGCTCCGCCTCGGCGACGACCCGGCGGAGCTCCCCGTCGCTGAGGGCCGCGGCGTCGCTCCCCGCGGCGAGACGGAGCAGCAGGACGTTGGGCCGGAAGAACGACCCGTGGAGCGCCTGCATGCCGACCATCACCCCGTCGGCGAAGCCGGCGTCGGGAACGTGGACGACGGTGGCGGTGCTGTGGACCCCCTGGTCGATGAACCCCTGGGACACCTCGCCCAACCGTTCGTCGAGGTCGACGCGGGCCTCCGACCCCCCGTCCACGATCCCCACGACCCGCACGGTGCCATTCGGTGCCGCGACGGAGGTGAGGAAGGCGTGCATCCCCCGGACCTCGTGCTCGTCGCGGGCGGGGACCAGCAGACTCGGCGTCCAGGCGCGCTCGTGGTCGCCGGGCAGGCGGGAGATCTTCGTGGTCGCCCATTGCGCCATCGACACGAACAGTCCGCTGCGGACGTCGGAGAAGGGGGCGTCCAGCTGCCGGCGCACGAGGATCGCGTAGAAGCCGAGCATGATCGCCACGGACACGAGGGCCAGGGTGGGCTGGATGATGAACATCGAGAAGACCGAGCCGGCCAGTCCCACGAGCGGCACGATCGGGGGGACCTTCAGGGCCGGACGGAAACTCACGAGCCGCAGCGCCTGCTCGATCAGCAGGATGCCATTCAACATCGCGTAGGTCACGAGGAAGAACATCGTGACGAGCGGTGCCACGGCATTGAGGTCCCGCAGCATGATCGACGCCACGATGATCGCCGTCGTCACCAGGAGCGCGTTGCGCGGCTCGCCCTTCTGCGTGCGCCGGCTCAGCCACCGCCCGGCGGGGAGCACCCCGTGCTCGCCCATCGCCATGAGGATCCGCGCCGAGCCCACGACCGACGCCAGCGCCGAGGAGAACGTCGCCCCGAGGAGCCCCGCCACGACGGCAGGGCCCCAGTAGGCCTTGTCGATCATCACGGTGAAGTTGGAGACCAGCTCCTCCGGCGTCGCCGAGCGGGCGAGCCAGATCGCCAGGAGCACGTACACGACGAGGCTCACGGCGATGGCAGCGAGCGTGCCGCGGGGGATCGACCGGCGCGGATCCTTCAGGTCCCCGCTCATGTTCGCTCCCGCCATGATGCCCGTCGACGCCGGGAAGAACACTGCGAAGACCACCCAGAACGTCGTGCCCTCGAAACCGCCCTCGGCGGTCCCCGGGAAGTCCCCCCACAGCCCCACGTTCTCGAGCGGGAACTGCATCGACCCCGTGGCGGCCGCCGCTGCGATCGACACGAGCGATCCGGCGATCACCACCATGATCAGATACTGGATCCGGATCGCGAAGCCGGCGCTCACGTAGGCGATACCCACGATCAGCCCGAAGACCACGAGGTCGATCACGATCGCCGGATGATCCGGGTAGATGAACTGCCACCCCTCGCGGAAGCCGAACACGTACAGCGTCACCGCCAGCGCCTGTGACACGTACCGCGGGATCCCGAGGGCGCCGCCGATCTCCAGCCCGAGGGACTGGGCGATGATCGCGTAGGCACCGCCCGCCTTGATCCGGATGTTGGTGGTGATCGACGACATCGACAGCGCCGTCGCCGTCGTGATCGCGAACGCCAGCAGGATGATGAGCAGGCCGCCGAGGATGCCGGCGTTGCCGATCACCCATCCCTCGCGCAGGTACATGATCACGCCGAGGATCGTCAGGAGCGTCGGCGTGAAGACCCCGCCGAACGTGCCGAACTTCTGCGCCTGCCGCGGCACCTCCTCGGGCGTCGTCAGGGTCTCCGGCTTGCGCAGGTCGATGTCGTCGGGATCGACGGCGTCGGGTGCCTCCTCAGGCATCGGCTCGCCGTCGTGCTTCGCCATGTCCCCGATCCCGTCGACGTCCACGGCAGCCTATCGACACCGCGACCCCGGATCGGGATCGATCGAGCTCCGGCCGGTATCGACGGCGCTCGTCCCGGGTATGGGCGGGTGGCGCCACAGCAGTGGGAGGTCGGATGGCAGAGTTGTTCGCGCGGCTCGGCGTCGCCCTCGGGATCGGACTGCTGGCCGGCATGCAGCGCGAACACGCCAAGCACCAGGACGAGACCCTGTTCGCCGGCGCCCGCACCTTCTCGCTGATCGGTCTCGCAGGCGGGCTGGCCGCCTACACGGCCGACGTCCTCGACTCCGCCGTCGTGTTCGCCGCGGCGCTGATCGTCGTCGCGGTCCTCCTGTTCCTCGGATACCGGGCGTCGACCCGCGAGCACGGGGATCCGGGCGGCACCACCGAGATGGCCGCCGTCGTCGTGTTCCTCGCCGGTGCCCTGGCCGTCGCCGGCGAGCTCGAAGTCGCCGCCGCCGTGGGTGTCGCCACCACCGCCCTGTTGGCCCTCAAGCCGCAGACGCGCGAGCTGGCCGCCCGCCTCGACCGAGACGACGTCAAGGCGACCGTCCAGTTCGCGATCCTCGCCCTCCTCGTCCTGCCGGTGCTGCCCGACGAGACCTACGGTCCGTCGCCCTGGGACGCCGTCAGCCCCTTCAATGTCGGGCTCATGGCCGTCTTCATCTCCGGGCTCTCCTTCGTCGGGTACGTGCTCATCGAGGTGGTCGGCGCACGCCGGGGCGTCACACTCACCGGGCTGCTCGGCGGGCTCGTCTCGTCCACCGCCGCGACCCTCAGCCTCTCGGAACGGAGCCGGGAGTCGCAGGGCCTCGCCCGCCCCCTCGCCCTCGGCCTCCTGCTGGCCTGGGCGATCATGTTCCTGCGGGTGATCGTCGAGGTCCTCGTCGTCAACCCCGGGCTGCTGCCCGAGGTCTGGCCCTCCATCACGGCGGGAGCGGGCGCCGGCCTGGTGGCGGCCGCCTACCTCTACGTCCGCGACCGGGGCGGGGATCGAGAGGTCGACGACGGCGAGTTCGACAACCCCTTCAGCCTGTGGCCGGCGCTGCAGTTCGCCCTGCTCTACGGGGTGATCCTCGTCGTCGCCAAGGCCGCCTCGGACTACCTCGGCGAGGCGGGCGTGTACGCCTCGGCGGTGGCCTCGGGCATCGCCGACGTCGATGCCATCACGCTGTCGCTGTCGGAGTTGGCCGGCGACGGAGCCATCGCCGACGGTGCGGCGGCGACGGCGATCGCGCTGGCGGCGGCGACGAACACGGCCGTCAAGGCGGGGATGGTCGTGGTGCTCGGACGGGGCCGCCTCCGGTGGATCATCCTTCCCGGGGCGGTGGCCGCCGTCGCCGCGACCCTGGGCGTCGCGTTCCTCGTCTGATCAGCCGCCCTCGACGTCGGGAAGCGTGCGCACGGTGGCGACGCCCGCGACACCGGCCGAGGCGAGGATGGCGAGCACCCATGCCGGTCCGACGAGACCGACGACCACGCCCAGGAGTCCGGTGGCGAGGAGCACCGCCCCGATCACGGTGTTCGAGACGGCCACGTACCGGGTCCGGAGGTCGCCGGACGCGAGGTCCACGACGTAGGTCGAGCGACCCACCCGGGCACCGGCGTGGGCGAGACTCACGAGCAGGTAGGCACCGACGGCCAGCCACGTCCGGTCGCCAGTCGCCTGGCGCATCGCGAGGAAGACGATGATCACCGCCGCTCCCCCGCCGGCGGCGACGGTCATGACGAGGCGGCTGGAGTGGTCGGCCACCCGCCCCCACAGCGGCGATCCCACGAGGAAGGCCACGCCGGTCGCCCCCACGTAGGGGCCGAGTCCCGCCGTCGTGACGGCGCCGGAGCCCGAACCGAGGACGATGATGAAGGGCGGGCTGAGTGCCGTGACGAGCAGGAGGGAACGGGCCACGACGAACCGGCGGAAGGTGTGGTCGTCGCGGAGGAGCGCCACCGCGTCACCGATCCCCGACGCGCCGTCCTCCCCGGGCTCGGCGGCGTGCTCCCGCACCCGCGAGAACACCCAGGCCGCTCCCGCCCAGGCCAGCGCGCCGACCCCGACCACGAGGGCGAGGCCCGAGGCGTCGGTGTCCGAGCCGATGAACCCCAGGCCGATCCCGGCCGCGATGGCACTGACGCCCGCCACGCCGGCCGCCACGCCCGACACCGACCCCCTCCGGCCCTCCGGGAGGGTCTTTCCGAGCACGTCCTTCACCGAGATCGACGACAGCGAGCGCATGAGCGCGAACACCGCCAGCGCCGCGAGGATCCCGACGCCTGCGACGACCCCCGACAGCGTCGCACCGCACAGCGCGATGGTGGCGATGGCGGTTGCCTGACCGACCGCTCCGATCACCCAGACCCGCTTGCGCCGGCGGAACCGCTGCACCCACGGCGCCACGAATGCCTGGGGCAGCAGCGATCCCGACTCCCGTATCGGGACGAGGAGGGCGACCATCCACGCGGGAGAACCGACCGAGGCCAGCAGCCAGGTGAGCGTCGTCTTCGGATCGATGATCCGGTCACCGGCCTTGAGGAGGGTGAGCGACCCCACGAGCCGGGCAGCGTTGGCGGGTGCGGCCTGTCGCGTCTCGTCGGGGACGCCGTCGTCCCACTCCTGGTCGGCGTCGGCCGACAGGCGGTCGTACAGCCGTTCCGTCAGCCCGGGCACGGCCCCAGGGTATTCGCCGGACGGAGCGCCCTCGACGCTCCGGAAAGGGGTCGGCGCCCGGTGCGTCGCAGCGGTGTCACGAAGGGACGAGCGTGCCGTCGGGGACGCCGACGTCGATGCGTGCGACCGATCCGGTGCGGGCGAACACGGCGCGGCTCGTCTCGGCGTCGAGACGGTTCCCGCCCTCGGTCTCGCGACCGTCGGCCCACCGGACACGAGCCCACGCGTCGTCGTCGCGGCGATACACGACGGGGACCCCGCAGTACGTGAATCCGAGCGTCCCCTCATCGAGGACCTCCTGCGATCCCAGGACCGGCCACGGCGTCGGCGACGCGTGGAACTCCTCCGCCCCGAGCACCACCGGCCGGAACCGGATCCGGCCGTCCTCGACGCGCACCCCGAGCTCGCCCCACCGCAGCAGGACGCCCTCCTTGACCTGACCGGTCATCCCGGGCTGCTGGGCCCCGGAGGCGGCCGGTGTGTGCGAATGCGGGTCGGTGGGGAAGGTCCCCTGCTCGGCCACCGTCTTGACGAAGCCGAGGCCGGACCGCACCCGACGGTACCGCCGGGCCAGCTCGGCGACGACCGCAGGGTCCTCACCGGCGTCCACGGCTGCGACGACCCGCTCCTGCAGGGCGAACAGCAGCTTCGACACCATGTGCCAGTAGATCGAGCCGAGACCCTCGTACTTGTACATGGCCCCCGACCGCCCCGTGAACGCGGCGTGGCGGAACACCCGCTCGTAGAGGTCCAGCAGCTCGCGCCGGGGGCCCTCCTCGAGTCCGGGCTCGAGCGCATCGAGGGCGTCCCGCAGATCGCGGGCCGAGCGGAAGTCCGCGTCGAAGCGCACCACCCCTTCGGCGTCGCGATAGAGCACGTCCCCCTCCGCGTCGAGCACCGACCGCGCCCCCTCCCCGAGGGCCGCGTCGGGGACCACGTTCTTCTCGCGGAAGGGCGGCAGGTCGCGGTCGGGATACAGCAGAAAGGCTCGCTGGTCGGCCCGGTAGAGCGGGCCGTCGGCGAGCGTGTCGACGATGTGCATCGATCGTTCGGCCGTCATGGCCGGATCGGAGAGCGCGGCGACCTGTCCCTCCAGCATCGGTGGCAGGGTCTCCAGCCGGGCGACACCGGGCTCCAGGTGGAGGAGGACGTAGGACTCGGCGAGGCCGTCGGCGCGCAGCGACCCGGCGACGGTCGCGTCGAGGAACGGCGTCACCGCGGCCACGAAGCGCCGCAGGCGCTCCAGCGGAAGCTCGACGCCTTCGCCGGGACCCTCGTCGTAGGCCTCGGCCCGGTAGGCGGAGAAGGCCTCGCCGAGGGCGTCGAGGAGCGAACGTCGCCGGGCGTCGGTGAGGTCCTCGAGCAGATCCCGGTGATCATCGAAGGCGGCTTCCACGGCGTCCATCCACGCTCCGACGCGGCGTCCGAAGGGAACGGTCTCGACGCCGGACCGCTCCAGGACCCCGTCGATCAGCACCAGGTACTGGCGCAGGTACTCCAGGGTGACCATCGACACCCCGTGGCCGACGAGGGCGTTGTTGGCGTCGTTCCATTCGGGCCGCTGGGTGTTCATCCAGATCCCGCCGCCGGCGACGAAGTTCGAGAGCTTGGCGAGAGCGGGCACGAACAGCTTCTCGGCGAGCGACGCGTGGTGCACGCCCTCGCCCGAAGGCACGAGCCGGCCGTCGGCGCCGAGACGGGCCACCCGCTCTTCGACGACGCGCTGTCGCTCGTCGTCGAACTCGATCGTGTGCTTCGGATCCTCGACGATCCGGTCGTAGGACACGATCCGGTAGGGGACGTCGGCGTAGGAGTACCGCACCCGGCCGAGCCGCTCCTCCAGTCCCCCGGGATGGAATCGCCGCTCGGCGTCGAGCAACCGGGACAGATAGGCGATCTGATGGTCGCCCCAGTACCCGAGGTTCGCCCACTGCCCCTCCTCGGGCATCTCCCAGTCGATGCCCTCGTCGGTGATCCGGTAGGGGTTGTGACCGTCGATCGTCGAGGCGTTCAGGAACTTCGAGACGACCGAATCGAGGTATCCGGGGAAGGAGTGGAGCAGCGCGTCCCAGTTCTGGAAGATGTCGCGCCAGTTCCCCTCGTATCCCGTGGTCAGCTCGCCGTCATCGGTCCGCACCGAGATCCTGAAGGTGTTCCACGGGCGGCTCGGGTCACCGTGACGCCGGCTGAAGCTCAACGGCAGGTACTCGGCGACGAGCCGCTCCAGAACGGCGTCGCCGGCGACGGCGCCCCGCAGATCGTCGATCTCCACCACCCCGGGGAGCCCGGCGACGAGGCTCGCGAATCGCTCGGCGGCGACGGTGTTGCGCCGGGCCACCGCCCGGGCGACGTCGGCGATCCGCACCCGGTGGTCGTCGAGGAAGACCCCGCCCCGCATGACGTTGAAGAGCACGTTGGCGAAGTGGTGCACGCTCGCGTGCCGGTCCGCGGTCTCCTGCAGCCCGTCGGCCACGGCGACGATCCCGACGAGGGCGTCGTGGGCCTCGTCGACCGACGCGGCGATCGCGCCAGCCGGATCCTTCGTGGCAGCGAGCCAGGTTCGCAGGTCGGCGAGCGCCGCGTGATCTCGCTCCACGTCGGCGACCATCGACCAGCGCACGGGGGTGTCGGGAGCGACCGTGACCGACGACGAGACGAGGTAGGCACCCTTGCGGCCCTGCACCCGGTGCTCCGGCCTGAGCGAAGCTCCGTCGCGGATGTCGGCGAGCTGCCGGTCGCTCAACGCCACCGCGGGGTCCGCCAGTCCTGCCGACCACACCACGGTCGCCCGCAGCGACTCGGCGGGCTCGGGCTGGTCGGAGACGAGGGCCTCGAGGGTGAACACGGCGATGCCCGACCCGGCGTCCAGCTCGCTCCGCCGGTAGGCGTCGACGAGGGTGCTCGCCCCGAGCTGGGTCTCCCGATCCACCCCGGCGGGGAGCACGTCGAGGAGTCCGTCGACGATCTCCACGTCGAGCGGCCCGTCACCCGTCCGGACGAGCTCGCACTGCCGCACGAATCCGAAGCGGTCCGACGTCGCCCACGTGTAGCGGAACGTCAGGCCGAACGAACGATGGTGCTCCTCGAACCGCAGCCGATCACCGGCTGCGGTCTTGGCGATCGACCGCACGATCCCCGTACGCGCCGCGTGGGGCGCGAAGGGCTCCCACACCGTGTCGCCCGAGCGGATCATCGTGACCGGGCCGACGAGGCCGCCGGAGCGGTGCAGCCGGTCGTCCGTCTCGTACGGGAACAGCGCGTGCTCGGCGCTCCGGCGTCCGGCGGTGAGCGCGCCGGAGCTCGACACGAACATCCACTGGTCGCTGGCGGTCACGACGTTCACGAGGAAGGGATCGAGCCGATCGGCACCGTCGATGCGATACCACTCGAGCCCGTCGATCGCCTCGAAGCCCCCGACGGGCGAACGAGCGACCAGCGGTTCGGTCACGGTCATGAGGTCTCCTCACACTCGGTCGGCCGGTAGGGCTCCTCGGCGGTGAGCCCGTGGCCGTAGGGGAACAGGGGGCCCGAGCATCCGGTGGTTCCGGTGTCGTGGCCCAGGGGCAGCTGCTGTGTCGATCGGGGCCAGGCGAAGGGGAGCAGGCCCGTGAATGGCGCTGCGCCGAACAGGGGGGCGGCCACGGCGGCGCCCTCGGAGCCGGGCAGCCACGCCGCGACCACGGCGTCGGCGGTGTGCGCGATCTCCCCGAGCACGACCGGACGGCCGGACACGACGACGACCACGAGCCGATCCACCCGCTCACGGATGTCGAGCACCAGGGCCACCTCGTGGTCGCGGACGACCGGGCGGGACGTGTCGCCGACGCCTTCGGCGTAGGGCAGCTCGCCGACCACCACGATGCCGACATCGCCCCGATCGGTCGCGTCGAACCTGCCCCTCGGCTCGAAGACGAGCGTCGTGTCCGGGCCGGCGTGCCGGCGGATTCCGTCGAGGATGGTCGAGCCCTCGGTGATCGGACCGACGCCTCCCTGCCACTCGATGGTCCATCCGCCGCTCTGCCGCCCGATGTCGTCGGCCCCGGCGCCGGCGACCAGGATGGTCTGGCCCTCCACCGGAAGCGTCTCGCCGTCGTTGACGAGGAGGACGAGCGACCGGGCGACGGCTTCTTCCGCCAGGTCCCGGTGGGCCGGCGATCCGATGGAACCGAGGAGTGCGGGGTCCGGATACGGCTGCTCGAACAGGCCGAGTGCGAACTTGGCGCGGAGGATCCGGCGCACGGCGTCGTCGATCCGCTCGATCGGGACATCGCCGCGGTCGACGGCTTCGCGCAGGACGTCGATGAACGCGTCGGTCCCGGGCACCATGTTCATGTCGATGCCGGCGTTGATGGCGGCCACGACCGATGCCGAATAGTCCGTCGGCTCGATCTGATCGATCCCGGCCCAGTCCGACACGACGAACCCCTCGAACCCCAGCTCTCCCTTCAGGACGTCGGTCAGCAGCTCGCGATGCGCGTGGAGCTTGCGGCCCTGGAAGCTCGAGTACGACGCCATGATGCTCAACGCCCCCGCCTCGACGGCGTCCACGTAGGGCGCGAGGTGCACCGAACGGAGCTCCTCCTCGGAGATGCGCGCGTCGCCCTGATCGATCCAGTAGGTCTCCGACGTCGACGAGCCCCACTCGGTCGCACCGTCGCCGACGAAGTGCTTGGGGGTCCCGAGCACCGTGTCCGGTGCGGCGAGATCGTCTCCCTGGAGGCCCCGGAGCATGGCGACACCGAGTTCGGTCACGAGCTCGGTCGACTCGCCGAAGGCCTCGTACGTCCTCCCCCAGCGGATGTCCTGGGGCACGGCGAGGACCGGCGAGTAGTTCCACGAGACCCCCGTAGCCGCGGTCTCGACGGCCGTGGCGCGGCCGATCCGCTCGACGAGGTCGGGCGACCGGGTCGCGCCGAGGCCGACGTTGTGCGGGAAGATCACCGCGTCGAGCAGGTTGTTGTGGCCGTGCACGGCATCGGACCCATAGAGGATCGGGATCCCGAGTCGGGTCGACAGGGCGGCGTCCTGGAACGCCGTGATCATCTCGATCCAGGCGGCGGGCGTGTTCGGTTCGGGTGCACCGCCGCCCCCGCTCAGGACGGCGCCGATCGCGTTGTCGCCGATCTGTGACGGTGACACGAAGGCCTGAGCGACGAGCGTCATCTGCCCGATCTTCTCGTCGAGGGTCATGCGTCCGATGAGGTCCTCGATTCGATCGTCGATCGCAGCATCAGGATCGAGATACAACGGAACGTCGTCGCCGGCCACCTCGACGGTGGTCGTGGTCGT
>JAWVYO010000007.1:0-42621 GCA_033722675.1 Acidimicrobiia bacterium | reverse complement strand
GCCGTCGAGGAACGAGTGGTTGGTGTGGCAGTGGAGTTCGGCGTACCGCGGCATGGATCGGAGAATCTAGCCGATGAATCGAACACCTGTTCGTTCGATGTGATTCGAATTCGATCTTGACAGCATCCGATCATCGTCGTATATTCGATATTGATCGAACTACTCGACACGACAGGAGTCGAATTCAGGTGACCACCCCCCGGATCCGCGACTACACCGACACCGGACGGACGACCACCGTCGAGGTGATCGTCTCGCCTGCGGCCGAGCTCGTGGCCTCCCTCTTCGCCCTGGCGGCCGACGTCGAAGACGAGAGCGCGGTTTCCGATCCGCGCCGTCAGGCCTGGGTGGACGCCGCCGAAGCCGCCCTGCCCATCGACCTGCTCGACGACATCCGGCTCTCCGGCGACGGCGCCGACGTGTGGCTCGCCTTCGGTAGAGATCCCCGCGACGGCGAGTCGGTGGACGACTTCATCGACCGGATGGCGTCACTGGACCCCGTCGAGGTCCGCCGCGAAACCCTGAAGCTCCTCCTCCACCGGGCGCCCGAGGAGGAGGTCGAGGCGGCCGCGAAGGGCGAGAACGAGGCGCTGGACCGCCTCGAAGCGGCGTGCGGGACGACGCTGCCGTCCGGTCTCCGCCGCCTCCTGGAGGAGGACACGGCGGCCCTTCGTGACGATCGCGTCGCGGTCATGCGGAGGTTCGACGAGGCCGTCTTCCACGGAGGCCAGGACGTCGTGGCAACCCTCGAACGGGACGCCGAGGAGAAACGGAGCCTCGCCGGGCGCCTCGCGACCGCAGACATCGTCGAACAGGCCACGAACGGCGTGACGTTCACGCCCGGTCCCGACGTCCACACCGCGGTCCTCGTGCCGTCGGTGGCCATCCACCCGTGGGTGGTCATCACCGAACGCGAGGGTCGCAAGGCGTTCGTCTACCCGGTGTCCGACGAACACCTCGACGCCGACCCCGACGCTCCGCCGATGCACCTGGTCGACCTCTTCAAGGCGCTCGGCGACGAGCGTCGACTGCGGATCCTCCGCATCCTCGCCGAGGGCCCTGCGACGCTGAAGGAGCTCACCGCCCGCCTCGACCTCGCGAAATCCACCGTCTTCCACCACCTCCGAACGCTGCGAACCGCCGGCCTCGTCCGGGTGGTCGTCGACGACGACAAGGAGTACAGCCTTCGCACCGGCGCCGTGCCCGAGGCCACCGACCTACTCGACCGATACCTGTCCTGAGAGGAGCCACCATGCAAACCGGACCCCACGCCTTCGAGACCGCCCGCATCCACGCTCGCTCGTTGAGCGATGAGCGGGCCCTGCGACGCAGTCGGGCGGCCCCCCACCGTCCTGTCCGCGCGACCCTGGGCCACGCCCTCGTCGCCCTCGGCGAACGACTGGCCCACGGGCGACGCCGCACCGCCACCGACCCCTGCGCCTGACGCTTCCCTCCGGGCGCCACGCACCGACCGGACGGGGCCGAACCGACCATCGGCTCCGTCCGGTTGACAGCCACCAGACCGATATGACATCATTGTGACATCATCACGATGTCACACTCGATCGGAGCCCAGCCAGTGACCCCCCGGACCGCCACGGACACGACCTCGATGCGACGCTTCTTCATCGTCTGGTTCGGACAGCTCGTCTCGGTGGTCGGCACCGGGCTCACGATGTTCGGGCTCATCGTCTGGACCTACCTCGAAACGGGCTCGGTCACGGCCCTGTCGATCGTGTCGCTCCTCATGGCCCTCCCGGCCACGCTCCTGTCCCCCGTGGCCGGCGCCTACGTCGATCGGTGGGACCGGAGGATCACGATGCTCGTGGCCGACCTGGCCGCCGGGGCCGCGACGCTGACCGTCGCCCTCCTCTACTTCAACGACGCGCTCGCCCTCTGGCACGTGTACCTCCTCGTCGGCGTCGGGGGCGTCGCCAACGCCTTCCAGCAGCCGGCCTGGCTCGCCGCGATTCCGATGATCGTGCCGAAGCGTCACCTCGGACGGGCGAACGGCCTCGTCCAGACGAACGAGGCCCTGTCGATGATCGCCGCCCCCGCCATCGCCGGCGCCCTCCTCGCCACCGTCGGACTCGGTGGCATCCTCGTCGCCGACGGGATCACCTTCGTGATCGGGGTGGTGACCCTCGCCTCGGTCCGGTTCCCCGCCCACGAACGAACCGACACCGCCGAGTCGGGCCGCATCCTCGACGACGTCCGACTCGGCTGGCGGTACCTGCGTGCCCGCCCCGGCCTCCTCTACCTGCTGTGGGTGTATGCCGGCGTGAACTTCGTCCTCGCCTTCGCCAACGTGCTGTTCGTCCCGATGCTCCTGGCCTTCACGACCGAGGGCACGGTGGGCACCGTGATGACGGTGGCCGGCATCGGCATGCTCCTGGGCAGCCTGGCCGTCGGGGCATGGGGCGGCCCGAAGCACCTCGTGCGGGGGACGATGTGGGGCATCGCCTTCTCGGGGCTCGCCGTCGCCCTCGCGGGTCTCCGTCCGACGCTCCTGGTGATCGTCCCCGGCGTCTTCCTCCTCATGCTCGTCATCCCGGTCGTCAACGCCGCCAGCCAGACCCTGTGGCAGCGAAAGGTGGCACCCGGCGTCCAGGGACGGGTCTTCGCCCTGCGCCGCACGTTCGCCCAGATCGCCGCCCCCCTCGCGATCGTCCTCACCGGCCCCCTGGCGGACGGCGTGTTCGAGCCCCTCATGGCACCCGACGGCACCCTGGCAGGCACGGTCGGCACGCTCCTCGGGGTGGGCGAAGGACGTGGGATCGGACTCATGATCGTGCTCGTCGGACTGGCCACCGTCGCGCTGGGCGTGCTCGGATGGATGCATCCCCGCATCCGGAATCTCGAGCGCGACCTCCCCGACGCGATCGCCGACGCGCCGGCCGACGCGCCGGTCGCCACCTCCGTCGACGATGCCCGGGCGGTGCCGGCAACGGGGTAGGTTGTGTCGTCCCCATGGACGACCGACCACATCGCCCGTCACGGCCCTGGGAGCTCGAGCCCGAGCGGCCGCCGTTCTTCCGCCGTCCCGCCGTCCGGATCATCGTCACGCTGATCGCTGTCGGCTCGTTCCTGACCCTGACGATCGTGTCGAGCTGTGGCCCGCGCCGCACGATCCCCCTCCAGCCCACCACGACGACGAGCACGATCGTCACGGCGTGACGCTCTCAGCCGCTCGGAGGTTCCTCCACCCCGAGCAGGCGGCAGGCCCATCGCAGCGCCACGGCGAGTCGCTCCCGCTGCGACGCCCGGATCGGGCCGCCCCCCCACCGCCGCGGCGGGAGGCCCGCTTCGGCCGCGAACCAGCCCGTCGCAACGGCCACGAGTCCGGGATCGACGTCGTCGGGCGGCCCCGGACCGCCCTCTGCGGCCAGTCCGATCCGCCAGAAGGCCCGGTCGAGGCCGGGATGCCCGATTGCTGCGTTCGCCCAGTCGACCACCACCACTCGCGATCCCACGAAGCAGACGTTGCCGCCGCGCACGTCGAGGTGGACGAGCCGGTCGCCGGCGACGGGGGCACCGGCGGCGGCCCGCGCCAGCGGCTCGAGGCAGCGTTCCAGCCACGCCTCAGAGACGAGACCCGTCCCCACGAGGGGCGCGGGATCCTCGGCGACCCGCGCCCAGCCGCCGACGAGGTCGGGCCGCTCGATCACGGTGCGGAGTCCCTGCGGGGGCGGCGTCGCCGCGATCCGTTCGAGCGCGTCCTCGACGAGCTCCGGATCCCCGGGACGCCAGGGAGGCGGCCAGAACGAGTCCGTCAGGTCCTCCACGACCATCAGCGGCTTGATGGGATGGTCGTCGAACCCGAGGAGGGCGGGGAAGAGCGAATCGTCGACCTCGCGCAACACGACCACCTCGTTGCGCACCTCCCACCGGGAGGCGGCGTCGTCGCCCACCTTGACGAAAACGGTCTCGCCGGTGTCGAGCAACACGAGCCACCGCTCCGCCAGCGAGGTGCCGGCCGACGCACCGCACCTCGTCGAGACCACCCTGCGACCGACGATCTCCTCGATCCGGGCGCGCAGCCTCCGGCCGACGCCGGCCGCGCTGTGTCGGCGCCGGTCAGTCGTCGGCATCGCCGGCCAGAGGATCGTCGCCCTCGCGGTAGGAGTCCTCGGCGGCCACCGCCCACGCCAGCCCGTCGAGCGGGTCGCCGACGGCCAGGAAGCATCGCCATCCCGCAGCGAGATCCTGCGGCTCCCACACCACCCAGTCGAGTTCGGCGACGGCTTCGCCCAGCGCCGTGGGATCAGGCGGCCACTCCAGACCCGCCAGCGCCGTCGCCGCCCACCATGCGGCGAATCGCCCCGCCGGGTTGCCGCGGCGGCGACCGTACGCGCCGCCGCTCGCCCCGGCCCAGGCCATGATCGCCAGACCGGTCGCCCCATCGACCGGCGCACCGAGCACGGGCCCGTCGTGGAGGGCGGCGATGGCTCCCCGGGCATCGCCCTCGACCGCGACCGCCGCCGTCGCCCCGTTCGACTGGTCGGTCCACACTCGCCCGAGGTCGGTGAGCGCCTCCACCGTCTCGACGTCGTCGATCACCGGGCCGGCGGGAACATCCGGGAACTCCGAGAGACGCGGCACGACGGGTGTCGGGAAGTCGGCGGTGTCGGACCGGTACACGGCCGGCGGATACACCGGCTCCCACGGCTCCAGGCGGAACGGGAGGTCGAGCACACGGGCGTCCACCGACCCGTCGTCGGTGAGGTCTTCGCCACGCATCACCCGTTCGTGGGCGGCCATCGCCCGCATCGGACCCGGCGCCAGATGGTCGGCGAGCTCCGTCCAGTCATGGGTGCTGGCCGCCACCTCCCACAGCGGCCCCAACGTGAACCGGCCCGACCCCTCGACCACGACTTCGCCGACGTACTCCCCCGGCGCCTCGAGCGCGAGGCGATACTCGGCGAACTCCGCCGCCGGCCACAGCTGGAGGCCCCGCTCCTCCACGGCGAGGCGGCACCGGTCGCGGAGGAGGACGAGGGCCTCCCAGTCGCGCGCCGAGCAGATGCCGTCGACGAGGCGGATGAGCTCGTCGAGGTCCCCGCGAGCGACGGTCTCGACGACGGTGCGGGCCTCGATCACGGACGCACCGTAGCCAAGAGCGCCTCGGCGTCGCCGGCGAGGTACCGTTCGGCGATGCTCGTCGAACGCTTCGCCGACATGATGCCCGGATGGCTCGCCTGGCCGGCCTCGGCCGCCAGCACCGTGACCGCCGTCGTCGCCGCCGTCTTCGTGTTCTTCGCCGCGATGAACGGGGAATGGACCCCCGTGTACTGGGCCGGGATCTTCTTCGTGATCGCCGCCGTGCTGTGGCACGTCGCCGACATGGCCAGCGCCAACCGCACCTACTAGAGCACCAGCTCGGCGAGCGCGCGGACCGTGTCGACGTCCTGCGCTGCAACGACCAGTGTGGTCACCCCGGACTCCTCCCAGGCCTCGAGACGATCGCGAATCGCCTCACGGGGTCCGATGAGGCACAACTCGTCGACGAGTTCGTCGGAGACCGCGGCCATCGCCTCCTGCTTCTTTCCGTCCAGGTAGAGGTCCTGGATGCGCTCGGCCTCCTCGCCGAAGCCGTAGTCGGTGGCGAGACGCGTGTAGAAGTTCTGACCCTTCGCCCCCATCCCGCCGATGTACAGGGCGAGGAGGGGCCGGACGCCCCATCGCGCTTGATCGGGATCGTCCGTGAGCGTCGCGGGGACGGTCGCGGCGATGTCGAACCGCTCCGCCTTCCCCGACTCCCCGCTGCGCTCGAAACCCTCTCGCAGCGACGGACCGAAGACGTCGGGTGCGTGCTCCGGCGACCAGAACACCGGCAGCCACCCGTCCGCGATCTCGGCCGTGAGTGCGGTGTTCTTCGGACCGATCGCCGCCAGATAGATCGGGATGTCGTGCGTCGGGTGGATGGTGAGCTTCAGCGGGATGCCGAGGCCCGTGGCGTCGTCGCCGTCGTAGGGGATCCGGTAGTGGTCACCGTGATGCGTCACCCGTTCACGCGCCAGCACGGAGCGAACGATCGACACGTACTCCCGGGTCTTGCCCAGCGGCTTCCCGTAGGCCTCGCCGTGCCAGCCCTCGACGACCTGGGGACCGGAGAGTCCCATGCCGAGCAGGAACCGGCCGCCGGACAACTCGTTGAGTGTCGCAGCCGTCATGGCCGTCATCGCCGGCGTGCGCGCCGGCATCTGCATGATGCCCGCCCCGAGCCCGATCTGGCTGGTGCGCGCCCCGATCCACGAGAGGATCGTCACGACGTCGCTGCCGTAGGCCTCTGCCGCCCAGACCGAGTGGTATCCGAGGCGGTCGGCCTCTTCGACGAGCCCCAGCGGCGGGTCGACCGTCCCTGTGGCGTACCAGATGTTCAAGCCGAGCCGCACGAGCCCTCCGTCGATCGTCCTCGAAGCGATCCTAGGTCAGGCCACGCGCGCGCAGATCGGACGGGACACCTTCGGCCGGGACGACCGGCGTCGGTCTGGAGGAGTCGCCACCGACGCCGACCCGGCGAGGAGCAGGCCGGCCCAGAGCGGAGCGGAGGGCATGGCCGCACTACGATCCGCGTCCGTCATGGGGACGTGGAAACGCATCGCCGCCGCAGCGCCGCTCGTGCCGCTCGCCGGTGCGGCGGTCGTGCTGGGCCAGGTGCTGCGGGCCGCCCACCGCAGCGACCTCCCGTCCTTCCCGAACCAGGAGCCCTCGGGGACCTTCGGCGACGAGGACGCACCACCGATCCGGCTCGCGGCGGTCGGGGACTCCTCACTGACGGCTCCCGGAGTCGAACGGCTGGACGACTGCTGGATCCGCAGGGTGGCCCTCGCGATCGCGGAGGACCACCGGGTGGAACTGGTCTCCCTCGGGGTGGGCGGATCGAAGGCCCGCGACGTGATCGAAGGGCAGTTGCACGCCGCCGAGCGCCTGGAACCCGACGTCGCCTTCGTGTCGGTGGGCGCGAACGACGCGCTCCGAGGCGTGCGGGTCAAGCGCTACCGCGAGCATCTGGAGACGATTCTCGAGCGCCTCGAGGCGGTCTCGGGCGCCGTGGTGCTCGTGGGGATGGGGGATCTCTCGTCGGCTCCGCGCCTCCCCGACTCGGTACGGCCCTGGGCGCATCGCCGCAGCATCGCCTTCGACGACGTCTGCCGGGAGGCGGCGGCCCGCCACGATCGTGTCGTGAAGGGTCACACGCGGGGCCGCATGACGACGGCGTTCTTCGACGACGAGGCCATGTTCACCGGTGACCGCTTCCATGCCAGCGGCCTGGGGCACGCCGTGTTCGCCGAGGAGATCATGCCCGCGGTGGCCGAGGCCATGCGCATCGCCGGGTTCGACCCGGGATCACTCGGCGGCGTGGACGGTGATGTCGCCCGACAGCGACGTGACGTTCAGCCGTGAGGTGCCCGACGACTTCTCGCTCGAGATGGGGAAGTCGGTGCGGACGTCCCCGGACAGCGCCTTGAACGACACCTCGTAGCGGCGCCCGCCGGGCACGCCGATCGAGACGTCGCCCGACATCGTCTTGGCATCGAAGTGGTCGCCCCCGAAGTGCGCGACGGACACGTCACCGGAGGCGCTCTTGAAGGAGCCCGGGCCCGTGAGGTGCCCGACGCGTACGTTCCCCGAGGCGCTGACGATCCGGCACGGCCCGTCGACCGACCGAACGAGCACGTCGCCCGAAGCGAGAGAGACGTCGACGCTGCCGCCGACCGACTCGACCCGCACGTCCCCCGAGGCGGCTTTCACGGACAGGTCTCGGGTGACCTCGCCCTCCACGGCGATGTCTCCCGAGGCGGCGTCGACGCTGAGCGTGCGGAGCACCGGGTCCGATCGGAGGTCCCCCGACGCCACCCGCACCTCGACGTCGGCGTCCGGCGGGAGGGCGATCCCGACGTCGACCCCCGACAGGCGGAGCCGGATGCCGAAGGACTCCTTCTCGGTCTCCACCGTGATGTGCCGGCCCCGCTGGTCGATCCGGAATCGGTCGAGATCCCGTTCGGATCCGCTCAGTCTGACGAGGACGGCACCGTCGTCGCTGGGGACGAGCCGTACGTGCCCGGTGGGGATCCGGACGGTGACGTCCGGGCGTCCGTCGACCTCGAAGCGTTCGGTGCGCTCGCTCATGTCTCGATGGTCCCGGTGATCCGGCGTCCACGCACCGTCCGGCGCGGTCCCGCCTTCGACGACAGCGTCTTGACGAGCCACGTGTTCAGCGATTCGCCACGCTGGTCGGCGGCGTCCTCCACCAGCGCCTTCAACTCGGGGGGGAGCCGAAGGGTGATCCGGGCGTCGAGGGAGTCCCCGACGACCGTCTCCTCGACGTCCTCCGGCTGGACCCGCAACGCAGGCTCGCCCTCCTCGAGCACCACGTCGACGCGGTATCCGGGAACCTGTGCCCCCACCTCGGCCGCCGCCTGTTCGGCGAAGTCGAAGGCGATCCGCTGGACCACGGGTTCGAGCGCCGTCACCATCGTCCGGGCGATCTCTTCGATCTGAGGGTCGGCGCCGGCGACGACGATCTGCTGTTCGATGGCCGCGGTGAGCCGGGTCATCGCGATCGATGTGTCCATCGGTTCCTCCTATCGGGCGGGGCCACGATGCCGCGCCTGCGGCTCCGCGTCCTGCGGCCGTGGTCGGCCGGCGCCGGATGTCGGCGACGCCAGCGCGGCCGTGCCGCCCCCGCCGGCGCCTGGTATGTGATGCCTCGATGATGTCATCATGACATCACTCTGTCAACCCGTCGTCCACCCACGGGCCCGCACCACGCACTACGCTGCCGCACACACTCCGGGGAGCTCGGGCGAGCCGAGCTGAGAGGGTGGCCGTTCCCGCCATCGACCCGCAGAACCTGACCTGGGTCATGCCAGCGGAGGGAGAGCCCGTGCCCCGTCAGCCCGTCGTGATCGTCGCCGGAGGCGACGCCGCGCCCGCTTCGGTGGCCGAGGCCCTCCCCGCCGACGCCTTCGTCATCGCCGCCGACTCCGGGCTCCACACGGCCAACGACCTCGGGCTCCGGCCCGATCTCGTCGTGGGCGACCTCGACTCGGCGGATCCGGCCGCCATCGCAGCCGCCCGCGACGCAGGCGTGCCCGTCGAGACCCATCCGGCCGACAAGGACGCCACCGACCTCGAGCTCGCCCTCGAGGCGGCCGCCGACCGGGGCCTCGGTCCCGCCGTCGTGATCGGGGGCGCTTCCCTCGACCGGATCGACCACTTCATCGCCAACGCCCTGTTGATGGCGGCGGACCGGTTCGCAACCCTCGAGCCCACGTGGCTCGTCAAGGGCCGCGAGGTCCACGTCGTCCGGAGCGAGGCCACCATCCGAGGCACGGAGGGGGACATCGTCACCCTGCTGCCCGTCGGCGGACCGGCCCGCGGCGTCCGGACCAAGGGGCTGCGATGGGCCCTCGACGACGAGACCCTCGAAGCAGGTTCCACCCGGGGTGTCAGCAACGTCCTCGAACGGCCGGAGGCCACCGTCTCGGTGGAGTCCGGCGTCCTGATCGCCATCCACGGAGGAACCCCATGAGACACCTGATCGCCCTGCTCGCCGCGCTCGCACTCGTCGCGACCGCCTGCGGCGACGACGCCGCCGAGGGACCCGTCCGGCTCCTCACGCACGACTCGTTCGCCGTCAGCGACGAGGTCCGCCAGGCCTTCACCGACGAGACCGGCATCGAACTCGAGATCATCCCCTCCGGGGACGCCGGCTCCATGGTCAACCAGGCCATCCTGACGGCCGGCAACCCGATCGGCGACGTGCTCTTCGGCGTCGACACCACCTTCCTGTCCCGGGCGCTCGAGGCCGACCTCTTCGAGCCGTACGAGAGCGATCGACTCGACGTGCTCCGTCCCGGACTCGGCCTCGACCCCGAGCACCGCGTCACCCCGATCGACTTCGGCGACGTGTGCATCAACTACGACAAGGCCGCCTTCGTGAACGGCGAGGCGCCGACGTCGCTGGCCGACCTCGTGACCCCGGCGTTCGACGGCGCGCTCGTCGTCCAGGACCCGGCGACCTCCTCCCCCGGCCTCGCGTTCCTCCTGGCGACCATCCAGGTGTTCGGCGAGGACGGATGGCAGGACTTCTGGCGCGGCCTCGTCGCCAACGACGTCGCCATCACCGCCGGCTGGGAGGACGCCTACTACGGCGACTTCACCGTCGGGGGCGGTGGAAACCGGCCGATCGTCGTGTCCTACGCCTCCTCGCCCCCCGCCGAGGTCATCTTCGCCGACCCGCGGCCCGACGAAGCACCCACCGCCGTCCTCACCGACGGGTGCTTCCGTCAGGTCGAGTACGCCGGCATCCTCGCCGGCACGGATCGCGAGCCGGCGGCGCGAATGCTCATCGACTTCCTGCTGTCGGAGACGTTCCAGGAGGACGTGCCCCTCAACATGTTCGTCTTCCCGGCCCGGGCCGACGCCGACCTGCCGCCCGAGTTCGTCGAGCACACCGTGATCCCCGAGGCGCCCGTCACGATGGATCCGGCCCGCATCGAAGCGAACCGGGAGCGGTGGATCGCCGAGTGGCAGGACATCGTGGAGGAATGAGGCCCGGTCGGGCGGCGCTCGCCGCCCTCCCGCTCCTCTTCCTGGGGGCCTTCTTCCTCTGGCCGGTCCTGTCGATCATCGGCACCGGCCTCTGGCACGACGGTGCCCTGGATCTGGACGGTTTCCGGCGCGTCGCATCGGACGGCGACCTGTGGGGGGTCCTGTGGTTCAGCACGTGGCAGGCGGCCCTCTCCACCGGCCTCACCCTGCTGGTGGGGTTGCCGGCCGCCCACGTGTTCGCCCGCTACGACTTTCGCGGGAAAGCCGTGCTCCGCGCCCTGGCCACGGTGCCGTTCGTCCTGCCGACGATCGTCGTGGCCACGGCCTTCCTCGCCCTCGCCGGACCGGCCGGCATCCTGCCCGTGAACCTCGACGGGACGATCTGGGCGATCCTCGGCGCCCACGTGTTCTTCAACCACGCCGTCGTGCTCCGCACCGTGGGCAGCCTGTGGGCACACCTGGACCCCCGCCACGAGGAGGTCGCCCGATCACTCGGCGCGTCGCCCCTGCAGACGTTCCGGCACGTCACGCTCCCGCTGCTGCGGCCCGCGATCGCGGCGGCGTCGTCGATCGTCTTCCTGTTCACGTTCACCTCGTTCGGCGTCGTGCTGGTACTGGGGGGACGAGGCCTCACCACGCTCGAAGTCGAGATCTACCGCCAGACGGCGATCCTCTTCGACCTGCCGGTGGCCGCAGCGCTGGCGACCATCCAGCTCGTCGGTGTGACCGCGATCCTGTGGTGGTACGCCCGGGTCCAGGAGCGTGCCACCGTCCAGCAGCGGCTCCGTCCCGTCGGCGAGACGGCACGGCGGATCCGATCGACCTCGGAGCGGTGGTACGTGACCGGAGTCCTCGCCTCCATGGCCGTCGTCCTCGGTGCTCCCATCGCCGTCCTCGTCGAGCGCTCGCTGCGCACCGCCGGCGGCTACGGCATCCGTGGGTACACGGCGCTGGGCGATGCCGGCCGCACCGGCATCCAGATCGTCGACCCCGTCGAGGCGACCCGGAACTCGCTGCAGACCGCCGCCGTGGCCACGGCCGTCGCCCTCGTCGTCGGCCTCGCCGCGGCCGCGGTCCTCGCGAAGCGCTCACGCTGGTCCCGGTGGTTCGACGCGCTCATCATGCTCCCGCTCGGCACGTCGGCGGCCACCGTGGGCTTCGGGTTCCTCGTCGCCCTCGACGCCCCCGTCGACCTGCGGGCGTCTGCAATCCTCGTCCCCATCGCCCACGCCCTCGTGGCCATCCCCTTCGTGGTCCGCACCGTCGGTCCGGTGCTCCGCTCGGTGCGAACCGACCTCAGGGAGGCCGCCATGGTTCTCGGGGCCTCGCCGTGGCGGGCGCGCTGGGAGGTCGACGTCCCGATCGTCAGCCGCGCCACCCTCGTCGCCGCAGGTTTCGCGGCCGCCGTCTCCCTCGGCGAGTTCGGAGCAACGGTGTTCATCGCCCGGCCCGACACCACGACGCTGCCCGTGGCGATCTTCCGGTTCCTCGGCCGGCCCGGGGCCCTCAACTTCTCCCGCGCCATGGCGGCGTCGGTCCTCCTCATGGCCGTGACCGCCGCCATCGTGCTGGCCGTCGAGCGGTTCCGACCGGCCCGGCTCGGGGAGTTCTGATGCTCGTCGTACACGACGTGACCGTGCGGTTCCCCGAAGGAGCAGCGCTCGCCGACATCGGCCTCGAGGTGCCCGGCGGCGAGACCCTCGCCGTCCTCGGTCCCAGCGGGTCGGGCAAGACCACGCTGCTTCGCGTCGTCGCCGGGCTGCAACGCCCCGACGCGGGCGCGGTCCGCTGGGAGGGCGCCGACATCACGACCACGCCCGCCCACCGACGCGGGTTCGGGATCGTTTTCCAGGACTTCGCCCTCTTCCCGCACCTCGACGTCGGCGGGAACGTGGCCTTCGGGCTGCGCATGGCCGGTGCCGGCGCCTCCGAGCGGGCCGACCGGGTCCGCGACGCCCTGCGTCGCGTCGACCTCGCCGGGTTCGAGGACCGCCCGGTCTCGTCACTGTCGGGCGGGCAGGCACAGCGGGTCGCGTTGGCCCGCGCCCTGATCGTCGAGCCGCGCATGCTCCTGCTCGACGAACCCTTCGGGTCCCTCGACCGGGAACTCCGTCAGCGTCTCGCCCTCGACCTGCGCGACCTGCTCGACCGGCTCGGGATCACGGCCCTCCACGTCACCCACGACCAGGAGGAGGCCTTCGCCGTCGCGGACCGGGTCGCGGTGCTCGTCGGCGGACGCATCCTCCGGTCGGACCGTCCGCACCGGCTCTGGCGCGACCCGGCCGACGAGACGGTCGCGAGGTTCCTCGGCCTGGACACGATCGTCGACGGCCTGGTGCGGGACGGCGTCGCCGAGACACCGCTCGGGCGCATCCCGGTGCCTGGCACGCCTGAGGGGCCGACCCGGCTCGTCGTGCGGCCCGAGGCGATCGTGCCCCGCCCCGACGGACCGCTCACGGCGACGGTGCGGGCCGCGCGGTTTCGTGGCGTCGACACCGTGGTGGACCTCGACATCGACGGCCTGACCGTCGAAGCGGTGATGACCGAGGCGCCGGATCGGGGCGACCGGATCACCGTGGCCATCGACCCCGACGGCGTCTCGGTGCTGGGCTGATCAGACCAGCTCGGCGAGCGCTTCGGCCACCCCGCCGCGCAGGTCGTCGTCCATCGTCGTGAACAGGATCGTCCCGTCGAATCGACGCAGCTCCCTGAACAGGTTCGTCGGGGCGAGCACCTCGAGCAGGACGAAGAGCGCGGCGTCGCCCTCGGCCAGGTCCTCACCCATCGACTTCATCTGGGAGTCGGAGATCCCGATGTCGCGCAGCTTCGCCCAGATACCTCCCACCGCGGCCCCGAGCACCGCGCCAACCAACGGGGCCATGAACAGGAGGCCGGCCAGGACCCCGAACCACCCGCCCGTCGCCGCACCCTGACCGGTGTTCACGTCCTTCGTCTGGTGGATACGGATCTTTCCGCGCTCGTCCTTCGTGACGATCGCCGCGTCCTCGATCCGGATCGTCCGCCGCTTGTGGAGGCGCATCGAGGCGAGGAGCGCCTCCTGCGCCTTCAGCGGATCGTCGAACTCGATGGCGAGGAGGTCGGTGTCGGTGGCCTCGCCGGAGGCTCCGTCGACGGGCGTGTCGTCGGCCCAGGGGTCGAATGCGGTGGTCATGGTGCGCTCCCGGTGATGGTGCTGCTCATTCTGCCGTGTCCCCCTCGCTGACGTCCCGCCACTCGGCACCGGCCAGCGACGCCAGTCGATCGGGATCCATCGGGAAGACCGTGGTGGGCGTGCCGGCGGCGGCCCAGACCGGTGCGTGCCGCCGCAGGCCGGGATCGGCCACCACCGGGACGTCGGTGGCGTGGGCGAAGGGCGGCGTCCCGCCCGCGGCGAATCCCGTGGCGGCACGGACGGTCTCGAGATCGGCCCGTTCGGCTCGACCGCCGCCCACCGCCGCCGCGAGCTTTCCCGGATCCAGGCGGCGATCCCCGGGGACGAGGGCGACGACGGGGGCCCCGTCGACCACGAACACGAGGGACTTGACGATCGCCCCGACCTCGCAGCCCACGGCGGCCGCGGCATCGTCGGCCGTCCTGGTCCCGTCCGGGTGGACGCGCACGTCCAGGTCGACGCCCCGCTCGGCGGCCCAGGCCGTCACGCGCCGGGCCGCATCGGGCAGGCCGGTCACGGCTTCTCGATCGGCGCCCGCACGACGTTGCCCCACTCCGTCCACGATCCGTCGTAGTTCCGCACGCGGTCGTGGCCGAGGAGGTGGGTCAGCACGAACCACGTGTGGCTGGACCGCTCGCCGATCCGGCAGTAGACGATGACGTCGTCCTCGCCCGAGAGCCCGGCCTCCTCCTCGTAGATCTCCCGGAGCTCGTCCGCGTCCTTGAAGGTGCCGTCGTCGGCGGCGGCGCGTTTCCACGGGACGCTGGCGGCACCGGCGATGTGGCCGCCGCGGAGCGAGCCCTCCTGCGGGTATCCCTCCATGTGGAGCTTCTCGCCGCGGTACTCCTCGGGCGAACGCACGTCGACCAGCGGCCGTTCGGCGTCGACGTGACGCAGCACGTCGGGCATGAACGCCCGGATCGTCGAGTCGTCCCGTTCCACGATCGGGTACTCGACCGGCTCGGGCTCGGGCGGGTCCTCGGTGGTCATCGGCCGGTCCTCCGCGACCCACTTCTGGCGGCCACCGTCGAGCAGCCTGACGTCGGGGTGCCCGAAGAGGCGGAAGATCCAGAGGGCGTAGGCGGCCCACCAGTTGTTGGCGTCGCCGTAGAACACGACGGTCGTGTCCCTGGTGATGCCGTGCCGGGCCATGAGCTCCGCGAACGCCTCGCCGTCGAGGTAGTCCCTGATCACCGGATCGTTGAGGTCGGCGTGCCAGTCGATCTTGATGGCGCCGGGGATGTGGCCGGTGTGGTACAGGAGGACGTCCTCGTCGGACTCCACCACCACGAGATCGTCGTCGTCGAGGTGGTCGGCCAGCCAGTCGGTGCTCACCAGTCGTTCGGGGTGCGCGTACTGCTGGAACTTCTCGGCGGGATCGGCGGGGACGGGGCTCATCTCGGTCCTTGGTCGCTGGGGGTATTTACACTACCGGCGTAGGACAATTCCGAACGTGGACCCCATGACCTCCCTCCCCCCGAAACTCGAACAGCTCGTCGGCCTCTTCGGCTCCAGCCCGAAACAGATCAAACTGCAGGCCCTCCTCGACTACTCCAATCGCCTCCCGGACCTGCCCGACCACATCGACCCCGGGGAGATGGAGGAGGTCCACGAGTGCCAGACCCCCTTCTTCGTCGCCACCGAACTCGCCGACGACGGCACCGTGCGCATGTACTTCCACGCGCCGCCGGAGGCACCCACGACCCGCGGGTACGCCGGGATCATCTCCGAGGGCCTGAACGGACTGCCGCCCGAGGACATCCTCTCCGTCCCCGACGACTTCTACACCACGATGGGCCTCGAGGAGATCGTCACCCCGCGGCGCCTGCGGGGCATGTACGCCATCCTCGCCCGGGTCAAGCGGCAGGTGTCCGAGCTGGCCGACGCCACCTGAGCACGACCACGGCCACGGCACCGCCGATGAGGTGCCAGACCAGGTCCCACGTGGTGTTGACGGCGTCACCGACGTTCGAGCTGTCGACGAAGGCTGCGAACACGTTCTCGACCACCTCGTTGCCGACACCGATGCCCTGCGCCCACAGCGCTCCGACGACCAGGGGCCGCGCCGCGTCCGATCGCTCCGCCGCGTGCACGAGGGCCACCGTGGCCACGCCGATGCCGTAGCCGTGGACGACCTGATCGAACTTCAACACCCCGTCGACGATCCACCAGTTGTAGAGGATGTCGGACTCGCCGCTCGGGTCCCCGAGGAGACCTCCCGCCATGTGGGCGAGGGCCCAGACCGACAGCAGCCACAGGTCGGACGAGGGGAGCGGACCGAACCTCGCATCCACGAACACCACGGCCGCGATCGATGCCAGGAGCAGCGGGACGTAGATCCACGTGAACGTCCGTCCCCACACCGTGCCCAGCGTCGCCATCGTCACGACGTGGGCCGCGGTGAACGACGCCACGAGGGGCTCACGGCGGACGAGGGAAGCGACGGCGCCGACCGCGGTGGTCACTCGACGTCGACGGTGAGCGAGTCGTGGACGGTGCCGCCCCCCACCGTCTCGGTGAGGCCCACCTCGACGGCGACGAGGCGCCGCTCCCCGCGGCCCCGGACGAACTCGACGACCACCGCCGTTCCCTCGAAGCCCACCTCGTCGGCCGAGACCTCCACGAGATCGCCGTCCAGGTTCAGGGACCGCACGGTGACGGAGCCACCGTCCCGTTCCACCACCCGCTGGCCGGCGAGCTCGCCGGTCTCGTCCACCAGCCCGATCGACGCGATCACCCCTCCCCCCTCGCCCGTCGTGAAGGCCTCGGCTGCGCCGCCGACGCCGTCGACGGCCACGACGAACCGATCACGGCAGTCGTAGACGCGGACCCGGGCGACCTCGGCGAACCGCCGGCCCTGTGACGACACCGGAGGTGCCTCGTCGACGAAGGGCGCAGCACAGTCGGAGGGGATCGCCGGGCGCGACGACGGGGCGAAGGGGCCCGCGACGAACAGGCCGATGACCGCGAAGGCCAGCGGCAGGCCGACGATCACGGCGACCACCGCCGCCGCCCTGGCACGGGGGCTGATGCGGGACTCGGGCACGGTGTCCCGAAGGCTATCGGCCGCCGGATCACAGCGAATCATCCGTCGTCGAGCCAGCGCTCCTCCGGCTCGAAGGCCAGCAGCCGGCGGATCCACCGCTCGTTGACGGCGTGCTCGGCGGGGAGCGGCCGGGGCCCGCCGGCGATCCGGTCCTGGGCCTCCGACGCCGACAGCTTCTCGCCCGCCGCGAGGAACGGATGGGCGCCGCCGGCCGCCAGCTTGTAGCAGACCACGCCGACACCGAACAGGTCCGTGGCGGGCGTGACCGGGTCCTTGCGCAACTGCTCGGGTGCCTTGTAGGCCTTGGTCCCCGCCCGCTTCGACCGGGACCGCTCCGGTGCGTCCACCGCCACGGCCAGACCGAGGTCCACCAGCCGGGGACGGCTCCACGAGCCGTCGACCAGCACCACGTTGCCGGGACTCACGTCCCGGAACACGAGTCCGGCGGCGTGGACGTCGCGTACGGCCTCGAGCACGCCGCGCCCGAAGGACGCCAGACTGCTCGGGGCCGGCCAGGCCTCCTCGCGCATTCGCGTGCGGACCGTGGGCCCCTCCACGTACTCGAGGGTCAGCCACCGGACGGTCCCGTCGTCGTGGGGGACCTCGCCGTGGTCGAGCATCCTCGGGATGCGGGTCGACCGGACCCGGTCGTGGGCGTCGACCTCCCGCCGCCAGCGCCGGACGGGGGCGTCGGGGGCCAGGAGCTTGAGGACCCGGTCCCCCGCGGCGGTCCGGACCCGCCAGACCTCCCCGAACCCGCCACGGCCGAGCACGACCACGGGCTCGAGCCCGGGGAACGCCCGCCGGACGAAGTCCTCCCCGAGTCGCGGGCCGCTCATCCGAGGCCGAGGAACTCGACCAGCTCGACACCGATGGCCCCGGCGTCCTCGCGAGCCCTCGCCTCCGTCTCCCAGACGTCGTCGCCCTCCCCGAGCTCGCGTCGGAGGTCGACGTAGATCTTCAGCTTCGGCTCGGTGCCGCTGGGCCGCACGAGGGCGCGCCCGAGCGGGCCCAGGTCGAACGCCACGAGAGGGGTGGCGGGGAGCCAGGGGGGTCGATCCCCGGCGCCCTCACGGAAGTCCGTCACGCCGCCGACGTCGGACCCGCCGAGCCGGTCGGGGCGGCGGTTCCGCAGCATCGCCATCGCGCCGTCGATCTCCTCACGTCCCTCGGTCCCCGGCCGGACGACGCTCGTCTGCGTGCTCACCCACATGCCGTCGCGCCGATACAGCCCCTCGAGCCGCGCCAGGACGCCCTTCGGCGACGCCGCCGCCAGATCGGCGAACCACAGGGCGGCGCCGATGCCGTCCTTGTCCCGCACCGCACGTCCGATCGTGTACCCGAGGGCCTCTTCGAACCCGAACACGAACCGCAGCCCCTCCTGGCGCTCGAGGCGGAGTGCCGCGTTGGCGATCCACTTGAAGCCCGTCAGGGTCTGCTCGAAGCGGGCGCCGTGATGGTCGGCCACGGCGGCGAGCATCGGCGTCGAGACGATCGAGTTGACGACGAGGGCGTCGGGACCGCCCCGGTGCTCGAGCACGAAGTCGCCCAGCAGCACGCCGATCTGGTTGCCTGTCAGCGGACGGAGGCCGTCGGGTCCCGGGACGACGGCGGCGAGCCGGTCGGCGTCGGGGTCGTTGGCGAGGACGAGATCCGCATCGACCGCCCCGGCGAGTTCGACGGCGAGGTCGAGGGCGCCCGGCTCCTCGGGATTCGGGAAGTCGACGGTCGGGAAGCGGCCGTCGGGGTCGGCCTGCTCGGGCACGACGTGCAGGTCCCGGTGGCCTGCGGCGTCGAACACCTGCACGAGCACGTCGCGGCCGGTGCCGTGCATCGGCGTGTACACGATGCGGAGCGGTCTGCCGTCCACCGGTGCTCGACCTTCGAGCAGCGTGTCCACGTAGGCGGCGACGTCGGACCCGCCCAGGGGCCGCGCCGTCTCGCTCGCCCCGTCGAGGGCCCCCTCGACGCGGGGGACGTCTGCCGCGGGCCCGACCGCCTCGATCGCCTCGGCGATGCGGGTGTCGACGGGTGGCACGATCTGGGCGCCGTCGGCGTCGTACACCTTGTACCCGTTGTCCCGGGGCGGGTTGTGGCTGGCGGTCACGACCACGGCAGCCACCGCGTCGAGGCGCACCGCCGTGTGGGCGACGAGGGGCGTGGGGACGGGGCGGTCGAAGTACCGAACGGCGATGCCGGCCGCGCTCAACACGCCGACGGCATCGGCGGCGAAGGTGCGGCTGGAGAGCCGACCGTCGAACCCCAGGACGACCACCCCGTCGGAGCGTCCTGCAGCGGCGAGGAAGTCGGCGAGCCCCCGGGTCGTGCGGATCACCGTCGCCCGGTTCATGCGGTTCGAGCCGGCCTCGACGGCCCCGCGGATCCCTGCGGTGCCGAACTCGAGGGTCCCCGCCATGCGTTCGGCCAGTTCGTCGGAGGCTCCGGTCGCCAGGAGGGCCTCGAGCGCCGCGCGGTCCCCGGCGTCGGGGTCTCCGGAGATCCACGTCTCCGTCCGGGCGACCAGGTCGCCATCGAGTGCGGGGTCGGGGGCCACCGCCACCACCCCGGACTCGGTGGCCAGGTGGGTCACCGGCACGTCGTCGGAGGTCATGGGGAGGCGCTCGACGAGACACCCGTCGGGAACGATCCCCACGAACGGGGTACCCGGGCGAAATCGAGGGAGGAGCCGGTCGTAGTAGCCTCCACCGCGGCCCAGGCGGCCGCCGTCACGGGCGAACGCCAGGCCGGGGACGAGCACCAGGTCGACGTCGCCCGGATCGACGGGCGCGGCGTCCGCGGCGGGCTGGCGGAAGCCGAGACGGTGCCGTTCCAGCGGCCCGTCGGCCTCGTGGATCGTCAGGCCGCCCTCGGCCGGCGTCCTCGTGAGCAGGGCGACACCGTCGGCCGCCGCCGGCATCACGTCGGGCTCGTCGAGGAGGGGGTCGAACACCAGGACTCGCGTCCCCGGCGCGATGGCCCCCCAGGACCGGAGGCCGGCGACGATCTGCTCTGCCGCCGACGCGAGTTCGAGGCCCGAACGGACGCCCCTCGCCCACGACCGCCACTGCTGCTTCGGGGCGTCCGGCGCCGGTGGGGGGCCGCCCCCGGGTTTCATCCGAACAACTTGGGGGCGATCAGCTGGATCTCGTCCTGGATGGAGGCCGGGACCGAGTACCCGTCCTCGGACCGGATCGCGTCGATGTTCGCCTCGACGTCCTCGAGCGTGAGCGGCCCATCGGTGTCGGGGTGCTTGAAGTAGCCCTCGGTGCGGCCGATGAAGAAGCGGCTCACGGCGCCACCCGCCACCGACCAGATGTCGCCGGAGAACTCGCACGCCTCCGAACAGAAGTAGGCGACGACCGGTGACACCTGTGCGGGGTCGAGCTTCTCGGCGACGGGACCGAGGAGGTCCTCCGTCATCCGGGTGCGGGCCACCGGGGCGATCGTGTTCACCTTGATGCCGTACTTGGCACCCTCGATCTTGAGGACGTTCATGAACCCGACGAGCCCGGCCTTGGCGGCCCCGTAGTTGGCCTGCCCGAAGTTGCCGAGGATCCCGGCGTTCGACGACGTCATCACGACCCGCCCGTAGGCCTGGTCGCGCATCACCTTCCAGGCCGGCTGGGTCACGTAGAACGCGCCCTTCAGGTGCACGTCGAGCACGGCGTCGAGGTTCGGCCACTCGAGGTTGTGGAAGGACTTGTCCCGCAAGATGCCGGCGTTGTTCACGACGATGTCGACCCGGCCGTATTCGTCGAGCGCCTGCTGCACGATCGCCTCGCCTCCCTCGGCGTCGGCGACCGAGTCGTAACTGGCCACCGCGGCACCACCGGCTGCGGCGATCTCCTCCACGACCTGGTCCGCCGGGCGGCTCTCGGTCCCGGTGCCATCGGTGGCCACGCCGGGGTCGTTGACCACGACGGCAGCGCCGCGAGAAGCGAGCAGCCGCGCGTGGTGGGCGCCGAGCCCGCGGCCGGCCCCCGTCACGATGGCGACGCGGTCCTGGAAGTCGATCATGGATGCTCCTTCGTGGTCGATCGGCGCGCCGCCCCGCGCGCCCGGTGCGCTGCGGTCGAGGCTAGTGGGGCAGGGGGCGCGAAATGCCGGGTCCCGCTGCCCCGATCGACCATCCTCCCGACATCGATCGGGAGGAGACGACGGTGCTGTTCGCCCAATCAGCCGAGGACCTGGCCGAGGCGTTCGACATCGGCGGGCTCGACATGTGGGACTGGATCGGGGCCGGCATCACGCTGGTGGTGGCCATGGTCGTCGCCTTCGTGATCCGCCGCCTCGTGCACGCCTGGATCTCCAGGATCGAGGGCGAGGGCCACATCGCCCGCCTCCTCTCCCGCTTCGCCGAGTACCTCCTGATCCTGGTCGGACTGGTGGTGGCGCTCGATCGGATCGGTGTCGACGTGTTCCCGCTCCTCGGTGCCCTCGGCGTCGCGGGGATCGCGCTCGCCTTCGCCCTCCAGAACATCCTCGAGAACTTCATCGCAGGGATCCTCATCCTGCTTCGGCGCCCCATCCGCATCGGCGACCAGGCCGCCATCGGCAGCGGCCCCGACGTCGGTACCGTGATCGACATCAACCTGCGCACCACGGTCCTGGAGATGGTGGACGGCAAACAGGTCTACGTCCCGAACGCGTCGGTGCTCAACAACCCGATAGAGAACTACACGACGAAGGGGAAGCGCCGGACCGACGTGCCGGTGGGCGTGGCCTACGCCACCGACCTCGAGCGGGCTCGCAGCGCCATCCTCGAGGCGGTGCGAGGCGTCGAAGGGGTCCTCGGCGACCCGGCGCCGCTGGCGCTCGTCCACGCCTTCGGCTCCTCGTCCATCGACTTCGTGGTGCGGTACTGGCACCTGCCGACGATCGCCGTCGAGTGGGAGGTCCGCGACGCGGTGGCCGTCGCCGTGAAGGCGTCCTTCGACCGGTCCGACGTCGAGATCCCCTTCCCCCAGCGGGTGGTGTGGTTCCCCGAGACGCTCCGCACCGAGGCCCCGGCGGTGTCGGGCGCCTAGGTGCCGACGGCCCGACGGGTGGGCCCGGCGAGATCGCCGCGGTCGGCCACCTCGATGTCCTCCAGACCGAGCCAGGTGGCCATCTCGCGCAGCTCGGCGGCCAACTCCCGGCCGACGGCGACGCGGTCCGCCCAGGGCTCGGCGTAGGCCCCGCGCACGCGCAGGATCCCGGCCTGTCGGTCGGCCTTCAGGTCGACCCGGCCCACGAGCCGCTCGCCCACCAGGAAGGGCAGCACGTAGTAGCCGTACACCCGGTCGGCCTCGGGGGTGTAGATCTCGATGCGGTAGTGGAAGTCGAACAGCCGCTCGTCCCGTTCGCGGAACCACACGAGCGAGTCGAAGGGGGCCAGCAGGGCCCGGGCACCATCGACAGATCGGGGGATCGGCAGCGCCGGATCGAGGTAGGCGTCCTCGGACCAGCCCTCGACGGCGACCGGCTCCAGCTCGCCGGCCGCCACGAGCCGGTCGACGGCGGCGCGGGCCTCGGCGACCTTGATGCGGTAGTAGTCGGCGAAGTCCTTCACGGTGCCCACCCCGTGGGAACGGGCAGCCCGCCGGACGAAGGCGACGTGGGCCTCCTCCTCGGGGAGGGGGTCGGTGGCGAGCACGGCGGCGGGGATGACCCGCTCGACGAGGTCGTAGATCCTCGTGAAGCCGCTGCCCCGCCCCGCCGCGGCGATATGGCCGGTGTCGAACAGCCATTCGAGCGCGAGCTTGCCCTTCTTCCAGCCCCACCATGCCCCGGCGGATCCCCCGCCATCCTCGAGATCCGAGATGGTGAGGGGCCCCCGGCGCCGCACCTCCTCGAGCACCTGGTCGATGTAGCCGGGCTGTTCCCGTCGGAGCCGCTGGATGCTGCGCCAGGGCCGGGCGGAGCGGCGCCGCACGTGGAGCCAGGGCCACTGGTCGATGGGGGCGAAGGACGCCACGTGCGCCCAGCATTCGAAGGCCTCGCGCCGGTCCTCCACGAAGCGCGTGAACACGTCGCCCGGATACGGGCCGAGACGCGCGAACAGTGTGAGCTCGTGGGCGCGGGCGATCACGTTGACCGAGTCGATCTGCAGCAGCCCGACGTCGTCGAACACCCGCCGGACGTGACGGACGTCCACGCGGTCGGGCCGGGGGCGGGCCAGCCCCTGGGCGGCGATGGCGAGCCGCCGGGCCCGCTCGAGGGAGAGGCGCCTCACTCGCCGGTGAACGACGGCGGGCGCTTCTCGAAGAAGGCGGCCATCGCCTCGGCGAAGTCCTTCGTCCGAAAGAGCGGCATCAGCTCGCGCAGCACCCGGTCGACATGGGTCGCGTACTCGTCGGTGCGCCCGGCCTGCAGCATGCGCTTGGCGGCTCGCACCGCCAGCGGCGGCATCGCCGCGATCCGGGCCGCCAGTTCGGCGGCCCGCGCCCTCGTGGCGTCCGCCCCCTCCGCCAGCTCGGAGACGATCCCCTGGGCGAGCGCCTCGTCGGCG
Organism: Acidimicrobiia bacterium; assembly: GCA_033722675.1. GTDB lineage: Bacteria > Actinomycetota > Acidimicrobiia > Spongiisociales > UBA11373 > DATHYU01. The sequence continues at coordinate 19,353 of JAWVYO010000007.1, read as the reverse complement.
GGAAGATCCTCGCCGAGGAAGTAGAACCGTGCCGCGCGCTCCCAGCCGACCAGCCGTGGCAGGAGGTAGGTGTCGCCGCTCTCGGGAACGACCCCGCGTTTGGTCGGCGGCACGAGACGGGCGTTGCGGGCCATCACCCGGATGTCGGCGTTGATGGCGAGCCCCACCCCGTACCCCGCTGCGTGGCCGTTGATGGCGGCGATCACCGGCACGTCGATCTGCTGCAGCGCGACGATCGGCTCCCGGTGGGGATCGAACTCCCGGGCGATCCGTTCGATCTCGTCCATGCGGCTGGCTGCGGCGACGAGGTCGAGCCCGGCGGAGAACGACTCGCCCGCCCCCTGGAGCACGATGCATCGCACGTCGCGGTCGCGGGCCGTCTCGCGGACGAGACCCTCGAGCATTTGAAACATGTCGGGGGTGAAGGCGTTGCGCACCTCGGGACGGTCGAAGGTGATCGTGGCGACGTGCTCGTCGACGGTGCGGATGATCGGATCGCTCATGGGGCCTCCGTCGGGCTCGGTAGCCTACAAGCGATGGTCCGCAGGATCCTCTCCCCGATCACGACCGTCGTGGGGCTGACGATCGTCGCCGTGGCCACGATCGTGCTGGGCACGACGCTCATGGTCGTGGTGCGCATCCGACCGGAGTCGCGCATCCCCGAGGCCCTCGCCCGCCTCTGGTCGCGCATCTTCCTGGCCGTGACGCTCACGCCGTCGAGCATCGACGGCCTCGAACACGTGGACCCCTCGACGTCCTACGTCGTGGTGTCCAACCACATGTCGAACCTCGATCCGCCGTTCCACATCGCCCATCTCCCGATCCCGATCCGGTTCCTGGCCAAGAAGGAGCTGTTCCGTATCCCGGTGTTCGGCCAGGCGATGCGGGCCTACGGGATCATCGAGACCGACCGCCAGGCCCATGCCGCCGCCCACCGCGCCATCAACGAGCAGGTCGCTCGTCAGGTGGCCCGCGGCAAGTCGCTGATCATCTATCCGGAGGGCACCCGCTCCGACGACGGCCGGCTCCGCCCCTTCAAGAAGGGCGCCTTCCGGATCGCCATCGACAACGCCATGCCGATCCTCCCTGTGGCGATCACCGGCACCCACGCCGCATGGCCGCCCGGCTCCAAGCTCATCCGGGGAGGCCGGGCGCGGGCCCTCGTCGGTGAACCGATCCCCGTGGACGGTCTCGACTCGTCCGACATCTCCGACCTGCGGGACCGGGCCCACGCCGAGGTGGACCGCCTGCTCGAGGAGCTGGGCCACCGAGTCAGCCGTCGGTGAGGTCCCCGAAGGTGGCGGCGTACATGCGGTCCGGGTCGATCCGGGCATACGGCGCCGGGGCACCCCACTCCTGCCATCCCGATCCGTAGACCTCGGTGGCATAGGCGTCGAACCCGGCGCGCTCCCCCGCCGGGACAACCGTGGCCGTGCCGTGCACGGTCACGACCAGCCGCTGGTCGCTCGTGTGGGTGACGCTCACGGCGGGACGGTGTGCGATGTGTCGGAGCCGGATGGAGGTCGGCCCCGACCCGAACCAGAATCGCCCCCGGAAGAAGAGACCGTCCACCGGCGAGACGAGTGGCCGGCCGTCGGCCGTCACCGTCGCGAGTGCGAGCAGTCGCATGCCGGTGAGCCGCCGGGTGACCTCCGCGGCGTCGAGCAGCCGGTCCGGCGTGATGATCGCCCGCAGGTGGTGGCCGGCCGAGCCGTACGACCGCTCGAGGAGATCGTCGAGGACGGCGAGGTCGTCGGGGGTCTCGTGCATCAGCCCGGTCTCCGGGCAACGACGACGTTGTCGACGGCCTCCACGCCCGGCCGGTCCTCCACCGGACGCAGCACCTGCTCGGCACGCTCGACGTCGAGGTCGTCGCCGACCACGGCGGCCACCTCGTCGGCGCCGTAGTGGACCGCGGGATCGTCGGGCCCGCCCCAGCCCCTGGTGAGGTTGTCGGGATCGTGGCCGATCACGACGAGCCGCCCTCCCGGGGCGACGGCCCGGGACGCCTTCTTCCACACCGCCTCGCGAAGCGGCCGGGGTACGTGCAGGTAGGCGATGAGGACGAGGTCGTGGGTGCCGCTCGGCTCCCACACCGCCAGGTCCGCCTGCTGCACGCGGAGTGCCACGCCGCGCTCCGCGGCCGCTCGACGCGCCATGTCCAGGCCGACGTCGGACCAGTCGACGGCCGTCACCGACCATCCTCGCTCGGCGAGCCAGAGGGCGTTGCGGCCGCGTCCGGCCGCCAGGTCGAGGGCGTCGCCCGCAGGAAGATCCTCGACGACGTCGACGAGGAAGCGGTTCGGCCGGTCCAGCGACGGGTGGTCCCGCTCGGGGTCGCCGTGCCGCTCGTTCCAGTCGTCTCGATCCATCCGGTCCGACGCTAGCGCAGGCTGTCTACGCTCCGGGCGTGATCTCCGACCTGTCCCGACGGGGTGCCGACCTCGTCGAGAACGCCCCCCTTCCCCCGTACATCCGCGTCCACTTCGAGCGGGTGGAGGACGCCTACGATCCCCGGACGAACCCCGACGGCTATCTCGGGCTGGCGATCGCCGAGAACAAGCTGGTGTGGCCACTCCTCGAACCCCGCCTCACGGCCGCTCGCGACGTACCCCCGGAGGCGGTCGCCTACGACGACATGCTCGGCAACGAGCGCTTCCGCGACCGGCTCGGCGGCTTCCTCGCCCGCCACCTCACGCACCGGCGGTTCGAGGCCTCGCAGATCGGTGTCCTCGCCGGTTCGGGGAGCGTGCTCGAAGCCCTCTTCTACGTCATCGCCGACCCCGGCGACGGTGTGCTGATCCCCACGCCGTCGTATGCCGGGTTCTGGGCGGACCTGGAGACCCGTGACGAGCTCACGGTCGTCCCGGTCCACACGACACCCGAGGAGGGGTTCCGCCTCACCCCGGATCATCTCGACCGGGTCGCCGACGCGGCCACCGTCCCGATCCGGGCGCTGCTGTACACGAACCCGTCCAACCCCCTGGGGACCGTGGCGTCCCCCGACGAGGTCGCGGCGGTGATCGACTGGGCCGACGACCGCGGCATCCACCTCGTTGTCGACGAGGTCTTCGCCCTGTCGACGTTCGATGGCGAGTTCACCTCCGCGTCGCGCCTGCGACCCGAACTGGGACCTCGTCGCCACCTCGTCTGGGCCTTCAGCAAGGACTTCGGGGCGAGCGGGCTCCGCTGCGGCGTCCTCGTGTCGGAGAACGAGGACGTGATGGCGGCCATCGACGGCCTCGCCTACTGGGCCACGGTGTCGGGCGACACCCAGCACCTCCTGAGCGAGATGATCGCCGACGAGGCGTGGGTGGAGGGGTACCTCGCGGGCATGCGGTCGACGCTGGGCGAGGCCTACCGGACGACGGCGTCGGCGCTCTCCGATGCCGGGATCGGCCACGTGCCCGCCAGCGCCGGCGTCTTCACCGTGCTCGACCTGCGGGAGTTCCTCGATGAGCCGACGTGGGAGGCCGAGGACCGCCTGTGGCGGCGCATTCTGGGCGAGGCCAATGTGAACGTCACCCCCGGCGCGGCGTGCCGCATCGTCGAACCCGGGTTCGTCCGCCTCGTCTACGCCACCGAGCCGGCGGCGCACGTCGTGACCGGCGTCGAGCGGATGGCGGGGGTCCTGCGGGGCTGACCTAGGGCCGGAAGGTCTCGGCCCCCGCCTGAAGGCGATCCCGGTACTCGGCCCACCAGTCGGCGTCGCGGTCGGGGAGGTTGTCGTTGCCCTCGCGGAAGCCGACGGTGCCGTCGACGAGCTCCCGCACGATGTCGGCATGCCCGGCGTGGCGGTGGGTCTCGGCGATCATGTGGACGAGGATCCGGTGCAGCGTCACCGTCCGGCGCTCCGGCGGCCACCATGGGACCTCGCCCTCGGCATCCAGGTCGAGCGCCTCGATCGTGGCGTCGGCGTGGGCCCACGCCCGGTGGTAGAGCCCGACGATTTCGTCCCGTGACTCCTCGGGCGTCGCCCACATGTCGGCGTTGGCCTCCGAGCCCTCGGCGAACCATGGCAGGTCCTCGTCGTGGGGCCGCCCGAAGCAGTCCCCGAAGTAGCCGAGCTCGACCGACGCCAGGTGCTTCACGATGCCGAGGAGGTTCGTGCCGGTGGGCACGAGGGGCCGGCGGACGTCGTAGTCAGAGAGCCCCTCCAGCTTCCAGAGCACCGCCTCGCGCCCGACCTGGAGATACAGCTGGAGATGGGCTTTCGGGTCGGACACGACCCGAGTCTCGCAGGATCGTTCGGTGCCCGTCGACTCGGGCGGGTGGGCAGGTCGGAGCATGTCCGTCGGAAAATCGGTGGATGCCGGGTTCGTCGGAGGCCCCTGCCCGAAGCCGAAGGCATCGGTCCTGGCCATCGGCTTCGAGCGGGAGATCACGTTCGGCGACTGACAGCGAGCCCCAGGCCAATCGGTCTCAGTCGTAGACGCCCACCAGCACCGTCTCGCCGTCGCGGACCTCGCAGAGGAAGGCGCCGGCAGAGGTGACGAGCTGATAGCGGTCGGCGGTGCCCTCCCCCTCCCACCAGCGGCCGGTGCGACGCCACGGCCCGGCCCACGACCGCACGGGCTCCCAGCGGGAGCCGAGCCGCACGCGGGTGGGGAAGCCGCCGTCCCACTCGACGTCGAGGGCCCGTGCCCGGGGCGGGACGTGCGTCGGCGACGGTCCCGGGGTGGCACCGGGCCAGGGCGCCTCCGGGTCCCGTCCGGGCACGCCGGGGTCCTCCCCCCACCGATGCCACCGGACCCGTTCTGCCGGATCACGGCCGCCCTGGGGTCGAGCCTGCAGCACGGCGTCGGGGCCGACGAGGCCCTGGGCGCGGGACAGGGCGCGCCGGGTCTCGACGGCCGTCACGGCGGCCTCTCCGAGGGCGAGCTGGCGGCCGGTGTCGGACAGGTCGGCGGGCAGGAGCCGCAGCCGCCGGATGCCGCCGGGGACGCCGCCCGCATCGACCCAGGCCCGCAGCTGCCAGCGGATCCGCTCGGCCAGCTCGACCTCGGAGAAGGGATCGGCGCTCCGCCAGGTCCGGGACCGTACGGTGCCGTCGACCGCTTCGGCCTCCACCACCACCCGATGAGGAAGGCCGCCCACGGGGACGAGGGCGTCGAGCAGCTCATGGGCCAGCGACCGTGCGGCGAAGGCGGCGCGTTCCAGGTCGGCGAGGGGCGGATCGAAGCGCTCCTCGGCCTCCACGTCCTCGGGGACCCGCCGGGGTGACACCGATCGGTCCTCACCGGTGGCCACCCGATGGGCCTCCAGGCCCATGTCGCCGAACCGCGACGCGACAGCAGCCCGGGGCAGGGCTCCCAGCTCCCCCAGCGTCGTGATCCCCAGCCACCGGAACGTGTCGGTGAGCTCCCCGACATCGAGCACCGAGACATCGAGCCCGGCGAGGAACCCGGCCGTGTCGTCGACGACGAGGGGGCCTCCGTCGGCGACCGTCGCCGCCATCCGCGCCGCGAAGGGACCGTCGGCGATCGCCACCCGTGCCCCCGGGCCGGCGACGTCCGCCACCGACCCCACCACGGCGTCGGCCAGAGAGCCCTCACCCCCGTAGTAGCGGACCGCCCCGGCCACCGGGACGAAGAGCAACCCGGGAGCGGCGACCTCCACCCGGGGGACGAGGTCCTCCACGGCACGGGCGACGGGCTCGAAGGCCACCGTCTCCGCCCCCGGATCGGCGAGGAGCGTGACGACGGAGGGACAGAGCGCCTCGGCCTCGCGGCGTCGCATGCCGGGACGGACCCCCGCCGCGGCGGCCCGATCGTCGGCAGCGGTGACGATCCCGTCCTCGGTGGCGACCTGGCAGGGCCTATCCGGCGGCGCGTCCGGCCGGCGCAGGGGCCAGTCCGGGAACCACAGGCACAACGTTCGTGCCGTCATCATCCACCTCGACGATCCGTTCCATACCCCGCATCCCCTTGCCGTCCGCCCGGAGCCGGATACGGCGGGCGGTGAGCCGTCCGTGACCGGCATCTGTCCCCTCCCAGGCGACGTCGTCCGCCGACACCCGGACGTGGGTGAGCCCGGCGGGGAGGGTCCCCCGCGTGGGTCGCAGCACGAGGGCCGCCCGCCGCGCCCGGGTGATGGCGCCGAGGCGCCGGAGCGCGGCGTCGGGGACCCCGGCGGGGACCTCGGCGAGGGTCGCCCCCATGCCCTCGACGAGGGCCGCCGTCACCTGCGGCCACACCGCCGGATCCTGGCAGCGCACCACGACCAGCCGATCGGGGGGGATGCCCACCTCCCAGGCGGCGGGCGGACAGAACCATCCCCGGACGTCGACGACGGCCACCATCCCCGTGCGGGAGGGCTCGACGAGGAGCAGCAGGCCCAGACGGGTGAGACCGCCGCCCAGGCCGCCGACGAGCCCCACGACCCGCCCGGGCTCGGCGGCGAAGGGCAGTCCCCCGACCCCGGAGGCGACGCGTCGCGGTGGGGTCACCAGGTCTGGGATGCCAGCGGTCACCCGGTCCTCCGTTCGGGGGGGACCGGCCATCCTAATCGAACGTGTGTTCGACGTGCCGGGTGGCCCACGCGAACGGGGCGCCCGAAGGCGCCCCGTCGCAATCGTCGTCGGAGTCGGGCTAGATGCCCTTCTCGAACTCCTCCTCGAAGGAGACGACCCTACGGCCGGGCTTGTCGGAGCCGGACTCCTTCGAGCCGCCGTCGTCGTCCTTCCGCTCCTTCTTCCGGTCGCGATCACGGTCGCGATCACGGTCGCGATCGCCGCGGGGCTTGCGCCCCTCCCGGCGGTCGCCGTCGGAGGAACGGTCGCTGCGATCGTCGTCGGAGCCGCCATCGTCGTCGCCGCCGCCAGAGTCGTCCCCGGAGCCGGCCACGTCGAGGCTGACCTTGCCGTTGCGATCGATCTCCCGGACGACGACGTCGACCTTGTCGCCGAGGCTGTAGACGTCCTCGACCTTGTCGATGCGCTTGTTGCCGCCGATCTTGGAGATGTGCAGCAGGCCGTCACGGCCGGGGAGGATGTTCACGAAGGCGCCGAAGGACGTGATGTTCACGACCTCGCCCTCGTACTCCTTGCCGAGCTCCGGCTCGGGCGGGAAGGCGATCGCCATCACGCGGTCCCGAGCAGCCTCCATGGAGGGGCCGTCGGTGGCGCCGACACGGACCGTGCCGTCGTCCTCGACCTCGAGCGTGGCGCCCGTCGTCTCCTCGATCTCACGGATCGTCTTGCCCTTCGGGCCGATGATCTCGCCGATCTTGTCCTTCGGGATGGAGATGGCGACGATCCGCGGGGCGGTCGGGCTCATCTCCTCACGGGGCGCGGCGATGACCTTGTTCATCTCGTCGAGGATGTGGAGCCGGGCGTCGCGGGCCTGGTTCAACGCACCCGCCAGCACCTCGGCCGGCAGGCCCTCGATCTTCGTGTCGAGCTGGAGCGCCGTGATGACGTCCTTCGTGCCCGCCACCTTGAAGTCCATGTCGCCGAGGGCGTCCTCCACACCGAGGATGTCGGTGAGGGTGACGAACCCGTCGTCGTGGGCGATGAGTCCCATCGCCACACCGGCGACGGCGGCCTTCGTCGGCACGCCGGCGTCCATGAGCGAGAGCGACGATCCGCAGACGGACGCCATCGAGGACGAACCGTTGGACTGCAGCACCTCGGACACGAGCCGGAAGGCGTAGGGGAAGTCCTCCGCCGTGGGGATCACGGGGAGCACGGCACGCTCGGCGAGGGCGCCATGGCCGATCTCCCGCCGGCGCGGACCGCGCATGAAACCGGTCTCTCCGGTCGAGAAGGGCGGGAAGTTGTAGTGGTGCATGTACCGCTTCGACTCCTCGATGCCGATCGTGTCGAGCATCTGCTCCATCCGGAGCATGCCGAGGGTCGAGACGTTGAGCACCTGGGTCTCGCCGCGCTGGAAGAGCGCCGAGCCGTGGGCCCGGGCGACCACGCCGACCTCGACGGTGATCGGACGCACCTCGTCGGTGCCCCGGCCGTCGAGCCGGACGCCCTCGTCGATGACGCGCTGGCGCATCACCTTCTTGGACACCGCCCGGAAGGCCTTCTTGGCCTGGCCGTAGTCCTCGCTGTCGGCGTCGATGCCGAGTTCGGCGAAGGTCTCGTCGCGAGCCGCGTCCTCGGCGGCGTTGCGCTCCTGCTTGCCGGCGATCGTCACGACCTCGGCGAGCTTCGGCTTCGCCACCGGCTCGATGCGGTCGTAGAGCTCGTCGGTGTAGTCGATCTGCTTCGGCCAGTCGAAGGGGCCGGGATCGCCGACCTTCTCCGCCAGTTCGGCCTGCAGGTCCATGAGGGTCCGGATGTACTCCTTCGCCTCCTCGAGACCCGCCGAGACGGCCGCCTCGTCCGAGGCGGGTGCGCCGTCCTCGACGAGCCGGATGGCCTGCTCGGTGGCGCCGGCCTCGACCATGGCGATGTCGATGCCGCCGGAGCCGCTCTTCTTGCCGACGACGACCATGTGGAACACGGCCTCCTCGAGCTGCTCCCAGTTCGGCATCGGGATCCACGCGCCGTCGACGTAGGCCATGGAGACGCCCGCCAGCGGTCCATCGAAGGGGATGGCGCTGATCTCGAGCGCCGCCGTGGCGGCGTTCAGGGCGAGGATGTCATAGGGGTTCTCGTCGTCGACGGACAGCACCGTGGCGACGATGTGGGTCTCGTTGCGGTACCCGTCGACGAAGTTCGGGCGCAGGGGCCGGTCGATGAGGCGGGCGGTGAGCGTCGCCTTCTCGGTGGCCCGGCCCTCACGCCGGAAGAACGAGCCGGGGATCTTGCCGGCTGCGTACATCTTCTCCTCGACGTCCACCGTGAGCGGGAAGAAGTCGATGCCCTCACGGGGCTTGGCGCTGGCCGTCGCGGTCGTCAGGACCTCGGTGCCCCCGACGGCGCACACGACGGCGCCGTTGGCGAGCTGGGCGAGGGTGCCCGCGCGGAATTCGATCTCGACGCCACCGATGGTGGCGCGAACGGTGTGCTGGTGCACGTTCTCTCCTTGTTCGGGGGGAGAACGAGCCAATTACCAGTGGTCACACCTCGAGAGGCTCGAGAGGTGGCAACTAGCAACTGGACCCGGTCCTCCCCCGGTTGCTTCGTGACCGGAGGCGGCCGCCCGGGACCTCCCGGAACGACGAGACGGCGGCCGAAGGGCCGCCGTCGGGTCAGCGCCGGAGCCCGAGACGGGCGATGACGGATCGGTAGCGCTCGACGTCCTGATTCCGCAGGTAGTCGAGGAGCCGCCGCCGCTTCCCCACCATCATCAGCAGACCCCGCCGGCTGTGATGGTCCTTCGTATGGACCTTCAGATGCTCGGTGAGGTGGTTGATGCGCTCGGTGAGCAGCGCGACCTGGACCTCGGGCGAACCCGTGTCGGTGTCGTGCTTGCCGTAGTCGGCGACGATGGAGGCGGTTTCAGTCATGAGGAAAACGGGACGGGCGTCCCGGTCGATCGGAAGTGTAGCACCCACCGCGCCCATGCCAACACGGGACCCCCGTCGTCAGCCCGCGACGACCGCCTCCACCTCGATCTCCACGACCCAGTCCGGCTCGAGCAGTCCGGCCACCACGACCATCGTGGGCGAGGGCCGAGCGGCACCGAACGCCTCGGCGTGCACGCGTCCGATCTCCTCCGCGTACGCGGCGTCCGTGATGAACATGCGGGTCCGCACGACGTCGGCCGCCGAGCCGCCCAGGTCTTCGATCGCGGCGATGGCGATCTCGGTGCATCGCCGCATCTGGCCGCCCGGTGTGGATGCCAGCGGCTCACCCGGCGGGGGCACCGGGGCGGTCCCCGCGACATGGATCGCGTCGCCGACGCGGATCGCCCGACTGAATCCGTAGGCATTCTCGTACGGGGAGCCCGAACCGACCCGCTGCATGCCGGTGACGCTACTGCTCCCCACCCTCCAGGGCGTAGCGGACCGCCTCGTCCAGCGTCCACGCCCGCCCGACGGCGAAGGCCGCGGGGTGCTCGCGAGCGAGCTCCTCGTGCACGGTGGCGTCCAGCCACCGCTCAGCGATCGGTCCGACGGCCGACGACACCGAGCCGCTCGCCTCCCGAAGCCTGGTCACGGCCCCCGACAGGCGGGCCGCCCGTTCGGTGCGGCCCCTGGTCCGGGCGAGTTGCACGAATCCGTCGAGATACGGGATCGACGCCGACACGTCGGCCACACGGGCGAAGAGGTCGAGCCCCTCCCGCAGGGCCTCCCCGGATCGGTCGAAGTCCTCCAGCACGTACGAGGCGCTGGCGACGGAGAAGCAGGCCCAGCCGTAGTCGAAGGGCTCCTCCCGGGGGTCGAAGTACTCGAGACTGCGCTCCCCGTGTTCCAGCCACGCCTGCTCGTCGCCGCGCACACCCTCGAGCACCCCGAGCATGCGGTTCACCCGACCCATCCCCAGGCGATGGCCGGCCGCCTCGTATCGTGTGAGCGCCTCCTCGAGCAGCGCCACGGCGGGCTCGGCGCCCTCTCCGAGACCCACCGGGTAGGAGAGGTTCAACAGCGCATGGGCGATCTCGACGTCGTCGCCGGCCTCCCGCCAGTACGCGAGTGCCTCCTCGTAGTAGCTCCGGGTGCGGTCCAGGTCGCCCAGCCAGTACGCCGCCCCGCCCGCCGCCTCCAGCGCCCTCGTCCGGGACTCCGACGCCGCACCGGTGAGGGAGATGGCCCGGTCGATCGTCGGGAGGGCCTCGGCGAGGTGGCCCCGCATCTGCCAGAAGCGCCAGAAGGAGGCCACGAGCCGCTGTGCCTCCTCGGCCAGACCCGCCTCGAGCGCCCAGTCGAGCGCCGCTTCGACGTTGCGCCGGTCGCGTTCGAGGCGGGCCAACCAGCGGTCACGGTCCCCGCCGATCAGCTCGGGATGGGCGCGCTCGACGAGGGCGAGGTAGGCCTCGACGTGACGCCGGCACACCGCCGGACGATCGCCCGACTCCTCCAACCGCTCCCGGGCGAAGTCTCGGATCGTCTCGAGCATCTGGAACCGCGGCTCCCCCGCCGGGGCCGATTGGGCGAGCAGGCTGTGGTCGACGAGATGGGAGATCCCCTCCAGCGGGTCCAAGCCGCTCCCGTCGTCCCCGACCACCACCTCGAGCTCGTCGAGCCCCGCACCGCCGGCAAAGACCGACAGGCGATGGAAGACCCGACGCACCGGCTCGTCGAGCAGGTCGTGGCTCCATGCGATGGCGTTGCGCAACGTGCGCTGTCGATCGGGCAGGTCCCGGGACCCGGCGGTGCCCAGCACGTCGCCGAGACGCTCGACGATCGAAGCCGGCGGGAGCAGCTTCACCCGGGCGGCGGCGATCTCGATCGCGAGTGGGAGACCGTCCAGCCGTCCGCAGAGGGCGGCGACGGCCGCGCAGTTCTCGGCGGTGATCGTGAAGCCCGGCTTCACCGCCGCGGCCCGTTGCTGGAACAACGCCACGGAATCGTGCTCCATGAGCACGGCGGGATCCTCGCAGTCGTCGTCGGCCGAGGGACTGGACATGGTCGGCACGGGCATCTCCTGCTCACCGGAGACCCGCACGGCGATCCTGGACGTCGCCAGGACCGTGACGTTCGGACAGGCGTCCAGGAGCGAGGAGACGACGGAAGCGGGGTCGTCCACCTGCTCCAGATTGTCGAGGAGCAGCAGGACGCGCTGCGTCCCGAGGTGGGACCGGAGCCGCTCGTCCTGGTCCTGACCAGTCGCCACGGGGGCACCGACGGCGTCGGCGACGATCCCGGGGATGCGCTGCGCCTCGGTGACCTGCTCCAGCCCGACGAAGAAGACCCCGTCGGGGAACCGCTCGGTCGCCGACGCCGCGACCTCGACGGCGAGCCGCGTCTTCCCCGCTCCCCCGGGCCCTGTGAGCGTCAGCAACCGGGTCCCCCCCAGCAGGGTCGTCGCCTGATCGAGTTCGTCCCGGCGGCCGACGAAGCCGGTGCGCCCCGTGGGGAGATTCGTCGGGACGTCCATCGTCCGCAGGCGCGGGAACTCGGCCGGGAGCCCGGCGATGTCGAGCTGCAGGATCCGCTCGGGTGCCGGCATGTCCTTGAGACGATGCTCGCCGAGATCGCGGAGCCGGACGTCGTCGGGAAGATGGTGCTCGACGAGCCGGGCCGTGGCCTCCGACACCACGACCTGCCCGCCGTGGGCCGATGCGGCGATGCGTGCGGCGCGGTGCACGTCGATCCCGACGTAGTCGTCCCCGCCGAGCACACCGTTGCCGGTGTGCATTCCCATCCGCACCTTGAGGTCGCTCCCCGGCGGCCAGTCGTGCCCGGCGAGGGCTCGCTGGGCCGTGATCGCTGCGGTGACCGCCCCCACCGCGGAGGGGAAGGCCACGAAGAATCCGTCGCCGTCGGTACGCACCTCGACGCCGCCGCCCTCGTCGATCGCCCGCCGCAGGATCTCCGAGTGCTTCCCCAAGAGTTCCGCGAACGCCTCACCGGTCTCACGAACGAGCGTCGTGGACCCCTCGATGTCGCTGAAGAAGAACGTGACGGTGCCCGCCGGTAGATCCGCCATGGAAGCGATCGTACGAGGATCCGCCGGCGGGCGTGGCGCAGACGCTCAGACGGTCCGAACCGTCATCGTCCCACCGGGGCTCGCCGCGAGTGGTGCGACGAGCGGGATGCCGCCGACCGCCGGCAGGTCGCAGCCGGCGCCACCCATCTGACCGACGATGCAGGCGGCGACCGCCGGGTCGCCGAGGACGGCGACGTGGGCATCGTTCACCGCCGAGATCGCCGCGGCCGGGCCGTCGGCCAGTGCCGACCACACGGACCGGCCGTTGGAGGGGGCCTCGTGGACGGCGAGACCCTCCGGGACGTCCGCGAAGTTCGTGAGCGCGGCGTCGGGGCTGCGGACGACCGCCACGTCGATGCCCGACGCAGACCCCAGGCCGACCCGGTGATCGATGCAGTCCCACCACAGGAAGGAGCACTCGACCGGGTCGTAGCCGCCGTCGTGGGCGAGCCCCACCCATCGGCCGAGACCCTGCGCGACGCCGTGGATCCCCGTCGCCATCGGCGGGTCGAGCAGCGTGGCGCCCCGCACCCCCTCGACGGCGGCGATCGTGCCTCGATCGATCCCCTCCACGAACTCGGCGACGGCGGAGCCGCCCTTGCTGTAGCCGACGAGATGGATCGGCCGCCCCTCCCGGGACAGGCCCGTCAGGTAGGCGGCGAGCGACCGCGCGGTGGCGCCCACGTCGGCGTGCCGGGCGGCAGCGGCATGGTCGGGGCCGCCGGTCGTCCACCGATAGTCGAAGTGGCGGACCTGCTCATCGTCGAGGCCCATGAGGTCGACGAGGTCGCCGAAGGTCTCGGCCGATCCGGGGCTGCCGTGGCCCGGGACGAAGACGACCACGACGTCGTCGGGCGGCCGCAGGCCCAGGGCCGTTCCGGGCCCCGGCGGAGCCGACCCGTCCGGGCGGCGACGGGACGCGGTGGCGACGACGGCTCCGCCGGCCACGAGCACGGCGGCCCCTGCGGGCACGACGGGCAGGCTCCGCTCGGGGGTCGGGACGGAGGCCCCCTCGGAAGAAAGCGGCGCGGGTGCCAGGGGGACGTCGGGATCGGGGACGAGCCGGGAGGCGTCGCCGGGTGGTGCCGCCAGCAGGAGGGCGGCGAAGAGCCAAGCGGGCACGGGGGTTCCCTTCCGGGGAAGGCAGGAGAGGCTCCGACACCGTGCCGTCGGAGCGGGTCGGCTGCAAGGGGGCCGTCAGGCGTCGAGGATCCGCCGCGCCTCGCCGATGTCGGACCCGATCTGGGCGACGAGGGCCTCGATGCCGTCGAAGCGCCGCTCGTCGCGGATGCGGTCGACGAACCGGACGGCGAGCCCCGACCCGTAAAGGTCTCGCCCTCCCGACAGCAAGTGCACCTCCAGCGTCTCCTCCTCGCCGCCGAACGTGGGTCGCACCCCGATGTTCGCCACCCCGGGATGCTCCTCGTCGTCCACCCCCACACGAACCGCGTAGACGCCGCGCGCGGGCACCGCCACACCGTCGGGCAGATCGAGGTTCGCGGTGGGGACCCCGATCGACGCTCCCCTCCCGTCGCCGCGCACCACCTCGCCACGCACCTCGTGGTGACGGCCGAGCAGCACCGTGGCGGCCGCGACGTCCCCATCGGCGACCAATCTCCGGATCCGGGTCGACGAGACCGGACTGTCGTCGCCGACGAGGGACACGACGATCGTCTCGAACCCGACACCCTCCCCCATCTCGCGGAGGAACTCCACGTTCCCGGTACGGTCGCGACCGAACCGGAAGTCCTCGCCGACGGCGACGATGCGGGCATCGAGGGCGTCCCGGAGGATCTCGGTGACGAACGCCGCCGGACTCAGCGAACGCACCCGGTCGGAGAAGGGCAGGACCGCCGTGCGATCGACGCCCATCGCTGCGAGCAACTCGAGGCGCTGGTCCACGGTGGTCAGCAGGCGCGGGGCAGCATCGGGTGCCACGACCGTCAGGGGGTGCGGATCGAAGGTCATCACGGCCGTGCCGAGCCCCCGTTCCGATGCCTCCGCCGCCAGGAGGGACAGGACATGGCGGTGACCGAGGTGGACGCCGTCGAACACACCGATCGTCAGCGCACTCGGGCCCGCATCGCGGTCCCAGCCCGAGGGATCGCCGCGGTCGACCTTCATGCGATCACCACGGCCGGCTTCGCCCGGCGCCCGTCGGACTCGTACACCGCGAGCAACTCGCCGTCGTCGTCGAAGACCGCGAACTCGCCCTCCTCGCCGACACCGAGCGCGACGGCGGGGAACACGACACCGTTCGCCACGGCGGCTGCGGACTCCTCCCCCACCGTCACGGACGGGAGCCCGGCGACCCCGGCGCCGGGCGGCCGGACGATCTCGTCCAGGGTGCCCTCGTCGGCGGCCCGCTCCAGCTCGTCGATCGTGACCGATGCGTCCACCCGGAGGGCGCCGATCGCCAGCCGGCGGAGATCGGTGAGGTGCGCACGGCCACCCAGCGCCCTGGCGATGTCGTCGCCGAGGGTCCGCACGTACGTCCCTGTCGAGCACCGCACCCGGAACGCCACCTCGGGATACGCCCCGGGTGCGACGTCGAGCACGTCGAGTTCGTGGATCGTGACCGGGCGGGCCTCCCGCTCCACCTCGATCCCCTCGCGGGCCAGGTCGTAGAGGCGCCGACCTTCGACCTTCAGGGCCGAGACCATCGGCGGGACCTGCATGATCGGGCCGCGGAACCGCTCCGCGACCGCCACGATCTCGTCCTCGGCGACGTCCATCGGCTCCCGCGAGAGCACCGCACCGTCCGCGTCGAGGGTGTCGGTGGCCACGCCCAACTGCATCCTCGCCACATAGACCTTGTCGGCGGCCTGGACGAACCGCAGCAGCCTGGTCGCCCTGCCGGCCGCGAGCACGAGGAGGCCGGTCGCCATCGGATCGAGGGTGCCGGCGTGGCCGACCTTCTTCTGTCCGAGCAGGCGGCGCACCTTGGCGACGACGTCGTGGGAGGTCCATCCCGACGGTTTGTCGACGAGCAGGAAGCCGGTGGTCATCGCAGGCCCGCGCGCACCCGCTCCACGATCTCCGCAGGAGTTCCCTCGGCGGTGAACCCCGCTGCGTTGTGATGCCCGCCCCCGCCGTTGTCGAGGGCGATCGCTCCGACGTCGACCCCGCCGCGTGACCGGAGGCTCACCTTGTAGCCCCCGCTCACCTGCTTGAGCAGGGCGGCCACGCCCGCCTCACGGGCTATCCGGAGATCGTCGATCAGGCCGTCGAGATCGGCGGGGCCGACATTCCCCTG
The DNA here is from genome assembly GCA_033722675.1 of Acidimicrobiia bacterium. Lineage (GTDB taxonomy): Bacteria > Actinomycetota > Acidimicrobiia > Spongiisociales > UBA11373 > DATHYU01. The sequence goes on along the minus strand of JAWVYO010000007.1, from coordinate 3,607 downwards.
CCCGAGGTCCTCGTCGGTGACGTAGGACCAGACGAAGGACAGTTCCGGTTCCAGCCGGGCCCTGCCGAGGACGGACGAGGCCACACGGAGGTAGCCGAAGGGCACCGACTCGTACACGGCCTGGCCGATCTCGTCGGGACGCGCGCCGGCCTCGAGGAGGTCCGCCGCGACCCGCAGGGTGTCGGCGTCGGTGTTCGAGTACTGGAACCGGCCCGTGTCGGTCACGAGCCCGGTGTGGAGCGCGGTGGCGACGCGGGCGTCGACGGTCCAGCCCAGCGCCCGGATGAGGTGATAGGCGAGCAGGGCCGATGCCGATGCGGTGGGATCGATGACGGCGACGTCGCCGAAACCGTCGTTGGTGACGTGGTGATCCACCACGACCAGGGTTCCTGCCGCCGCGGCGGGGCCCGCCAGGTCGGCCAGCCGGTCGGGCGAGCCGGTGTCGAAGACCACCATCACGTCGGGCTCGTGCGGGAAGTCGGCCCGGTCGACGACGGGTCCGAGGTCGAGGAATCCGTAGTGGTCGGGGATCACCGAGCCGCCCCCGAAGGACACGACGGCGTCCGTGCCGGCGATCCGGGCGGCGTGGGCGAGGGCGAGGGCCGAACCGAGGGCATCGCCGTCGGGGTTCACGTGCCCGGTGATGGCCAGCGACTCGGCCGAACCGATGACCTCAGCCGCCTTCCGGATCGCTGCCGTGATCTCCGGCTCCATCGTCGTCCTCCTCCCGGATCTCGCGGAGCAGCTGTTCCATCCGCATGCCCCGCTGGATGGCTTCGTCCTCCTCGAACGTCAGCTCCGGGACGTACTTCATGCGCACCTGGCCGCCGACCACGGCCCGAAGGCGGGACGACGCCCGTTCCAGTGCCTGCGCCGTGCGCTCGGCCTGGTCGTCCTCGCCGATGACGGAATAGTAGACCCGGGCGGTCCGGAGGTCCGGAGCGGTGTCGACGCCCGTGATGGTGACGAAGCCGAGCCCCGGGTCCTTCAGCCGCTCGACCTCCTCGGCGATGATCTCACGCAGCGTCTCGTTGACGCGTCGCATGCGCGGGCCACGTCCCATCACTCCTCCTCCAGATAGGCCACACCCAGTTCCACGAGCTCGACCTCGGGGAAGTCCAGCACCAGGCGATGGATGGCGTCGATCATCGACTCGAGCTGCCCGTGCTCGCCCGACACGAGCGCCACCCCGACCGTGGCGAACTGCCAGGCATCCTGACGACCCACCTCGGCGAAGCCGGCGTTGAAGGCCTGGTCGATCGCCGAGGTGAGGCCACGCAGCACGCGCCGCTTCCCCTTGAGCGAGGCGACCCCGGGGATCCGGAGCTCCAGACGCAGCGCCGCAGCATGCATCGGCCCTAGGTCCGGGCGACCTCCCGGACCGAGTACGACTCGAGGACGTCGCCCTCCTTGATGTCTCGATAGTTCTCGAGCCCGATACCGCACTCGGTGCCGGCCTGGACGGAATCGACGTCGTCCTTGAACCGTCGCAGCGAAGCGATGGTGCCGTCGTAGACGACCACGCCGTCGCGCAGCAGCCGCACGGAAGCGCCGATGTTCATCGAGCCCTCGGTGACGAGGCAGCCCGCGATGGTGCCGAACCTCGGCGCCCGGAAGGTGGCACGCACCTCGGCGAGACCGAGGATCTGCTCCACCTCCTCGGGGGCGAGCTGGCCCACGAGGATCGACTCGACGTCGTCGAGCAGCTCGTAGATGATCCGATACGTGCGGATCTCCACGCCGGCCTCCTCGGCGGCCCGGCGGGTCTTCCCGTCCGGGCGGACATTGAAGCCGAACACGATCGCGTCCGTGGTGTCGGCGAGGAGCACGTCGTTCTCGCTGATGCCCCCGACGCCCGAGTGCACGATCGTGACCGTGCCGTCCTCCCGCTTGATCTTCGCCACGGCGTCCCGGATCGCCTCGAGCGACCCGTGGGCGTCGGCCTTCACGACGACGCGCAGCTCGGTGTCCGAGGCGGTGCGCAGATCGTCGAGCAGCATCTGCAGGCGCTCGGCGGCCGTCGGGACGGCGAGCTCGTCGCGGCGCCGCTCGTCCTCGCGCTCCGCCGCGATGGCACGCGCCTCCTTGTCGTCGCCGACGACCTCGAAGTAGTCCCCCGCCGAGGGGACGTCGTCCCAGCCCATGATGAGCACCGGCGTCGACGGGCCGGCCTCCTTCACCTTCTGGCCGTTCTCGTCGAACATCGCCCGGACCCGTCCGGACACCGTGCCGGCGACGAGCGCGTCGCCGCGCTTCAGCGTGCCGCGCTGGACGATGACCGTCGCGGTCGGCCCCCTGCCCACCTCGAGCTGCGACTCGATGACGGTGCCGGTGCAGGGCGCCTTGGGGTCGGCGTCGAAGCCCTCGAGCTCGGCGATGAGGTCCACGTACTCGAGGAGCTGATCGACGCCGTCGCCGGTGAGGGCGCTCACCTCGGTGCTGACGGTCTCCCCGCCGAGCTCCTCCACGACGATCCCGTGCTGGGTGAGCTGGGCGCGCACCTGATAGGGGTCGGCGGCGGGCAGATCGACCTTGTTGATCGCCACGACGATCGGCACCTTCGCCGCCTTGGCGTGGCTGATGGCCTCGACGGTCTGGGGCATGACACCGTCGTCGGCGGCCACGACGAGGACGACGATGTCGGTGATCTCGGCGCCGCGGGCGCGCAGCATCGTGAACGCCTCGTGGCCGGGAGTGTCGATGAACGTGATCTTGCGGTCCTCGACCGAGGCCTGATATGCACCGATGTGCTGGGTGATCCCGCCGGCCTCGCCGGACACGACGTTGGCCCGGCGGATCGTGTCGAGCAGCTGCGTCTTGCCGTGGTCGACGTGGCCCATGACGGTCACGACGGGCGGGCGGGGACGGAGGCGTTCGGGGTCGTCGTCCCACTCGCGCTTGGGTCGCACGAGCGGTTCCTCGACGACCTCCTCCTCCTCGGCCTCTTCCACCACGACGTCGTATCCCAGGAAGTCGGCCAGCCGCTCCATCTTGTCGGTGGGGATGGGCTGTCCTGCGCCCGAGGGCTCCCCCCACTCCACGAGGGTGCGGACGATGAGACCCACCGGGCGACGGGCCACGTCGGCGAACTCCGACACCGTGATCCCCTCGGTGACGGTGAGGGTCCGGCGGTACTGCTGCGGTTCCCCGTCGTCGCCGTCCTCGTCCTCGTCGGACTCCTCTTCGTCGGACTCCGCTTCGTCGTCCTCCTCCTCGGAGGACTCCTCCTCCGACGATTCCTCGGCGGCGGGGGCCTCGGGTTCGGCCGGCGCTTCGGCGGTGGCGGGCTCCTCCGTCACGGCCTCCTCCTGCTCCTCCTGATAGGAGAGCCGGACGAGCTCGGCGGAGTCGTCGTCGAGGCCGGAGGACGCGGTGCTCACCTCGACGCCCAGGTCCTGGGCGCGGGCGAGCACCTCCTTGGACTCCAGGCCCAGCTCACGGGCAAGCTCGTATACGCGCATCGATTCCCTCGTTCGTGTCAGCGGTTCATTGTGCCACGGAGACCGTGGCGTCGGTCAGGCGGTGGCGGGAGGCTCGTCGGGCTTCGCGTCGTCCTCGTCGGCGTCGTCCTCCTCTTCGGAGGTCTCCTCGGACGTCTCCTCGGAGG
>JAWVYO010000006.1:0-45699 GCA_033722675.1 Acidimicrobiia bacterium | reverse complement strand
TCCACCGCCACTGGCCGGGCTCCGAGCTCGACTGGGTGAACGTCGGCCACGGCGCCCTCATCTGGCGGCGCAAGGACCGCCTCGTCGACGGCATCGTCACGGCGCTGGATCGGCTCGGCGATGGGTGAGGCCATCACCGTCCACGCCGCGGGGCGCGACGTCCGGTTCACGAGCCCCGACAAGGTGGTCTTCCCCGACGGGACGACGAAGCTCGAGGTCGCCCGGCACTACCTCCGATGCGCCGAGGGCGCCGTACGCGGAACGCACCGGCGACCGTGCTCACTGAAGCGCTGGCCCGAGGGCGCGGCCGGCGACTTCTTCTTCACGAAGCGAGCGCCCTCGACGATCCGCGAGGCCGTGGCGGTCCGATTCCCCTCGGCGCGTCCGGGGCGGATGGCCGTCGTCGAGGACGTGTCCGACGTGGTGGACCAGGTGCAACTGGGGGTGCTCGATCTGAACCCGTGGGCGAGCCGCGCGGAGGACACCGATCATCCCGACGAGCTGCGGCTCGACCTGGATCCCACCGACGACTTCGGGTTCGATGCCTGCCGCGAGGTCGCCCTCGGCTGTCGCGACCTGCTCGCCGAGCACGACCTCGTCGGATGGCCGAAGACCTCGGGCTCCCGGGGCATCCACGTCTACGTGCGCATCGAGCCACGGTGGACGTTCCACGAGGTCCGGCGTGCGGTGCTCGCGTTCGCCCGGGAGATGGAACGCCGCATGCCCGGCCTCGCCACGACGGCGTGGTGGAAGGAGGAGCGGGAGGGCGTGTTCATCGACTTCAACCAGAACGCCCGGGACCGCACGATCGCCAGCGCCTACAGCGTGCGCCAGACCGGGCTCGTCTCCACGCCGATGACGTGGCAGGAGATCCCCACGCTCGACCCCGCCGAGATGACCCTGGCGGGCTTCGCCGACCGATGGGGCGTCGTCGGCGACCTCACCGAGGGGATCGACGAGGCGTCCGGCGACATCTCGGGCCTCCTCGCGATGGCCGACCGCGACGAGGAGCGCGGGATCGGCGACGCCCCCTGGCCACCCCACTACCCGAAGCAGCCGGGCGAGCCGCCCCGGGTGCAGCCGTCGAAGCGCCGCGTCGGGGACGACGACCCCGACTGACCGACGCCCTCAGGCGCCCACCACGGATCCGAAGCCCGGCCCGGCCGGACGCTCCAGCTGGTCCATCGTGCAGGCGTCGGCGTCCTTGTCCGGCCGCCACCGCTCGAACCGCGTCGCATGCCGGAACCGGCCGCCCGTCAACTGGTCGTACGACACCTGGATCACGACGCCCGGGGTCACCGGCACCCACGAGAGGTCCTTGCCGCCCGTCCACCGGCTCTCCCCGCCCGGCCGTCGGACGTCCTCGCCGTCGCCGAACCCGTCGTCGTCCTTCAACTCCTCGAAACGGGCGAGGAGCTCGGCCCGATCGTGGTCGCTGAACCCCGAGCAGTGCCCGATGAAATGGAGCCTGCCCCCGTCGTCGTAGAGCCCGAGCAGGAGGGAGCCGATCTTGTCGCCGTCCTTGTGGACGCGGTAGCCGCCGACGACGCAGTCGACGGAGCGGCGGTGCTTGATCTTGGCCATCTCCCGCTTGCCCTCGACATAGGGGCCGTCGAGGCGCTTCGCGACGATCCCGTCACACCCGGCGGCCTCGAACTCCTCGAACCACCGCAGCGCCTCGTCCCGATCGGTCGTCGAGGGAGTCAGCCGCCAGCCCTCACCGAGGTCGAGGGCTTCGAGACGCGCCCGGCGCTCCGCGAAGGGGGCATCGCGCAGGTCGGTGCCGGCGTCGGCGAGCAGGTCGAAGGCGACGAGGAGCGCCGGGGTCTCCGAGGCCAGGAGGTTCACCCGCGATTCGGCCGGGTGGAGGCGGTTCTGCAGGGCATCGAAGTCGAGCCGGTCGTCGGTGACCACCACCACCTCGCCGTCGACCACGGTGCCCTCGGGGAGGGCCTCGAGCGCCGGGGCGAGCTCGGGGAAGTACCGCAGCAACGGCTTCTGGTTGCGGCTGTCGAGCCGGATCGGATCGCACCAGGCGACGCACCGGAAGCCGTCCCACTTCGGCTCGTACGCCCACTCGCCCTCGGGCATCGTGGTGCGAACCCTCGCCTCCATGGGGGTGATCGGCGCCGGGAACGGGTGCGTCATGCCGGCAGCGTAGAGGCGGGCACCGGTAGGGTGCACCCGTGGCACAACCACTGCGGGACGACGGGCCGGGCGACGGCGGCAATCGGCTCGAGGGCACCGACCGGCGGGCGATCCTCGTGGGTCTGACACTCGCCGTGGTCGGCACCTTCCTCTTCTTCGTCCTCGTCGCCGCCCTCATCGGGGACCCGGACCCGGCCACCACGACGACCACCCTGCTCGGGGGCTGACGCGACGAGGCGCCCGGCCGGAGCCGGGCGCCGTCGCCGAAGGGGCCGGTCAGTCGACCGCCGCCGCCAGTGCCGGCTCGGGCTGTGGGGACTGGAGGCGCTGGGGCCGGCCCTCGATGTGGACCCGCGGCAGCCAGGAGAGCCACGGCGGCAGGTACCAGTTGCGATCCCCCAGCAACGCCATCGTCGCGGGAACGAGCACGGACCGGACGATCGTGGCGTCGAGGATGACGGCCACCGCCAGGCCGAAGCCCATCTGCTGGAACATCACCAGGTCGCCCGCGGCGAACCCCCCGAAGACCGCCACCATGATGAGCGCGGCGCCCGTGATGATCGCCCCCGTCGAGCCGAGTCCGAAGGCCACCGATTCCGTGTTGTCGCCGTTCAGGTCGTAGTGCTCCTTGATGCGGCTCAGCAGGAAGATGTGGTAGTCCATCGACAGGCCGAACAGCACCGTGAACAGGAGCAGCGGAACCCACGCCTCGATCACGTCGGTGGTCTGGAACCCGAGCAGGTCGGCGCCCCAGCCGTGCTGGAACACGAGGACGAGCAGCCCGTAGGCCGCGCCCACCGACAGCAGGTTCATGACGATCGCCTTCAGCGGGACCACGATCGAGCGGAACACGATCGTGAGGAGCACGAAGCTCAGACCCAGCACGAAGGCGAAGACCCAGGGCGTGCGGGCGTCGACGACCTCGACGAAGTCGGCGGTGCCGGCGGCCTCGCCGGTGACGAGCACCTCTGCCCCGACACCGGCGAAGGCGGCCGGGATGGCCTCCGTTCGGAGCGCCGTCACCGCGTCCCGCGCCTCGAGCGTCGCGGGGTCGAGTTTCGTGACGACCTCGACGAGCGCGACACGCCGGTCGGGGCTGACACGGACGGTCGAATCGCCGTAGATGTCGCGCGACTCCAGATCGGCGACGAAGGCGTCGACCGCCTCGCGCACGTCGACGGACGTCACGTCGGTGGCGCGGACGACGATCGGCGTCGTGATGGCGCCCGTGTCGAACTCCTCGTTGAGGGTCCCGAAGGCCCGCACGATCGGGCTGTCGTCCGGCAGCGACCCGATCGAGTTCTGCCCGGTCGCGATCGAGACGTACGGGACGAGGGCGGCGAGCAGCAGCCCGCCGGCGAGCACGATGCCGGCCACCGGCCGCTTCGTGACCGCGGCCGTGATGCGATGCCACATGCGTCCGCCGCCTTCGTGATGGTGGGAACGCGAGGTGAAGGGCACCCGCAGCCGGTTCACGCGGTCGCCCAGGAGCCGGAGGACCGCGGGCAGCAGCGTGACGGCGGCGAGCACCGAGCCGACCACCGCGAAGATCGCGCCCACGCCCAGGCTGCGCATCGTCGTCTCCGGGAAGGTGACGAGGCCCAGCAGGGCGATGACCACCGTGAGCCCGGAGAAGAACACCGCCCGGGTGGCGGTGTCCCCCGCCCGCACGACGGCGTCCGACACGGAGAGCCCCTTCGACCGTTCCTCACGGAACCGCTGGACGATGAACAGCGCGTAGTCGATCCCGACGGCGAGCCCGATCATCGTGATCATGTTGACCACGAACGTCGACAGCTCGAACACCTGCCCGGCCACGGCGGTCATGCCGACGGCCAGGAGGATCGATCCCATGGCCAGCAGCAGCGGCAGCCCCGCCGCCACCACCGCCCCGAACAGCACGACGAGGATGACGAGCGCCACGCCGACGCCGACCATCTCCCCCCGCATGAGGGTCTCCTCCGCGAGATGCGTGAACTCGGCGCTCACGCTTCCGTCCCCGACGGTTCCGGCGGCAAAGGCGGCTTCGGCGTCGAGGGCCTCGACGAGGTCGACGACCGGGGCCGCGTTGGCCTCGCTGTCCCCCCACGCCATCGTCGCGACGACGAGCGCCGCCGTGCCGTCGTCCGAGAGCAGGTCCGCGACGCCGTCCCGGTACGACACCACGCGGGTCACGGTGCCCGTGGCCCGGAGGTCGGCGGCGAGGCGGTCGATGCGGGCGGCGAGCTCGTCGGGGCCCGCCCCCTCGGTCTCGACGACCACGAACTCCTTCGGCCGCGACGTCGAGTCGAAGTGCTCGTCGAGGAGGGCATCGGCCCGCCCGGTCTCGGTCTCGACGAGCAGCGCACCGTCACCGGTCAGCGAGAGGCTGCCCGCCGCCACGAACGCCACGGCCAGGAGGACGACCCAGATGCCGACCACCGTCCACGGTCGCCGGGTCCCGTATCGGGCCAGACGCCCGGTGAGTCCGATCTGATGCTGATCCATGTCCCGCTCCCTGTGTCGTCGGTGGGTGCATGGGCAACGTATGGATCGAGGGTCGTGCCGCCCTCCCCTGCGAGGACGGTTCTCGTCCCCGTCGACGGGAGGATCGGGCCTCACCCGTTCGGGGGAGGTCTCCCGTGGCGAGCCGATTCCCCGGGAACCGTCGCGACCGACCAGACTGTGTCGAACGCGACCAGGATTCGATCGATGGAATGCGCATTCGAAGCGTGCACGTGCCCGGTGGACGCAGGCGACGATCACTGCGGCGTGACCTGTCGCCTCGGCGTGGGGACCGGCGCCGAGCCGTGCAAGTGCGGTCACGACGCCTGCTCCGCCACGATCGGCGAGGCGAAGCCCGACCACACCCGCCCGGGGGGCTGACCCCGATACGGAGGGGCCCCGCCGTACGCTGACCGGATGCGGGTTCTCCTCGTCTCCACCTACGAGCTCGGCCGTCAGCCGGTGCACGTCGCATCGCCGGCGGCTCGCCTCCGCGAGGCGGGCCACGACGTGGAGGCGATCGACATCGCGGTGCAGCGCCTCGAGCCCGACGCCCTCCGGAGGGCCGACGCCGTGGCGATCTCGGTGCCGATGCACACGGGGCTGCGCCTGGCCGAAGTCGTCGCCCGCACAGTGCGCACCGTCGCCCCGGGCACACCGATCGCCCTCTACGGCCTCTACGCAGCCGTGAACGCCGACGAGATCGTCGGCGGCCTCGCCGATCGCGTCGTCGCCGGGGAGTACGAACCCCAGCTCGTCGCCTGGGTGGACGAGGTGGCCGCCGGGACGGCGACGGGCGACCCCGTCCGGGTCGATCTCGGCCGCCACGCCTTCGCCGTACCCGCCCGCGACCTCCTCCCGCCCCTCGACCGCTACGCCCGGCTGGCCATCGACGGCGAGGAGCGGCTCGTGGGCGCCGTCGAGGCCTCCCACGGGTGCGTGCACCGGTGCCGCCACTGTCCGCTGCCCGCGGTCTACGACGGCCGCCTGCGGATCGTCGACCCCGACGTCGTGCTCGCCGACGCCGACCAGCAGGTGGCCGCCGGGGCCCGTCACATCACCTTCGGAGACCCCGACTTCCTCAACGGCCCCCACCACGCCCTGCGAGTGGTCCGGGGCCTGCGCGACCGGCACCCCGATGTCACCTACGACATCACCGTGAAGGTGGAGCACGTCCTGAAGCACCGCGACCTGTGGCCGGAGCTGGCGCCCGGCCTCGCCTTCGTGGTCTCCGCCTTCGAGACCACCAACGATCGGATCCTCACCATCCTCGACAAGGGTCACACGGCCGCCGACATGGGCGAGGCCGTCCACCTCCTGCGGGATCACGGCGTCGAGATCCGTCCGTCGTGGATGCCGTTCACACCGTGGACCACCCTGGACGACCTCGTCGACATCCTCGACTTCGTCGGCCGTCACGACCTCGTCCCGAACGTGGACCCCGTGCAGCTGTCCATCCGACTGCTCGTGCCCGACGGCTCCCTGCTCCTCGATACACCCGAGATGCGGCCCCACCTGGGTGACTACGACCCCGACGCCCTCTCGTGGACCTGGACACCCGAGCACCCCGAGACCGACGACCTCCAGCGCTCGCTGGCCGAGGCGGCGTCGGCCGGAGCCGACGCCGCCGAGGACCCGGTGGTGACGTTCGAGAAGCTGTGGCGGATCGTCGTCGAGCGGGCGGGCCGTGATCCCGACCACACCCCGATCCCCGCCGGTGCGACCGCGGGACGGCCCCGCATGACCGAGCCCTGGTTCTGCTGAGCAGAGCCCACCGACCGCCAGTTCGGCGGTCTCTAGCCCCGGTGTCCGTCGGTCCCCTCAGTCCTCGGCCGGACGAGGGTCGCTCGACGTCACGTCCCGCCCTCCGCAGGTGACGCACAGGTAGGCGTCGATCCGTCCTGCCGGGGTCCGCTGGTCGCCACGACCCTTCTCCCACAGGGGCTTCGGCGTGTGGATGAGGACGTCCGATCCGCACAGCCCGCACCGATGGGTGGGGTCCCGGTCCCACACGGCGTCACACACCTCGCACCGCACGGTGATCGTGTCGCCCGAGCGCTCGCCGACGAGGCGCTCGTCCTCACCACATCGCGGACAACGGGGCATCGGCATGGACGGCCGAGGCTACTCGAACAAACTTGATATAAGCCGACTCAGATTTGCTATACTGACCTCACCAATCGAAGATGTAATCCCCGAACCATCCGTGAGGAGACCATGACACGCGCAGTAGGCATCGACCTGGGCACGACGAACAGCGTCGTCGCCGTCTACGAGGGCGGCGAGCCCACCGTCATCGCCAACGCCGAAGGGCATCGGACGACGCCCTCGGTGGTGGCGTTCTCGAAGAGCGGCGAGGTGCTCGTCGGCGACGTGGCGAAGCGCCAGTCGATCACGAACCCCGACCGCACCATCCGATCCGTCAAGCGGCACATGGGAACCGACTGGACCTCGCCCGAGATCGACGGCAAGGAGTACACCCCCCAGGAGATCTCGGCGCGCATCCTGATGAAGCTCAAGCGCGACGCCGAAGCCTTCCTCGGCGACGAGGTCACCCAGGCCGTCATCACCGTGCCGGCGTACTTCGGCGATGCCCAGCGCCAGGCCACCAAGGAGGCGGGCCAGATCGCCGGTCTCGAGGTGCTTCGGATCATCAACGAGCCCACCGCGGCCTCCCTCGCCTACGGCCTCGACAAGGAGGGCCAGGACCAGACCATCGTCGTGTACGACCTCGGCGGCGGCACCTTCGACGTGTCGGTGCTCGAGATCGGTGAAGGCGTGTTCGAGGTCAAGTCCACCTCCGGCAACACCGAGCTCGGCGGTGACGACTGGGACCAGCGGATCATCGACTGGCTCGTGAAGACGTTCAAGGACGAGAACGGCGTCGATCTCTCGAAGGACAACATGGCCCGCCAGCGCCTCAAGGAGGCCGCCGAGAAGGCCAAGATCGAACTGTCGTCGGTCACGTCGACGGAGATCAACCTGCCGTTCATCACGGCGACGTCCGAGGGTCCGCTCCACCTGCAGCAGACGCTCACGCGCTCGGACTTCGACAAGATGACCGAGGACCTCGTCCTCGCCACGAAGGAGCCCTTCGAGCAGGCGATCAAGGACGCCGGGATCTCGGTGGGTGACATCGACCACGTGATCCTCGTCGGCGGCTCCACCCGGATGCCCGCCGTCCAGGCCCTCGTGACCGAGGTGGCCGGACAGGAGCCCCACAAGGGTGTCAACCCCGACGAGGTGGTCGCCTCCGGCGCCGCGCTCCAGGCCGGCGTCCTCAAGGGCGACGTGAAGGACATCCTCCTCCTCGACGTCACGCCCCTGACCCTCGGTATCGAGACGATGGGCGGCGTGATGACGAAGATGATCGAGCGCAACACGACGATCCCCACCCGCCGGGCGGAGATCTTCACCACGGCGGCCGACAACCAGCCGGAGGTGGAGGTGCACGTCCTGCAGGGCGAGCGCGAGATGGCGTCGGACAACAAGTCCCTCGGCCGCTTCAACCTGACGGGGATCCCCCCGGCGCCCCGTGGCGTGCCCCAGATCGAGGTCACCTTCGACATCGACGCCAACGGCATCGTGTCGGTGTCGGCCAAGGACCTGGGCACCGGCAAGACCCAGCAGATCACCATCACCGGCGGCTCCGCCCTGCCCAAGGACGAGATCGACCAGATGGTGAAGGACGCCGAGGCCCACGCCAACGAGGACCGGGACCGTCGCGAGGCCGCCGAGGCCCGCAACCAGGCCGACCACGTGGCCTACCAGACCGAGAAGATGCTCGAGGAGCACGGCGACAAGCTGGAGGAGTCCGAGCAGTCGGCCATCCGTTCCGAACTCGACGCGCTCAAGAAGGCGCTCGAGGACGAGAACGCCTCGGCCGAGACGCTGCAGTCGGCCTCCGACGCCGTGCTGAAGGCATCGCAGACGCTGGGCCAGAAGATCTACGAGGCCACCCAGGAGCAGACCGCCGCCCCGCAGGCGGACGCGGCCGGCGACGACGACGAGGTCGTCGAGGCCGAGATCGTCGACGAGGGCGAGGACTCCTGACGATGGCCGACGAGATCCTCGAGGGCGAGGTCGTCGAGGCCGAGCCCGAGCCGGGTGAGGTGGTGGACGCCGAGGTGGTCGACGAGACCACCGGCGTCCGCCCCACCCCGCGCCTCGACGTCGAGCTCCCCGACGACGCCGACGCGGCCGTCGAGGTGCTCACCGACGCCCTCGCGACGGCGCAGCAGACGACGGAGGCGTATCTCGACGACCTCCGCCGTCTCGCCGCCGACTACGAGAACTTCCGCAAGCGCGCGGCGCGCGATCGTGACGAGATCGTCGAACGTTCCTCGCAGCGCCTGGTGGAGGCCCTCCTCCCGGTGCTCGACAGCTTCGACGCCGCGTTCACGCACGACCCGCAGTCGCCGTCGGAGGAGAAGCTCGTCGCGGGCGTCCGCGGCACGTACCACCAGCTCATGGACATCCTCGGCAAGGAGGGGCTCGAGGTGATTCCCGCCCTCGGGGAGCCCTTCGACCCCTCGGTGCACGAGGCCGTGGCGGGTGGCGGCGGGGACGACCTCGTGGTCACCGCCGAGATGCGGCGGGGGTACACGCTCAAGGGACGGGTGATCCGGCCGACGCTGGTGGCAGTGGGGCCCGACGATGCCGACGAGGGATAGCACCGTGCGCCGCGAGTGGCTGGAGAAGGACTACTACGAGGTCCTCGGCGTCGACAAGGACGCCTCCGCGGCGGAGATCAAGCGCGCCTACCGCAAGCTCGCGCAGGAGAACCATCCCGACCGCACCTCCGGTGACGCCGACGCCGAGGCCCGCTTCAAGGAGGTCTCGGAGGCCTACTCGGTGCTCAAGGACCCCGAGCAGCGGAAGCAGTACGACGAGACCCGTGACGCCTTCAGCCGCGGCGCCTACGCGGGCGGACCCCACGGGGCGCCCGGCGGGGCCCAGTACGTCCGCATGGAGGACCTCGGGGACATCTTCGGCGACGGCGGTCTGTTCGGTGGGCTCGGCGACCTGTTCGGCGGGGGTGGCGGCGGTCGACGCCGCCAGCCCGCCCGCCGGGGCGGCGACCTCGAGACGGAGATGCGCCTCTCCTTCCACGAGGCGGTCTCGGGCGTCACGCGCACCCTCGCGATCGACGGACCCGAGGGCCGCCGCCAGGTGACGGTGAAGATCCCCGCCGGCGTCGGCGACGGGGCGAAGATCCGCGTCCGGGGCAAGGGCAAGCCGGGCGTCGGTGGCGGCCGGCCCGGCGACCTCTACGTCCGCGTCCACACCGGCACGCACCCGATCTTCGAACGCAGCGGGACGGATCTGAAGGTCCGGGTGCCGATCTCGTTCACGGAGGCGGCTCTCGGCGCCGACGTCACGGCCCCCACCCTCGACGGCAAGGTGACCATCAAGATCCCGCCGGGCACCCCGAGCGGGAAGGTCTTCCGGGTCTCGGGCCGCGGCGTCGAAACCGACTCCGGGACCGGCGACCTGCTCGTCACCGTCGAGGTGTCGGTCCCCGGGGAGCTGTCACCCCGGGCACGCGAACTCCTCGAGGAGCTGCGCGACCTCGAAACCGACGACCCCCGCGAACACCTGGGAGTATGACCATGGACGATCGACGCACCGAGGCCGTGTACATCATCTCGGTCGCCGCCGAACTCGCCGGGGTCCATCCCCAGACGCTCCGCATCTACGAGCGCCGCGGCCTCCTCAGCCCCTATCGGACGCCCGGCGGCACCCGCCGGTACAGCGACGAGGACCTCGAGCGCCTCGGACTCATCCAGGAGCTCACCTCCGACGGCGTCAACATCGAGGGCGTCAAGCACATCCTCGAGCTGCGGGACGAGGTGGCACGGCTCCAGAAGCAGGTCTCGAGGCTGCGTCGCCTGCTCGGAGAAGCCGAGCAGCGGTACCAGGGCGGGTCGAAGCCACGGGTCGCCTACACCCGGGTCCGCCGCAACCTGCCCGACGTCCGCCGTCCCGACCTCGACGAGCTCGGCGGGTGACCTTCCCGGTCCGCCGGGGCGTGCCGTCGATCTCCACCGCCGACATGCGGGAGGTCGATCGCGTCATGGAGGAGGACCTCGGCATCGGCCTCGCCCAGATGATGGAGAACGCCGGTCGCGACCTCGCGCTGCTGGCCGGACGACGGTTCGATCCCGATCGCGTGACGGTGCTCGCCGGCCCGGGCGGCAATGGCGGCGGAGGAATCGTCGCCGCACGACACCTGGCGAACCGGGGCGTCGACGTCACGATCGCCCTCGTGCGGACCGACCTCGACGGCGTGCCCGCCCGCCAGGCAGACATCGCCCGTCGCATGGGGATCCCCTTCACCGCCGCACCCGGTGACGCCGACCTCGTCGTCGACGCCGTCATCGGATACTCGATATCCGGCGACCCTCGCGGCCGTGCGGCGGACCTCATCGGATGGGCGAACGAGCAGACGGCGCCCGTGCTCGCCCTCGACACGCCCAGCGGGCTCGACCTCACGATGGGCTCGGCGGGCGAGCCGACCGTCGAGGCCACCGCCACCCTCACCCTGGCGCTGCCCAAGCGCGGCCTTCGGGAGCGGCCGGATCTGGTCGGCGAGCTCTATCTGGGTGACATCTCGGTGCCTCCGTCGGTGTACCGGGCGTTCGGGATCGCCCTCGATGACCCCTTCGCCGACGGACCCGTGGTCCGCGTCGACCCGCCCGACGCCGCCCCCACGCCTCGCGCCGAGCGGTAGCAGGGAACAGAACCCGGCCGGCGACCCGTACTCGCCCACGGGCCAGGAGGGCCGCCACGAGGTCGGGCGACGGTTCCCCCCGGCAGGGCCTCCGATCCCGGGGGCGTCACGCGGCGTCGGACGTCACCTCGCGGACCCGGACCGGTTCGTCGATCCCCTTGAGACGCACCGTCTCGGGCGGCCCGTACGCCGCGCCGGGGACCGGGCCGGCCGTGTCGCTGACCGCCGTCGTGACCCGGAGATGCCCTCCGGAGGCGCTGGCGGCGACGCGCGCCGCGAGATTCACCGTGTGACCCACCAGGTCGCCCCCGAGGCGAACGACGCCACCGAGGTGGCCGCCGGCCCGGAGCCGCATCTCGTCGGGAGACGCACGGACGAGCTCGAGCGAGGCGAGCACCGCGGCTCGCGGCGTCGTGAAGCTGGCCATGTGGCCGTCGCCGAGGCGCTTCACCACCGAGCCGCCGCGGCCCTCGACGATCTCGTCCACCACGGAGTAGTGGGATCGCAACAGGCGGCCCGCCACCGCGTCACCGCGCTCCTCGGTGAACGACGTGAACCCTTCGAGATCGGTGAACACGACCGTCAGCTCGGCGGCCGGGTCGCCCGGCGCCTCGCCTGCCATCGCGGACTGGGCGCCCAGCATGGCGATCGGCTCCACACCGAGCCGGGCGAGTATCGAGGGCTCGTCCGCCACCTCCTGGCGCAGCTCCTTGAGCCGGTCCAGCGGGCGGGTCGGGTCGCTCGACGGGTCGGCGAGCCACGCCTCGTCCACGATCCCCAGTTCGAGGAGCCGCTGCCGCGCCTCGGACTGCTCACCGATCGCCTCCGCCACCTTGCCGGCGACCATCCGCTGGATACGAGCCTTGAGGCCGTCCGAACCGGGGACACGCCGTGCCATGCGGTAGACGCTACCCCCTCGTCAGTCGACGACGTCGACGAACCCGTAGAAGGCGATGTGGTCGCGAATGTTCGCGGCGGCGTCCGAGGGATCGGGGTAGTACCACGCTCCGGCCGCTCGCCGGTCCTCGCCGACCACCACGTCGTAGTAGGAGGCCGTTCCCTTCCAGGGACAGACGGAGGTTCGCTCGCTCGGACGCAGGTGGTCGGTGCTCACCGAGTCCGCCGGGAAATAGTGATTGCCCTCGACGACCTCGGTGTGGTCGCTGTCGGCCAGAACGGTGCCGTTCCAGACGGCTTTCGGCATGGGGCGGGCTCCTCGGGTCGACGACGCCACACCACCAACCGCGAGGGCGCCCGCCCCATTCCGGGACGGGCGCCTCGTGGGTCGTGGTCGGGTTACGGGGTCTGGAGGGCGTCGCGGATCTCTCGCAGCAGCACGACGTCCTCGGGCGGCGCGGCCGGTGCCGGCTCCTCCCCCGCCTGCTGACGCGCCTTCCACGTGTTGTACGGCTTGATGACGAGCACGAACAGGGCCAGCGCGATGAGCAGGAAGGTCACGGCCTGGGTGATCACCGTGCCGTAGGCGAACACCGCGTCGTTGACGGTGAACGTCAGCGAGTCGAAGGACGGCTGACCGAACAGCGCGGCGATGATCGGCATGAGGATGCCCTGCACGAGCGCGTCGATGACCGCCTTGAAGGCGAGGGCCATCACGAGACCCACCGCCACCTCGATCAGGTTCCCGCGCGAGACGAACGTCTTGAACTCCTGGACCACGAAGACTCCTTTCGACCGTGTCCCCGGCCCCCGGGGCGGCGCCGGGTTCCCTACGCGGCGACCGGGGCCTCGTGACGAAGCCGTCGTCGCTCCTCGTAGGGGAGGATCTGGATGATCTCACCTTCGGCGATCCGCTGCTGGATCGCCTCCCAGGTCCGGGGATCGAACAGGTCGTCGTGGGCGTCCACGAAGGCGGCACGGAGCGTTCGCGGCAACCCGAGGAAGTTGCGGAACTCCTCGGGGAACACGTCGGCGTCGCCCACCCCGAACCACGGCTCGGCGGCGAGCTCCTCCTCGGGATGGGTCGGCTCGGGCATCCTTCGGAAGTTCACCTCGTCGAGCAGGGTGAGCTCGTCGTAGTCGTAGAAGACGACGCGGCCCGACCGGGTCACGCCGAAGTTCTTCAGCAGCAGGTCCCCCGGGAAGACGTTGCTCCGTGCGAGATCCTTCACGGCGTTGCCCATGTCGACGACGGCGTCGGCGGCAGCCCGTTCGTCCACCGTCCGGATGAACACGTCGAGCGGGGTCACCCGCCGTTCGACGTACACGTGGTGGAGGACGACGGTGTCCCCGGCCACCTCGACGGTGCGCGACGCCTCCGACAGGAGCTCGTCGAGGACCTCCTCCGAGAACCGATCCCGCCCGAAGGCGAGGTGCTCGAACTCCCACGCGTCGATGAGCCGACCCGCCCGGTCGTGACGGGAGACGAGCCGGTACCGATCCATCACCTCGCGCCGGGTGGTCTGCTTCGGCGGGGGGAACCGATCGCGGATGATCTTGAACACGAGGTCCTGTGACGGCATGCCGAAGGCGGCCATCACCATGCCCGGCGTCCCCGGCGTGGGCTCGAAGACCTCCTCGGTCCCCTCCAGGTGGTCGAGGATGTCGCGGTACAGCTCGGTCTTGCCGTGCTTGGCGAACCCGATGGCGATGTAGAGCTCGGCGATGCGCTTGCGGGGCACGATCGACTTCAGGAACCGTACGAGGTCGCTGGGCCGGTCGACCTCCACGTGGAAGTACGACCGGGTGTAGCTGAACAGGACGCTCACGTCCCGCTCCTCGGTGAGGACGGCGTCCACCCAGGCACCCGAGGGCCCGTTGCGGATCGCCAGCACCACCGGCACGTGGTCCAGGTCGCCCGTGGACGACGCCCGGCCGACCAGGTAGGCACCGCCGGCCCGGAAGAAGGGGACCGCCACGACCTCGAGGGCGGCCACCGGGTGGCGCCACCCCGCCGCCTCGACGCGCTCGGCGATGCGTTCCGCCGCCAGGGCCGCGTCCCGGGCCCGGTCCTGCCAGGCGACCCCGAGGCCGGCGCCCTCGAGCAGCGCGTCCACGCCCGCCTCGACCGTGTCGCACGCCACCCGGCGGTGGACGGCCCCCACCGACTGGCTGGGCGGCGAGGAAAAGTCGGTGGCCACGAACTCGATGTCCTGATCCACACCCACCGTCGAGAACACCCGCCGCGTGACGGAGTTGAAGAAGGTCTCGGCGATGTCGTAGTCCTGGCGCCCGGCGATCCGCCCCGAGTAGACCGCCTTCATGCCTGCCCACGCCATCCGGTCGTGGAGCCGGTCGCCGAGCAGCGGCGTGATCTCCTCGACGAGACGGTCGATCCGCCGTCGATACAGGCCCAGCCGCTTGGCGGCGTCCGACCGCATCTCCCGCCATTCCCGACGTGCGAAGCGGTCGCGGGCGCGACGGGTGATCGCTCCGAACTCGGTCATGTAGGAGTCGAGGGCGTCCTCGATGGCCCGCGCCCCGATGTTGGCACTGCGGCTCAGCGTCGGCTGCGTCATACGGTCACGCTCCCGGGGTCACCTGGGGGCCGTGGCGAACGTCCCTCCTAGAACTGCTCCTCCTCGGTGGAGCCGGTGAGCGCCAGGGTCGACGCCGTCCCGCCCGAGATCGTCTGGGCGACGAGGTCGAAGTAGCCGGCCCCGACTTCGGCCTGATGCTTCGTGGCCGTGTACCCCTGGCCCTCCATCCCGAACTCGGCCTCCTGGAGCTCCACGTAGGCCGGCATCCCCTCGCGGGCGTAGCCGTGCGCCAGCTCGAACATCGATGCGTTGAGGGCGTGGAACCCCGCCAGGGTGATGAACTGGAACTTGTAGCCCATCGCCCCGAGCTCCTTCTGGAACGTCGCGATCGTGGCGTCGTCCAGGTGCTTGCGCCAGTTGAACGACGGCGAGCAGTTGTAGGCGAGCATCGTGTCGGGGTACTCGGCGTGGATCGCCTCGGCGAACCGGGCGGCCTCGTCGAGATCGGGTCGGGCGGTCTCACACCACAGGAGGTCGGCGTAGGGGGCGTACGCCAGTCCCCGGGCGATCGCGGCGTCCAGGCCGTTGCGGACCTCGTAGAACCCCTCGGCCGTCCGGGTGCCGGTGATGAACTCGCGGTCGCGTTCGTCGACGTCGCTGGTGATGAGCGTCGCTGCGTTCGCATCGGTGCGGGCGAAGACCAGCGTCGGCGCACCGGCGACGTCGGCGGCCAGTCGCGCCGCCGTCAGGGTGCGGATGTGCTGGGAGGTCGGCACGAGCACCTTGCCGCCCATGTGTCCGCACTTCTTCTCCGACGCCAGCTGATCCTCGTAGTGGACGCCGGCGGCGCCCGCGTCGATCATCGCCTTCATCAGCTCGTAGGCGTTGAGGGCCCCTCCGAAGCCGGCTTCGGCGTCGGCCACGATCGGCAGGAAGTAGTCGACGTCGTCGCGGCCGTCCGCCCACTGGATCTGGTCGGCCCGGGTGAGGGCGTTCGCGAGCCTGCGCACGAGGCTGGGGGCGCTGTTGGCGGGATAGAGGCTCTGGTCGGGGTAGGTCTCGCCGGCCAGGTTGGCGTCGGCGGCGACCTGCCAGCCGCTCAGGTAGATCGCCCGCAGGCCCGCCTTGGCCATCTGGACGGCCTGGCCGCCGCTGATCGACCCCAGGGCGTTGACGTAGTCGGTGGTGTGGAGCAGTTCCCACAGCTTCTCGGCGGCAAGCCGGGCCATCGGCCGGTCGACGGGCCGGGAGCCCTGGAGCGCCACGACCTCGGGGGCCGAGTAGTCGCGTTGCACGCCGGTCCAGCGCTCTTCGGTCTCCCAGCGCTCCTCCAACGCAGCGACCCGTTCGTCGAATCGTTCCTGGATGTCGGTGGTCATGACTCCTCCTCAGAGCAGGTCGTAGGCGGGGATGGTCAGGAAGTTCGGGAAGTCGTCGGCGAGGGCGACGGCGATGAACACCTCGGCGGCCTCGGCGAAGCGGCCGCCGTCGATGGCCTCGTCGCCGTAGGTGTCGCGAAGGCGGAGCAGCTCCTCGTCGAGGATCGCCCGCACCAGCTCCTCGGTGACCGGGCGCCCGTCGTCGAGCGACGCGCCGTGGCGCACCCACTGCCACACCTGGGTGCGGGAGATCTCGGCGGTGGCCGCGTCCTCCATGAGGTCATCGATCGCCGCCGCCCCCGTCCCCCGCAGCCACGAGGCCAGGTACTGCACCCCCACCGACACGTTCTGGCGCAGTCCGTCCTCGGTGATGGACCCGCCGGGCACCCGGATGTCGAGGAGGGCGTCGGCGTCGGGTTCGACGTCCTCACGCAGGCGGTCCACCTGGTTGGGGCGGTCGCCGAGCACGGCGTCGAACTCTCCCTGGGCCGTCTCGACGAGGTCGGGGTGGGCCACCCAGGTGCCATCGAACCCGTCGGTGGCCTCGCGCCGCTTGTCGGCCCGCACGCCCTCGAGGGCGCGTTCGGTCACCTCGGGGTCACGCCGGTTCGGGATGAAGGCCGCCATGCCGCCCATCGCGTGGGCACCGCGCCGGTGGCAGGCGCGCACGAGCTGCTCGGTGTAGGCCCGCATGAACGGGACGGTCATCGTGATCTGCCCCCGGTCGGGGAGCATGAGGTCGTCCCGGCCCCGGAAGGTCTTGACACAGGAGAAGATGTAGTCCCACCGCCCCGCGTTGAGCCCCGCGGAGTGGTCGCGCAGCTCGTGGAGGATCTCCTCCATCTCGAAGGCGGCGAGGATCGTCTCGATGAGCACCGTGGCCTTGATCGTCCCCACGGGAAGGCCGAGGGCCTCCTGGGTGTGGACGAACACGTCGTTCCACAGCCGCGCCTCGAGGTGGCTCTCCAGCTTGGGGAGGTAGAAGTAGGGGCCCGACCCCCGATCCACGAGTTCGCGGGCGTTGTGGTGGGCGAAGAGGCCGAAATCGAGCAGCGACGCCGAGATCGGGCGGCCGTCGACCAGGACGTGCCGGTCGATCAGATGCCATCCCCGGGGCCGCACGAGCAGCGTGGCGACGTCGTCGTCGAGCCGGTACGACTTGTCCGGCGTCTCCAGCTCGATCGTCCGGCGGACGGCATCGAAGCAGTTCACCTGGCCGTCGATCACGTTGTCCCACGTCGGGGAGTTCGAGTCCTCGAAGTCGGCCATGAAGGCCCGAGCGCCCGAGTTGAGCGCGTTGATCATCATCTTGCGGTCGACGGGCCCGGTGATCTCGACTCGCCGGTCGGCCAGATCGTCGGGCACGGGGCGAACCCGCCAGTCGCCCTCGCGGACCGCCGCCGTCTCGGGCAGGAAGTCGGGCATCTCCCCGGCGTCCCAGTGCCGCTGCCGTTCGGCCCGGCGGTCGAGGAGCTGGACGCGCCGCTCGCCGAATCGATGCTCGAGGTCGTCGAGGAAGGCGAGGGCGTCGGGGGTCAGGATCTCCGATCGACGTCCGCCGACGTCGCCGACGATCTCGATGCTCATGGGGGACTCCTGGGTTGCAGTCGTGAAGTACGCCGATGATTGCACACATCGACCCGGCCAAACGTCATCGGGCAGCGAAAAATCACCGATTATTCACATATCGTGATCTTGCTCGTCGGCGATGTCGAGGGTCGCCTGGGCCAACGCGATCAGGTCGTCGGCGCGGTCGGGATCGAGGCGTCCGGCGGCCACCAGGTCGCCCACGGTGGCGACGGCCTCGCGCAGCAGGTCGACGGTGTCGGGGTCCGGCGCCGCACGGACGAGATCGACGAGCGCGTGGACGCGACGCTCGACGTCCAGTTCGTCCGCACCGGGCTCGTCGTCGTCCCAGGCGAGCGACTCGATCTCGGCGTCGTCGCCGAGCCGCCCGAGCCGGTCCCGGGCGTCGAGCGGGAGGTCCTCGTCGTGGAGCGACCACATGGCGTGCCTCCGGTGGCGACGAGCCGATGCGTGCCACCCGCAGTGGACCGCGTCTCCGTCGGCGATGCCAGAGGCGAAGGCCCTCAGGGGACGAAGGGCAGCAGTCGGCCCCGCACCCGGCGACGGTAGGCGTCGTATCCGGGCACCGAGGCGGCGAGATGGCGCTCTTCGACGGAGGACTTGGCGGGTGAAGAGTGCGGCCAACACGCCGGCCAGGGCGAGTCCGGGGCCCGACCCGGCGACGAGCGAGAGCCCGACGGAGCCGAGCACGATCGCGCCATAGATCGGGTGCCGCGCCACCCGGTACGGCCCGCGCTCGACGAGCTCGGTCCCCTGCCGGGGCGACGGATAGGGCGTGAGATTGTCACCGAGGGCGAGCATCGCCCATGCGCCGACGACGAGGCCTGCGCCCGCGAGCGCCCAGCCGACGACCCACGACCAGGTCCCCCAGTCGCCGTCCGACACGAACCACGAGCCGGCCATCAGCGCCATGACCACGGCCTGGGCGGCCACCCACCATCCGCCGCGCCGGGTGAAGGTCGACCACACGCCGCCATCGTAGGGTTCCCAACCGTCCCAGACCTGATACAATATGACTCAGATTTACTGATATAACTCCCATCGAGGTGCCCGCCATGGACCTGAACCGATTCACCCACGCCTCCCAGCAGGCGGTGCTCGCCGCCCGGGAGGAGGCCGACCGCCGCAACCACGCCCAGGCGGGCCCCGCCCACCTGCTCGCCGGCCTGCTCGCCCAGACGGAGGGGATCGTCTACCCCCTGCTCGAACGGCTCGACGTCGACCCGGTGGCCGTGCGTCGCGACGTCGACGACGCCCTCCGACCGATCCCGAAGGTCTACGGCGACGCGGAGACGGTGTTCTCCCCCGCCCTGGGGCGCATCCTCGAGGCGGCCGAGGGCGAGCGCACGACGATGAAGGACGACTACGTCTCCGTCGAGCACCTCCTCCTCGCCCTGGCGGACGTCGACGGCGAAGCCGGCGACGTCCTCAGGGACCGCGGCATCACCCGGGACGCGATCCTGGGAGCGCTGCGCGACGTGCGCGGGGCCACGCGGGTGACGAGCCAGGACCCCGAGGGCACCTTCGACGCCCTCCAGAAGTACGGGCGCGACCTCGTCGAGGCCGCCCGGCGCGGGAAGCTCGACCCGGTCATCGGACGGGACGACGAGATCCGCCGCGTCATCCAGGTCCTGTCCCGCCGGACGAAGAACAACCCCGTCCTCATCGGCGAGCCCGGGGTGGGCAAGACGGCCATCGTCGAGGGACTCGCCGGCCGCATCGTCGACGGCGACGTCCCCGAGGGCCTGAAGAGCAAGCGGATCGTCGCGATCGACCTCGGCGCCCTCGTCGCCGGCGCCAAGTACCGCGGCGAGTTCGAGGAGCGCCTCAAGGCCGTGCTCGACGAGATCAGGGCCGCCGAGGGCGAGATCATCACGTTCATCGACGAGATGCACACCCTCGTGGGCGCCGGGGCCGCCGAGGGCGCCATGGACGCCTCGAACATGCTCAAGCCCATGCTCGCCCGGGGGGAACTGCGGATGATCGGCGCCACCACGCTCGACGAGTTCCGCAAGCACGTCGAGAAGGACGCCGCCCTGGAGCGCCGCTTCCAGCCCGTGGTCGTCGAGCCGCCGTCGGTGGAGGACGCCGTCGGCATCCTCCGCGGCCTCAAGGAGCGGTACGAGGTGCACCACGGCGTCCGCATCACCGATGCTGCGCTCGTCGCCGCCGCCGTGCTCTCCGACCGCTACATCACCGCCCGCCATCTTCCCGACAAGGCCATCGACCTCGTCGACGAGGCGGGCAGCCGCCTCCGCATCGAGATCGACTCGATGCCCGAGGAGATCGACGAACTGGAGCGCCGCCGCCGACAGCTCGAGATCGAACGCGCCGCGCTGGCGAAGGAGTCCGACGCGGCGTCGGAGGAGCGGCTCGGATCCATCGAGGCGGAACTCGCCGACCTCGGCGAGGAGATCGACCGTTTGGCGGCCCACTGGACCCTCGAGAAGGAGGCCATCTCGGGGATCCGCGACCTCAAGGCCGAGATCGAGGACACCCGCGTCGAGGCCGAGCGGGCCGAACGCGACGGTGACCTCGAACGCGCCGCCGAACTCCGGTACGGCACCCTCCGCCGCCTCGAGCAGCGGCTCGCCGAGGAGCAGGAGTCCCTCGAGAAGCTCCAGGCCGACGTGCGCATGCTGAAGGAGGAGGTGGACGAGGAGGACGTGGCCGAGGTGGTGAGCCGCTGGACCGGCATCCCCGTCTCCCGGCTCATGGAGGGCGAGGTCGAGAAGCTCGTGCGCCTCGAGGAGCTCCTCCACGAGCGCGTCGTGGGCCAGGACGACGCCGTCTCGGCAGTGGCGAACGCCGTGCGCCGCTCGCGCGCGGGCCTCGCCGACCCGAACCGTCCGATCGGCTCCTTCGTGTTCCTCGGCCCCACCGGCGTCGGCAAGACCGAGCTCGCCCGGGCGCTCGCCGAGTTCCTCTTCGACGACGAGCGGGCGATGGTCCGCATCGACATGTCCGAGTACATGGAGAAGCACTCGGTGAGCCGCCTCATCGGCGCGCCCCCGGGCTACGTCGGCTACGACGAGGGCGGCCAGCTGACGGAGGCCGTGCGCCGCCGGCCCTATGCGGTGATCCTCCTCGACGAGATCGAGAAGGCCCACGCCGACGTCTTCAACGTGCTGCTGCAGCTGCTCGACGACGGGCGGCTCACCGACGGTCAGGGCCGCACGGTCGACTTCACGAACGCCGTGCTCATCATGACGTCGAACCTCGGCTCGGAGCTCATCGACCCCGACCTCCCCGACGAGACCGTGCGGGAGCGGGTCATGGGGGTGGTGCGCCAGCACTTCCGCCCCGAATTCCTGAACCGGGTCGACGACCTCATCGTGTTCAACCGCCTCACGCGCGACGACCTCCGCCAGATCGTCGACATCCAGCTGGAGCAGGTGACCCGGCGGCTCGCCGGCCGCCGCATCACGGTGACGACGACGGACGCCGCCCTCGACTGGCTCGCCGAGCACGGCTACGACCCCTCCTACGGAGCGCGCCCACTCAAGCGGCTGCTCCAGACCGAACTCGCCGATCGCCTCGCCATGGAGATCCTCGAGGGTCGGGTGACCGACGGGGACGACGTCACCGTCGACGCCGGCGACGAGGGACTCGAGATCCGCGTCTGACCCCGGCATGGCCCGGGGGTGATTCGGTAGGGTCCTCCTCATCATGGGACCCGTCGCCATCGCGTCGATCGGCCTGTCCCTCGTCGGGGTGGTCGTGGCACTCGTCTTCCTCCGACGCGAGACGCGGGTCCGCACGTGGATGGACGTCGCCCGGCTGCTGGTGACGGGGGCGGTGGTGGTGGCGATGTCGCTCGTCATGGGCGTCTCCACCGTCGGCTGGGTCGCCGCGGCGGCCGCCGGGCTGGGGCTCGTCGTCGGCGCCGCCCCGGGCGGCGGGGGGCGGGTCCGCCTGGGACCGAAGGGCCCGATGGCGAAACGGTCGGCGCTCGGCATCGTCGGGTGGGGACTGGGCATCGTCGTCGCGCAGGTGGCGGCGAACTTCAACCGGGCCGGCATCGTTCGGCTGGGGCTCGCCCTGTCGTTCCTGTCGATCGGGACCATGGTCGGCCTGCTCCTGGCACGGAGCCAGGCCGTCGGGCGGGCACGCGGGGCGGTTCCGGCGACCGCCGCCGTCCTGCTCGTCGCCTTCGGGGGCGGCGTCCTCGCGACCCAGATCCACGCCCCGGCCTCGTCCGCCCAGGCGAGCCTCTGTCCGCCGGAGGTCGGCGGCGTCGCCCTCGAGGAGGCGACGTTCAGCGACGCCGGAACGCCGCTGTTCGTCGCCTGCGAGTACGACTCCGGATCGGACGACGTGAGCGACCTGGTCCTCAGTGCCACCTGGGTCCCCGACGACAGCGAGTTCGACGGATGGTCGACCTGCGGTTGGGAGGAGGAGGTCCTCGATCAGCGCGATCGCAGGACCGTTTCGATCTTCGGGGCCGAACGGCAGGCCCAGGCGAGTTACCGGATCGAGGACGTCACGCTGTCCCACGACGCAGCGGCCGTCCGCGACGCGACCCTCACATTGCTCGCCACGGTCACCGCCCGCTCGGCACCCTGCCCCGGGACTCCCGAGGCGATCGCCAGGGAGGAGGCCGAGGACGCCGCCGCCCGCGAGCCGTATCCCGACCTGGCACCCGGCGCCGTGCCCGATGGCGTGATCCGCCTCTCCGGCGGAGTGATCGCTGCGACACTCGGGACTCCGGAGGGAAGCGCGAGCCTCTCCGAAGCCGCGCCGGCGGGGTTCCTCGGCATCGCGCGCAACGAGGCCGTCCTCGACGTTCCCGTCGAAGGCGGCTCCGTGGACGGGGCCGTGATCCTCGTCCAGCGCTGGGACGACCGGCCATTGGCGGAAGCGCTCGTGAACGCCCTGAGCCCCGACGATCCCGGGGAGATCCTGCCGTGCTTCTACCTGGTCGGGGCCCTGTACGACCTCACTGGGGACTACGACTCCGAGACCGGGGTGATCGACCTCGAGATCCTCGCACGCGGGCTGCCAACCCGAATCGTGTCCGGGTGCGAGGACAACGAGTTCGTGGATCCCGGGGCGCCGATCTCGGCCGACGCCACCGGGATCCTCATCGATGGCTCCTTCGAGGTCAGCATCCGGGCCGAAGAGGACGGAGGGTGGTTCACGATCGATGTCGTGATGACCACTGACGGGATCCCCGCCGGAGACCTGCTTCTCGATCCCCCGCCGCCGGAGTTCGCCGGCGAGGAGACGCTGCTCGGAGGGGGGGAGTCCCTCACCGCCTTCGACGGTGATGAGGACCGCGCCGAGCCGGGGGGCGGACGCGAGGACAGGACGGACGCGACCGCCGCAGGTGATCCGGCCGACGACGACGAGGCAGCGGCGGAGGGCGAGGAGCGCTCGGCGCTCGAGGACCTCCTGGACGACCTGCTGGGGCCCGACGTGGACATCGACGACGAGGACGCCGCCGTGGCCGCCCTGGTGGGTCTGCTGGGGATCGGTGCGGCCGCCGCCTCGGCGCTGCTCGATGCGGGCGCCGGCGCGGCGGATGTCGCCGACGCCCTCGCCGGTGCCGGCGGCGCTCCCGTCGACGAGTACGGCGATCCGATGGTCGTCAACGACGGGTCGTGGGAGGGAGTCCCGGTCGGCCACGTGTGGTGGGACGACGGCTCGGATCCCCGCTGGATCCCCCCGGACGAGGCCGCCGACCGGGTCGCCACCGAACGCGAGGCGATGGAGGACCGCCGCTCCCGGCACGATTCGATCGTCCACGATCAGGAGACGGGCGCCGCCGAGCGATTCGAGGCGATGCGCGCCCGGGCGGCGGCTCGGGAGGCCGCCGTCCGGGCGGCCGCCGAACAGACCGCGATCCCGCCGGTTCGGAGTCGCGAAGAGATCCTCGCCGCCCTCGAGGCCGCAGAACGGGAGCAGGCGGCGGCCACCGGCGGCTGGTGGGGGACGCTCCTCGACGCCTTCTGGGACGGCACGTATCGCGACACCATGAGTCTGCCCGGCGTGGCGGTGGACGCCGGGATCGCGGCACGGGAGGCCCTCGACGCCACGTACGACGCCG
This sequence comes from Acidimicrobiia bacterium, assembly GCA_033722675.1. Lineage (GTDB taxonomy): Bacteria > Actinomycetota > Acidimicrobiia > Spongiisociales > UBA11373 > DATHYU01. Next base: position 21,882 of record JAWVYO010000006.1, on the reverse strand, counting down.
TGACCGATCCCGAGAACTGGCGGATCGTCGGCGAGACGGCGGCCCAGACCGGATCGGACGTCGCCGGCCTCTTCGTCGGCCGGACGGAGGCGGTGGACAAGGCCTCCGACTCGTTCGGGAAGGGTGCCGCGGTCGCCAGGGCCGTCGGCGAGGCGATCGTGCGCGACCCGTGGGGCTTCGCGAAGAGCGTCACGCCCATCGAGGCCTTCGAGAAGGGTCTCGACCCCGACGTGCCCCTGGGCCGGCGGATCGGCAGCATCTGGGCGGGGTCCCTGGACGTGATGGCGACGCTCGGCACCGGCGGCGCCGCGAAGGTCGCGGACACCGGTCTGGATCTGGCGCGTGCGGCCGACACCGTCGGCGACGCCGCCCGCACCGTGGACCGGGTCGACGACGCCCTCGACGCCGGACGCGCCGTCGATCGTCTCGAGGACGCGAGTCGAGCCGCCGACCGGATCGACGACACCGCTGATGCGGCGCGGGCCGCCGACCCGTCCGGCGCGAGCCGCACCGCCGACGCCGTGGAGGAGACGACCACGCCCGCCCGGACCGCCACGGGCCGGCGGATCCCGACCGACGAGGAAGTGGCGGCACGCCGCGAGGCCTTCCAGCGCCTCGAGCAGCGGGCGCGGGCGAACGTCGACGAGTTCGAGCGGGTCGTGGCCGAGGGCGGCGACGCCCGGGCCGCGGCGCTACGGGTCCAGGCCGACAAGCGAGGGCTGCAGCAGATCAACGAGCGCTCCGAAGAGGTCCGGGCGGCCATGAACGCCGAGATGCGCCGCATCTACGACCGGGCCGACGACGCGATGCTCCGCGAGGTCGCCGAACGCAACGGGTTCCGCTCGGGCACCCTGCGGGAGGTCACCGACGCCGGCACACCGGCCGGCCATCGCGTGTTCGTCGACGACGTCGGCAACGAGATCCACATGCTGGAGCCGACAAACCCCTCCCGGGTGCCCAAGGTGGGCGCCGACCGAGATCTCACCGTCCGGATCCGCCCCGCCGACCCGGATTGGACGAAGGTGCACGGGGTGAACGCCGTCGACGTCGATCACCGCGTGGTGCAGCAGGTCTACGACGACGCCTTCTTCGACGCCGCCGGCGGCGACGAGGTGTTCGACGCCCTCGGCCTCGCCGACGAACCGGGGAAGATGCGCTCCACCGTCTTCTCCGAACGCATGGATCAGGTCGCCACGGACACCATCCACGCCGAGTCGTACCGCGACCTGGGAGTGGTGCTCCACGGGCCCGGTGCCGACCTCACCGACGCCCAACAGGTCGGCATGGCCATGGGGTACAAGGGCGATCACTGGTTCGAACGCGCCGACCTCGTCGACGACACCCTGACCCGCGAGGACTTCATGGCCGAAGGGATGCGCCAGCTCACCAAACAGGCCGACAACCAGGCGCTCCGCCGCCTCGACGCCATCAACTCCCAGCGAGCGGTCGCCGGGCTGTCGGAGGCGACGATGCCGCCGAAGCTCCGGCGCGCCGTGGACATCATGCGGCAGGTCAACCCGAAACCGGGCTCCGGACTGACCCAGATCTCTCCGGCCGAGGCGGAGCACCTGCTCGCCACCACCCTCGACACGGATCCCACCACGGTCGCCCGCGACCTCGGCGGCTTCGTGGAGGCCCTCGACACGCTCGCCTCCCGCAACGGAGCCTTCGACGCCTTCCGCAGCACGGCCCGAATCATCGCGGACCGACGGCCATGACCCGCTGGACGACGATCACCCCTGGTCCCGCCCTTCGCGAGGAGCTCGGCCTGCCCGACATGCCCCTGCCGATCACGACCGAGCACGCCGAGGTCTTCGCCGACGAGGGGATCGACGTCGCCGTCCTCGCCGACGACGTGGAACGGTTCTGCACCGAGCACCCCGAGGCTGCTGCGCCCCTCCGCGAGGTCGGCGCGTTCGTGGCCCACCTGGCCGCCGTCGACCGGGGCCGGTGGGGCGATCACGAGTCGGCGCTGTACTTCGCGGACCTCGGACTGCGGCACCGTCCCGCCAACCTCTCCCTCGCCGCCGACCGCGCCGCCGCCCTCATCGGGCTGGGACGCGTCGCCGACGCCCGCGCCGAGCTCGAGGCGATCATCCGCGACGCCCGCGTGGTGACGGCCCCCGGGGTCTGGCTCCTCGGTGCCCGCGCGGCCGCGGCACTCGGCGACCACGCCCGGGCAGCCGACCTCCTCGATCAGCTCGGCGTGGACGCGCTGCCCGACGACGACCGGTTCTGGGATCTCCTGGCCGACGAACGCGCCCTCGCGGCCGGGGCGCCGCCCTCCCCCGATTCACGACCGAGGCACCGCGGCACGCCGCCGCCCGCTTCGGGTACGGCTCGACCAGCCGTTTCGGCGTCCCGCGTCCTCACGCGGTCGCTCATGGTCACCGGCCTCGCCGTCGTGGTCGGAGCGATCGCCTTCGGCGTCGTGAACGGATCGGCGGACGCCGGGCCGAACCCGATCGTCGAGGCGCAACCGTCCGCGACCACGACCGCCGCCCCGGCCCCGACGACGGCGACCACGACCACCACGACGGCACCGACCACCACCACGGCCGCTGCTCCGTCGACCACGACGACGGTGGCTCCCACCACGACCACCGCGCCGCCGCCGCCGACCACCACGACCACCACGACCACGACCACGACCACGACCACGACGGTGCCGTCGACCACTACGACCACCCTGCCGCCGGGCGTCGTCCTCGCGGACACATACGACGGATCGACGACGCCACCCGTCCCCGTCTTCGGGGAGTCGATCATGACGTGGAGCATCGAGGAGGGGATCGGGCGACTCGCCGGATCGTCACCGGGCATCCTGCCCGCCGTCTACGACACGGTCGTCACCGACGTCGAGGTGTCGTTTTCCTTCGCCCCCCTCGTCGCCGCCGAGGACTCCGGCTACGGCTTCGTCATCCGCGCAGGCGATCCCGGCGGATCCGTCCTCGATCCCTACGTGATCGCCTATGCGCGGCCCTCGGACCAGACGATGGTGATCGCCGCCTTCGCCGACGGTGAGTTCTCGTCCGTGGAGGCCCATTCCCTCCCCGCCCCGGTGGTCGTCGGCGAGCCGAACACCATACGCATCGTCTCGGTGGGCACCGAGCTCACGATCGACGTGAACGGGTCCACGGTGACGACCTGGACGGGAACGAACGTCGCGCCCGAGGGACGCTTCGGGTATGCCCTCGTCGGGACGGAGGACGGTGGCGAGACGATGATGGTCGACGACCTCGTGGTCATCACACGGTGACCCGTCGCCGCTACCTTGCCACGCCTGCTAGTGTGTGACACAAGGTAGTGCTGCGGAGGGTGCTTCGTGACGACCGAGCGGACGAGCCAGCTGCTCAAGGGGGTGCTGGAGATGTGCCTCCTGGCGGTGATCGACGAGGAGCCGACCTACGGCTACGAGATGGCCCGCAAGCTCGAAGGCCGGGGCCTCCACCTCGTCGGGGAGGGCTCGATCTACCCCCTCCTGAGCAGACTCCAGCGCCAGGGCCTCGTCGAGAGCTACGTCCGGGAGTCCTCGGGGGGCCCGCCCCGCAAGTACTACCGCATCGCCGAGCCCGGGCGGGCCCGCCTCGGCGAATGGATCGACGAGTGGAAGGTGCTGAGCGATGGCGTGGATCGGATCATCGGCGGCGGCGATGACTGACGGTCTCCTGGACGACTGCGAGCGCTACTGGCGCGCCGCGGGCATCTCCCGCCGCCGGGCGGCCGAGATGCGGGCCGAGCTGGCCGGACACCTCGACGACGCCGCCGCCAACGGTGCGACCGCCGAGGACGTGATCGGCCCCGACGTCGCCGCCTTCGCCCGCTCGTGGGCCGAGGCGCAACGTCCCGACGCCGACCTGCCACGATGGGAGGCGGCGGTGCGCCACCGCTCGAACGTCCGGGTGCTCGGTACGTGGGTGGCGATACTGATCGGCGTGGCGACGGCGGCCTCGGTGGCCGTGGCCCGCAGCGACGAAGGGAGTTCCTCCGTGGACGATTCGACCTGGATCTGGATCTGGCTCATCGCGACGCTCGTGCTCGCCTTCGCCGAGATCGTCACCGCCGGATTCTTCATGCTCCCCTTCGCCGGCGGCGCGGTCGTCGCCTTCGTCCTCGCCGTGTTCGGTGTCGCCCCGGCGATCCAGTTGATCGTCTTCATCGTCGTCTCGGTCCTGGCGTTGATCTGGCTCCAGCGGTACGTCAAGAAGGAGGACGAGGTGGCGCCCCGGGTCGGGGCCAACCGGCTCATCGACCAACACGCCGTCGTGCTCGAACCGATCGACCGGGCGACCGGCGGGGGTCGCGTCCGCATGGAGACCGAACTGTGGCGGGCGACCACCGACGGGCCCCCGATCCCGGTCGGGACCGAGGTCCGCGTCGTCGACGTGCGGGGTGCGAGACTCGTCGTGGTGACCGTCGAATGAACCAACACACTGCCGACCACCGGCACGACTGAGAGGAAGCGATGGATCCGATCCTGATCGTCTTGATCGTCATCGGCGTGGCGCTGCTGCTGTACGCCGCCAATGCCATCAAGATCGTCCGCCAGTTCGAGAAGGGGCTCGTCGAACGGTTCGGCCGCTACGACCGCATGGCCGACCCCGGGCTGCGCATCATCATCCCCTTCATCGAGAAGATGGTGCGCGTCGACATGCGCGAGCAGGTGGTCGACGTGCCGCCCCAGGAGGTCATCACCAAGGACAACGTGGTGGTGACCGTGGATGCCGTCGTGTACTACCAGGCCACCGACCCGGTGAAGCTCAAGTACAACGTCGCCAACTTCATCCTCGCGGCCACGAAGCTCGCGCAGACGAACCTCAGGAACATCGTCGGCGAGATGCAGCTCGACGAGGCCCTGACCTCGCGGGACACCATCAACACGCAGCTCCGGACGGTCCTCGACGAGGCCACCGACGTGTGGGGCACGAAGGTCGTCCGCGTCGAGATCCAGCGCATCGACCCGCCCGCCGACGTCACCGAGGCCATGCATCGCCAGATGAAGGCCGAGCGGGTGCGGCGAGCCGTCGTCACCGAGGCCGAGGGTGAGAAGCGCTCGGCGATCCTCCGCGCCGAGGGTGTCAAGGAGTCGCGCGTCCTCGAGGCCGAGGGTCAGGCGCAGGCGATCCGCGAGGTGGCCGACGCGGAACGGTTCCAGAAGGAGACGGTGGCCCAGGGTGAGGCCCGCGCCATCGAGCAGGTGTTCGAGGCGATCCACCGGGGCGACCCGACCACCGACCTCATCACCATCCGCTACCTCGACGCCCTCACGCAGATCGCCGACGGCAGGGCGACGAAGATCTTCCTGCCGGTGGAGACGAGCGGCGTGCTCGGCAGCATCGGGGCGATCAAGGAACTCTGGAACGAGGACGGGGGCACGCCCCTCCGCCGCGAACGTCGGCCGTCGCCGGCCCCCGAGGCCGGGACCGAGGGCGAGTAGCCCTCAGTCGGCCGCGAACTCCTGATAGGCCGCCCAGGCCCGGGGACCGTACACGGTTCCCGGGCCGCCCTTCATGAGCAGGGCGACGCCCAGCCCCTCGGCGACCTCCTCGGGGGTCGCCCCCTTCCGGGCGGCCGCCTTGGCGTGATAGGCGATACACCCGTCGCACTCGTCGGCGACGGCGATCGCCAGGGCGATCACCTCTTTGATCCCGGCCGAGAGCACCCCGTCGGCCATGGCGCCCCGATGGAGCGCCGCGAACCCCTTCCACGTGTCGGGGATGGCGGACCGCAGGGACTTCGTCGGCTCGGCGAGTTCCTCGATGACGTCGTGATAATGACCCATGGACACCTCCTGGGACCGATCCTAGGAAGGCCCGGGCACCGCTAGGTTCGGGGAACCCGACGCCGGAGGACCGATGGGCGCCAAGCAGGCCGCCGCCGACCGATTCGATGCCGTGCAGGACGACCTCGTGTCACTGAGTCGCTGGCTGTACGAGCACCCCGAGCTCGCCTACGAGGAGCACGAGTCCGCGGCCCGCCTCGCAGGCTTCCTCGAGGAGCAGGGCTTCTCCGTCACGCACCCGGCCCACGGTATCGACACGGCCTTCCGGGCCACCGCCGGCACGGAGGGCCCCGAAGTCGTGATCTGCGCCGAGTACGACGCACTCCCCGAGGTCGGCCACGCCTGTGGGCACAACATCATCGCCGCGGCTGCCCTCGGTGCCGGCACCGCCCTCGCCGGGCTCGTCGAGGACCTGGGCGTCCGGGTCACCGTCCTCGGGACCCCGGCGGAGGAGAAGTACGGCGGCAAGGTGGAACTGATCCGCGAGGGTGCGTTCGAGGGCGCGGCCGCCGCGATGATGGTTCACCCCACCACCCGGGACGTCCTCGACCCCGCGGTCCTCGCCATCGCCCACCTCGACGTCGAGTTCCACGGCGAGGCCGCCCATGCCTCGGCGTCGCCCTGGGAGGGCCGCAACGCCCTCGACGCCTTCGTCACCGCCTACGTGAACGTCTCGACGTGGCGCCAGGCGCTGAAGCCCACCGACCGGGTCCACGGCGTCGTCACCTACGGCGGCAAGGCGGCCAACGTGATCCCGGCCTACACCTCGTCGGAGTGGTTCGTGCGGGCGGCGGACAAGGCCCGGCTCGACGTCCTGCTCGAGCGGTTCACCGACCAGATGGAGGCGGCAGCCCGCGCCTCGGCCTGCACCGTGGAGATCACCCCCCAGGGCTGCGAGTACACCGACATGCGCCACGACGCCACGCTCGCCCGGCTCTACGCCGCCAACAGCGAGGCCCTGGGCCGGCCCCTCGAGCGGGCGAAGCCCGGCGACCCCGCCGGGTCGACCGACATGGGGAACGTCTCCTACGAGGTCCCCTCCATCCACCCGATGCTCGCCATCGAGACGGACGGCGCGGTGAACCACCAACCGGGGTTCGCGGCGGCGACGATCACCGAGTCGGGGGAACGGGCGATCCACGACGGCGCCCTCGGCATGGCGTGGACGATCGTCGACCTCGCCGACCAGGACCTCTGGGGCGAGCTGGGCGGGTAGGCCCGGCTACAGGATCTGGCTGAGGAAGAGCTTCGTGCGGTCGTGCTGGGGGTTCGTGAAGAAGTGCTCGGGCGTGCCCTCCTCGACGACCTCGCCGTAGTCGAAGAACAGCACGCGGTCGGCGACCTCCCGTGCGAAGCCCATCTCGTGGGTGACCACGGCCATCGTCATGCCGGACTGCGCCAGCTCCTTCATGACGTCGAGGACCTCTTTGATCATCTCGGGGTCGAGGGCCGACGTCGGCTCGTCGAAGAGCATGACCCGGGGCTCCATCGCCAGCGACCGGGCGATGGCGACCCGCTGCTGCTGGCCGCCCGACAGCTGGCCGGGGAACTTCTCGGCCTGCTCGGGGATGCCGACACGCTCGAGCAGCTGCATGGCGTGCTCCTCGGCCTCGGCCTTCGGCTTCTTCCGCACCCAGATGGGCGACAGCGTGATGTTCTGCAGCACCGTGAGGTGCGGGAACAGGTTGAACTGCTGGAACACCATGCCGACCTCGGAGCGGATCTTCTCGATGTTCTTGAGGTCGTTCGTCAGCTCCGTGCCGTCGACGATGATCGTTCCCTCCTGGTGCACCTCGAGGCGGTTGATGGTGCGGATGAAGGTGGACTTGCCGGAACCGGAGGGCCCGATGATGACGACCACCTCCTGCTCCTTGATCGTCGTCGTGACGCCCTTGAGGGCCTGGAAGTCGCCGAACCACTTCTTCACGCCCTCGCAGACGATGATGTCCTTGGCTCCTTCGGTCTGCATGGTGCTCTCCCTTTGGCTCCTTAACGCTCACCCAGGCCCAGCTTCTTCTCGATGCGGAGGCTGGCCCGCGAGAAGCTGAACGTGAAGATCCAGTAGATCAGTGCGATGAACAGCAGGTTCTCGAACCGGACGCCCAGGAAGACGGTCTGGTTCGGGATCACGTTGTTCGCGATGTAGAGGAAGTCGAACAGGCCGATGATGGCCACGAGCGACGTGTCCTTGAAGATGGCGATCGTCTGACCGACCATCGCCGGGATGACGGCCCGGAGGGCCTGGGGCAGCACGATGAACACGGTCGTCTGCAGCGTCGTCAGCCCCATGGCCTTCGCCGCCTCGTACTGTCCGTTCGGAATCGACTGGAGGCCGCCGCGCACGTTCTCGGCGAGATAGGCGCCCGAGAACAAGGTCCCTGCCAGGATCGCCAGCGTCACCGAGTCGAACTCGAGTCCCTCCGGCAGGAACAGCACGAGGATCAGGTCGAAGAAGATCAGCACGGTGATGAAGGGGATGCCGCGCACCAGCTCGATGTAGACCGTCGACAGGACGCGGAAGATCGGCATCGACGACGTCCGGCCCAGGGCCATGAGGATGCCGATGGGGAACGACAGGAAGATCGACGTCAGCGCCAGGACGAACGTGAGCGTCAGACCGCCGAGGAACGACTTGCCCTGGATGAACAGCGACGACGGGGTGTTGATCGCCGCCAGGAAGTAGATGAGTACGAGGGACAGGCCCGCCCACAGCCCCGCGTAGCGGAGGCGGGATCGCATGTCGCCGCCGAAGGTCTGGGCGCCGAGGGCGAAGGCAGCGAAGAGGAGGGCCAGCAGCCGGACCCGGATGAGCATCGGGAAGAGCCACAGCGACAGGGCGCCGATGAGGAGGACACCGCTCGCCAGTCGACCGGCCTCACCGAGTCGCGGATCGCCGAGCAGCCACAGCACGAGGCCACCGCCGACGACGAACACGAGGGCGATCGTGACGTCCGTGCCCGTGAGGAAGTCGAAGCCTCCGGCCTCCGACGCCGGGTTCCAGTCGGGGTCGCGCAGGATGATGAGGACGTTGAAGGGCAGCACGAGGACCCAGAGCACCGACAGGGCGCCCCGCACGGCCCGCCCGTTGATCAGGTCCGTCAGCCACCGGCCGACGAAGTAGGCGGCGACGAGCACGAGGGAGATGACCGTCCACGGCACCGACGTCGACAGGTCGATGGTCCCCTGCTCGTACGTGGCCTGCCCCTCGGCGAAGCCGTAGTCACCGATGGGGATCGTGTAGAGCCCGATGAGGACGAGGGCGAGCACGGCGGCCGCCACGGCCAGGGTGTGCACGGTGATCGTCTTGGCCCGGTCGCCGAGCGCCTGCCGAAGGGCCCAGGCGCCGCCGCCCACGGCCACCGCGCCGGCGATCCACACGTACCGGCCGGTGCCCCAGGGCGCCAGGACCGCCAGCAGCGCCACGGCCCCGGCGATGTTGATGATCGTCTTGATGATCGTCCGGATCTCGATCCGGCTGCCGACGTTCCACGCCCCCAGCGACAGGCCGGCGAGGCCCCCGATGACTCCGACGGAGATCCACACCCGGATGAACTGCTCCGGGGCGTACGCCTGGGTCATGTAGAGGCGCATGTTCGTGGCGACGGCCTCCCAGCGGCGGGTGTCGTCGAAGATGAACCCGACCATCGACTTCAGGAAGAGGACGACCACGACGATCGAGACGACGCTGAGCACGCTGTTGAACGGCGTCGAGAACAGGTTCTCGCGCATCCAGACCAGCGGTCCCTGGGGTGGTTTCTCCGGTGGGGCGGCGCCCGTGTCCGGGGTGATGTCAGACGTCGTCATGTCAACGCTCCACCAGCTTCATCCGGTTGTTGAAGAAGTTCACGATCGCGGAGATGAACAGGCTCACCGAGACGTAGAAGAGCATCCAGAGGGTCACGACCGGGATCGTGGCGCCGGTCTGGTTGTAGAGGGTCTGGCCGACCGCCACCACCTCGGGATAGGCCACGGCGATCCCGAGCGAGGTGTTCTTCGCCAGGTTGAGGTACTGGTTGCCCATCGGCGGGAGGATGATCCGGAACGCCTGGGGCAGGATGATGAACCGCAGCAGCTGGAAGCGGGTGAGGCCCAGGGCGAGGCCGGCCTCCGTCTGGCCCTTCGAGATGGCGAGGATGCCGCCGCGGACGACCTCGGCGATGAAGGCCGCCGTGTAGAGGGTCACCCCGACGAACACCGGGAAGAACAGCTTCGACATGGTGAGGCCGGTGGGCCCGTAGTTCACGAAGTTGCCGGGCTTGGCCAGCGAGGCCTTGTTGAAGTCGAAGACGGCACCGGCCTCGAGGAAGTCGAACTTCGACTCGGCCACCTCGAAGAAGTCCCGGCCGGCATCGAGGATGAAGCTCGAAATGCTCGTGAAGGTGAAGACGATGAAGACGCCGACGAGTCCCGCCACGGCCGTGGACCCGATCCTGAAGATGTCGTCGTCGGTGAGCTTGGCGAGTCCCGCCGGCGTGCGGCGGCTGTCGAGGAACCGCTTGATCCACCACGCGGCCCCGCCGAGGGCGGCAGCGGCGAGGACGAGCTGGACGACGATCCGGGGCAGCCCGTCGAAGAGTGAGGCGAGCGCCCCGAAGATCGGGCCGAAGAACCCCATGATCGGGTGGATCCAGAGCCCGACCACGGCGAAGACGACCACCGTGAGGGTGCCCCAGGTCAGCGAGTACGTCTCGGCGCCGGTCTCCTCCTTCAGGCGGATCCGCCAGCGGTAGACGCGAACCGACACGTAGATGCCGATCAGCATGAGCGAGAACCACTGCCAGAACCCGTCGGCGGGGAACAGCCACGCCATGGAGACCCCGCGGTTGGAGGCGAAGAGCCAGCCGGTGCAGCCGTCGACCTCCTCGGTGCAGCCGAAGGGTCCGGTGTCGAAGCCGATGTCGGGGAGGCCGATCGTGACGACGGCTCCCCAGAAGATGATCTGGACGAGGAGCGGGATGTTGCGGATCGTCTCGATGTAGACGGTGGCGACCTTGGAGACGATCCAGTTGCTCGACAGGCGGGCGACGCCGAGCAGCACCCCGAGGATGGTCGCGGCGACGATGCCGGCGACCGTGACCCGCAGCATGTTGACGATTCCCACGAACAGGGCGCGGGCCACCGTGTCCGGGTTGGTGCTGATCCCCTCGGCGAGCTGGATGCCGGGCGGATCGGAGAGGAAGTCGAAGGAGACGTCGATGTTGCGGGCGGCGAGGTTCTCCTGCGCCTGCGTGACGAGGATGTAGCCGAGCCCGACGACGCCGACGAGCGTGACCAGCTGGGCCGCCCACTTGAGGAACGTGACGTTGCGCCACGGCGGCACGCGCTGGGGCTGCTGCTGTGGGCGGTCGACCCGAACCGACACCCTTCCCTCCCTCCGGTGTCCTGTGTTGTGGTGGAGAGGAGGGGGCGCCGAAGCGCCCCCTCCTCATCCGTCGTGTCGTTAGCGGGCGGGCGGCGCGTAGATGAGACCGCCGTCCACGAAGGAAGCATTGAGGCTGCCCTCGCGGAACAGGCCGACCGGATTCAGGTTCCGGGCGTAGATCTCGTCGTAGTTGCCGACCTGGCTCACCACGTTGAAGAAGGCTTCGTCCGCGAGGCCCATGGCCCCCTGGAGGTTGCCCTCTCCGCCGAGCAGACGATCGATCTCACCCGTCGGCGGGTTCGCCTGCATGTCGGCCGCGTTGGCCGAGGTGACGCCGTTCTCGTCGAAGATGATCGTCGCGAAGACGACCCAGTTGACCACGTCGGCCCACTGCGAGTCGTTCTGCAGGTAGGTCGGGCCGAGCGGCTCCTTCGAGATCGGCGACGGCGGGAAGATGACCCACTCCTCGCCCTCGGGCTGCTGCGTGGCCTTCCGGCCGACCAGGCCCGAACCGTCGGTGGTGACCGCGTCACAGGCACCGGCGAGGTACTGGTCCATCACCTGGTTGAAGTCCTCGAACGTGTTCAGCGTGATGTTCACGCCGAGCGCCGCCGTGGCCTCGGTGATGTTCTTCTCGGTCGTGGTACCGGCGTTCGTGCACACCACGGCGCCCTCGAGGTCCTGGAGCGTCGACTGGCCGGTGAACCCGGCACTCGTGCGGCCCATGACCTGCTGGCCGTCGTAGTAGGTGGTCGGACCGAAGTCCATGCCCACGTCGGTGTCACGGCTCTGGGTCCAGGTCGTGTTCCGGATGAGCACGTCGACGGCGCCCGTCTGCACGGCGGTGAACCGCTCGGCGGCGGTCAGCGCGGTGAACTCGACGGCGTTCGCGTCACCGAGCACGGCGGCGGCGACGGCACGGCAGTAATCGGCGTCGAAGCCGGTCATGCTCCCGTCGGGCTGCTGCTCGGAGAAGGCGGTCGCGGCGCCGGACACACCGCAGCGGAGGACGCCGCGGTCCTGGACCTGCGCGAGGATCCCCTCGCCGGCCTGTCCGCCGTCGCCGCCGCCACCGGTGGTGGTGGCCGCCGCCGTGGTGGTGGTCGCCTGGGTGCCCGCCACGGTCGTGGTGGTGGCTGCGTCGTCGTCGCCGCATGCCGCCGCCACGAGGGCGAGGACTACCAGGAGAGCCGAAAGTCGTTTGAGCATTTCTGCCCCTCCCATTGGTCAGATACGCGCGGCCGCCAGCAGCGGCCGCTGTGGGGAGGGAACTTAGCCACGTCGAGGGCGGGTGAACAACTACACCGCCCGATTCCGTCCGATAGGCGGATGGAAGAAGGTGGGCTCAGACGCCCTGGACGTGGAAGACGACGCGCCGATCACGGGGCTGGTCGAGCTCGGCGAACAGGACCCGCTGCCACGTGCCGAGGAGCACCTCGCCCTCGACGACCGGCACGGTCACCGAGGACGAACCGGTGAGGAGCTGGCGGCAGTGGGCGTGCCCGTTGATGAACTCGTCCTCCTGCAGGTTCTCGGTACGGATCTCGTGGTCGTCGTGCTCGTAGTAGGCGTCGACGGGCACCACGGTGTCCATGAGCCGGCGGAAGTCGTTCAGGAAGCCGGTCTCCGACTCGTTGAGGATGATCGACGTCGTCGTGTGCGGCGAGTGGATGGTCACCTGACCGTGCCGCACACCGGCGCGGTCGACGACCTCACGGACGATGTCGGTCAGGTTCCAGAACTCGTTCCCGGCCGAGGTCGCGAAGTGCAGGACCTCGGTACGGATGACGGGCTGCTCGGTGGCGGCGAGGACCGTCATCTCCCCCTCGGGCCGACGCGTGGCGCGTCGGGTGGTGGCGTGCTCGTCCACGAACTCTCCAGGTGGGTCGGCTTGGGCGGCTCGTACGTTAGTGGGGGAGCCGATGGAACCGTGAAAGAAGACCACGGCCGCGGGGACGTTCAGACCCCGCCCGCGACGAGGTCGCCGCCCTGGTAGACCGCGGCGATGCGATCCCCGAGGTCGTCGAAGGCCAGTGGGTCGCCGTCGACCACGACGAGATCCGCTCGCTTGCCCGCCTCGATCGTCCCCGAGTCGTCGAGGACGCCGAGGAGCTCCGCGGCGCTGCGGGTCGTGGCGACGAGCACGTCGGCCGGCTCCATGCCGCCGTCGCGCATCAGGGCGAGCTCGTCGAGGTTCTCGCCGTGGGGCGTCACGCCGCTGTCGGTACCCATGGCGATCTTCACCCCGGCCGCCACCGCCCTCCGGAAGGACTCGTGATGGATCTCCACCACCTCTCGCGCCTTGCGAAGCGACGCCTCGTTGATCGCCAGCCCCGCCGCCGCGGCCCGCAGGACCCCGGTGGGGGCGACGAGGGTGGGTACGAGCCACGTGCCGTGTTCGAGCATGAGCCCGATGGCCTCGTCGTCGAGGAAGATGCCGTGCTCGATGGACCGGATGCCCGAGCGGACGGCCCGCTTGATCCCCTCCGACGCCTGGGCGTGCGCCATCACGTGCCTGCCGACGTCGGAGGCCTCGGTGACCAGCATGTCGAGTTCCTCGGAGGTGAAGTGGGGATGTCGCGGCTCGCTGCGGGGGGACAGCACGCCGCCCGACGTCGCCACCTTGATGACGTCGGCGCCGTTGCGGACCAGTTCCCGCACCTTCTTGCGCATCTCCTCTGGACCGTCCACGACCCCCGTCGGCATCCCCGGGTAGTGCCCCATGAGCCGGAACTCCATCCCCGACGCCATCCAGCCGTCCCCGTGGCCCCCCGTGCGGCTCACCATGGTCAGCGAGATCTGCATCCGGGGTCCCCTGACGAGCCCGTCCTCGAGCGCCGTTCGGATCCCGAGGTCGGCGCCCCCGGCGTCGCGCACGGTCGTGATCCCGGCGTCGAGCGTCGCCCCGAGGTTCCGCTCGGCCAGATAGAAGCGGTACGAGAAGGGACGCTGGGCGGCCGCCCACATGTTCACGTCGGCGAAGGCGACGTGAACATGGCAGTCGAAGAGACCGGGCAGCAGCGCCCGCCCGTCGAGGTCCACCACCTCGTCCCCGTCGAGACCGGATCCCACGTCGAGGACGACACCGTCCTCGACCACGACGTCGCCCTCGGCGAGCGGCGCCCCGGTCCCGTCGAAGATCCGGCCGTTCGTGAAGAGCGTTCGCATGGATGCCAGGCTAGGACCGACGCAGGAAGGACCCGATGCACCCCGACGTCGACACCGTGATCGTCTTCAGCGAGCACGCCGAGGACCTCGCCGCCTTCTACCGCAACGCCTTCGACCTGCCGCGTCCGCAGCGGTCCCCGGCTCACGTCGGGTTCGCGCTGCCCTCCCTCTACCTCGGGTTCGACTCCGTCGACGACGCACCGTCCCCCGGACCGGTGTCGCTCTGGTGGCGCGTCGACAATGTCGACTCGGCCTTCGACCGACTCGTGGCCCTCGGCTGCCCGGTCGTCTACGCCCCCGTCGACAAGCCCTGGGGGGACCGCGTCGCGGCCGTCCTCGACCCCGACGGCAACCGGATCGGCCTGTCCCAGCGCTCCTGAGCTACGCCGAGAGGCCCTCGAAGACGAAGCGGACGATGGTGTCGGCCATCTCGTGCATGCGGTTCTTGGCGTCGGCGTCGCGCAGCAGGACGGAGGAGGCGGACATCATGAGGGCGGAGACGATGCGGCCCGCCTCCTCGGGGTCGAAGGGTCGGAACTCGCCGGCCTCGATCCCCTCGCGACAGATCCGCACGATCTCCCGGGGAAGGGCCTCGTGCGCCTCGGCGATGCGCCGTTGGGCGGCCGGCGACAGGCGAGGCAGTTCGCGCATCACGACCGATCCGAGGTGGTCGTCGGTCGACACGTAGACGATCCCCCGCACGAGCACCTCCGACAGCCGCTCGCGATGGGAGAGGCGGTCGGGGAGTCCGTCGAGCATGTCGGCGACGACGCCGGGGAGCCGTTCCTCGACGAGCTCCACGAGGATCGACTCCTTGTCGGGGAAGTACTCGTAGAGCGTGGTGCGCCCGATCCCGACGATCGCAGCGATGTCGCCGAGACCGGTGCCCCCGTACCCCTGGGCGGAGAAGAGCGCGCCGGCGGCCTCGAGGATGTCGGACCGGGTCCGCAGTTTGTGCTCTTCGATGGATGCGGCGCGGATGCGGGGCATGGCGACTCCGGTGGTGGCCGGGCGCCGAAGGGTAGTGGAACGGGCCGTCAACCCGCCCGGCCCGACGGTCCCTTCCCGGCTCTACCATCCCCGTCGAGACCACAGGGGAGCGCCAGGACATGTCCGCCACGATCGTCATCGGGGCCCAGTGGGGCGACGAGGGCAAGGGCAAGATCGCCAACCTGCTCGCTGCGGATGCCGACGTGATCGTCCGGTACCAGGGGGGCAACAACGCCGGGCACACGATCGTGATCGGCGAGGAGACCTTCGCGCTGAGCCTCATCCCGAGCGGCGTCGTCTATCCCGGCGTCACCCCCGTGATCGGGAACGGGTGCGTGGTCGATCCTGCCGTCCTCCTCCAGGAGATGGACACCCTGTCGGCCCGCGGGGTCGATCCGTCGAAGCTGCGCCTGTCGGCGAACGCCCACCTGATCATGCCGTACCACCGCAAGCTCGACACCGTCCGTGAGCGCTTCCTCGGCAACCAGCGCATCGGCACGACGAAACGGGGCATCGGCCCTGCGTATCAGGACAAGTACGCCCGCCAGGGCATCAGGGTCCAGGACCTCTACGACCCGAAGATCTTCGCGGACAAGCTCGAGGTGGCGCTCCGCGAGAAGAACCAGATGCTCACGAAGCTCTACAACCAGCTCCCCCTGGAGGCCGACGAGATCGCCGAGGAGTACCTCGCCTACGCCCCCCGGCTCCTCGACCACGTGGCCGACACCTCCCTGCTGGTGTGGGAGGCGGTGGACGAGGGACGAGCCGTCGTCTTCGAGGGCGCCCAGGGAACGCTCCTCGACATCGACCACGGCACCTATCCCTTCGTGACGTCGTCGAACCCGACGGCGGGGGGCGCCCTGACCGGCGTCGGCATCGGGCCGCGACAGATCGACTCGGTCCTCGGCGTCACGAAGGCCTACGTCTCGCGCGTCGGGAGCGGGCCCTTCCCCACCGAACTCCACGACGAGGTCGGCGAGAAGATGGTCCAGATCGGCGGGGAGTTCGGCACGGTGACCGGGCGCCGCCGCCGCTGCGGATGGCTGGACGCCGTGGCCCTCCGCTACGCCGTGCGGGTCAGCGGCATCACCGAACTGGCGCTCATGAAGCTGGACGTGCTCTCGGCCTTCGACGAGCTGAAGATCGCCGTCGGGTACACCTCCCTGGGTGATCGCTTCGACGAGTTCCCCCGCCAGCAGCGGGTGCTCTACAACTGCACCCCGATCTACGAGACGCTGCCGGGCTGGTCCGAGGACATCACCGGTGTGCGCTCGTTCGGGGATCTCCCCGCCGCCGCCCGCACCTACATCGAGCGGATCGAGGAGCTCGCCGGCGTACCCGTGTCGCTCGTGTCGGTGGGGCCCGAGCGATCGGCGACCTTCGACCGATGAGGGTGCTCCTCCTCGGCGGCGGCGGACGCGAACACGCCCTGGGCGCCGCCCTGGTCGAGGGCGGGAGCGTCGACCGCCTCACGTCGTGGCCGGGAAACCCCGGCCTCGCCGGGCTCGGACCGACGATCACCGACCGCTCCCCCGCCGATCCGACGGCGGTGGTCGAGGAGGCCGCGGGTGCCGACCTCGTGGTGGTGGGGCCCGAGGCCCCGCTGGCGGCCGGGGTGGCCGACGCCTTGCGGGCGAAGGGGATCCCGGCGCTGGGGCCGGGGGCCGACGGCGCCCGGCTCGAGGCGTCGAAGGCCTTCGCGAAGGAGGTGATGGCCGACGCCGGGGTTCCGACCGCCGCGTCGACCACCCACACCGACCGTGCCACCGCCCTCGCCGACCTCGACGGGCGGGAGCCCCCGTTCGTCGTGAAGGCCGACGGCCTCGCCGCCGGCAAGGGCGTGCTCGTCACGTGGGACCGCGACGAGGCCCTCGACTGGGTGGACCGCTGCCTCGCCGGGGACTTCGGGCCGGCGGGCACCACGGTCGTGATCGAGGACTTTCTCGATGGCCCCGAACTGTCCGTTTTCGCGCTCTGCGCCGGCGGCGACGCGGTCGCCTTCGGCGCGGCCCGCGACCACAAGCGTCTCCGTGACGGCGACGAGGGACCCAACACCGGCGGGATGGGGTGCTTCTCCCCCGTGCCCGAGGCGGGGCCGGAGGCCGTCGGTGAGATCCTCGATGCGGTCGTCCGGCCGGTCCTCGGCGCCCTCGCCGACCGCGGCGTCGACTACCGGGGGTTCCTCTACACGGGCCTCGTGATCACCCACCACGGACCGTCCGTCCTCGAGTTCAACGTCCGCATGGGGGACCCCGAGGCCCAGGTGATCCTGCCCCTGCTCGCCACCGACCCGGGCCCGCTGTTCGCCTCCGTCGCCGAGGGGTCCCTGCCCACCGAGCCGCTGGCCTGGCACGGCGGAGCCGCGGTGGACGTGGTGCTGGCCGCCGACGGCTATCCCGAGTCCCCGCGTCGCGGCGATCCGATCACGGGGGTGGAGGCGGCGGCCGCCCGGCCCGGCGTCCGGGTGTTCCATGCGGGGACGGCGCGCGACGGCGACGCACTCGTGACCGCCGGAGGACGCGTCCTCAACGTCGTCGGCACCGGAGCCGACCTGGACACGGCCCGCGCCGCCGCCTACGCGGCCGTCGACGACGTCTCCTTCGCAGGCCGGCGGTTCCGGCGCGACATCGCGGCGGGTCTACTGTGATCGAGCGCTACAGCCTTCCGGAGATGGCGGCGGTCTGGAGCGAACGCCGCAAGCTCGATACCTGGCAGGAGGTCGAGGCGCTGGCGCTGGAGGGATGGGAGTCCGAGGGCGTGGCTCCGGCCGGGGCCGGGGCCGCGGTGCGCGCCGCCCCGCCGGTGGACGTCGACGCCTGGCGCGAACGCGAGGCCGTCACCCACCACGACGTCGCGGCCTTCGTCGACGTCCTGGCCGGGTCGATGGAGGATCACGCCGAGTGGCTCCACTACGGCCTCACCTCCAGCGACGTGCTCGACACCGCCCTCGGCGCCCTCCTCCAAGAGGCGGGGACCCTGCTGCGCCGGCGACTCGACGAGCTCTTCGACGTCGTGCGGGACCGGGCCCTGGAGCACCGCGACACCGTCATGGTCGGCCGGACGCACGGCATCTGGGCCGAGCCGACGACCTTCGGCCTGAAGCTCGCAGGGTGGGCGTTCGAGCTGGACCGCGACCGTCGGCGCCTCGCCCGGGCCGTCGACGCCGTCGCCGTGGGCACGATCAGCGGTGCGGTGGGCACCTACGCCCACGTCCCGCCGAACGTCGAGCGCCACGTGTGCACCGGTCTCGGCATCGGCGTCGAGGACGCCCCCACCCAGGTGGTGGCGCGCGACCGCCATGCCGAGTTCCTGTCGACCCTCGCCCTCGTCGGCGCGTCCCTCGAGCGTTTCGCCGTGGAACTGCGTCACCTGCAGCGGTCGGAGGTCGCCGAGGCCTTCGAGCCCTTCTCGTCGGGGCAGAAGGGATCCTCGGCGATGCCCCACAAGCGGAACCCGATCCGCTCCGAGAACGTGACGGGGCTCGCCCGCCTGCTGCGGGGCTGGGCGGTCGCGGGTCTCGAGGACGTGGCGCTCTGGCACGAGCGCGACATCAGCCACTCCTCCGTCGAGCGAGTCGCCCTCCCCGATGCGTGCCTCGCCCTCGACTTCGCCCTGGTCCGGATGCGGAAGCTCGTCGAGGGTCTCGTCGTCGACGCCGACCGGATGCGAACGAACCTGGACGCCACCGGGGGCCTCGTCTTCAGCCAGGCCGTGCTCCTCGCCCTCGTCGAGTCGGGGCTGGACCGCGACGACGCCTACCGGATCGTCCAGCGTCACGCCGCGGCGGCCTGGGACGACGGCGCCGACTTCCGGCAGCGCCTGGCGGCCGATCCCGACGTCCCCCTCGACGACGAACGACTCGACGCGTGTTTCGACGCCGAACGCCAGACGGCACGCGCCGCCATCGTCTTCGACCGCCTGCGCGCCCTCGGCTAGGACCGCACCGCCGCCGCGACGGAGCGTCCGGCCAGCACCACGAAGAAGAGCGCGATCGGCACGACCGCCATCGTCGCCGAGCCGGACGTGTCGGCGTGATAGGAGATGACGAGGCCCACCCCCACCGAGACGACGCCGACGACCGCCGCCGTCACCATCATCGTGGGGACCCGCCGTACGACGAGGGCCGCCGTCGCCGGGGGACCGACGAGCAATCCGAACACGAGCAGCGTGCCCACGGTCTGGAACGAGCCGACGATCGCCAGCGTGACGAGGCCGAGCATCGCGAGGTGGGCGAAGCCCGGTCGAAGCCCGAGGAGTCGCGCCTTGTCCTCGTTGAAGGAGAGGACGAGGAAGGGGCGGTAGAGGACCACCGATCCGACGACGGCGACGACGGCGACGACGGCCAGCCAGCCGAGATCGCCGACCGTCACCCCCAGGGCGTCACCGAAGAGGATCGCCGTGATGTTCCCGGTGTACGCGTCGGTGCGGCTCACGAGGATGACGCCCAGCCCGAGCATCCCCACGAAGAGCAGCCCGATACCCGTGTCCTCGGAGAAGTGGGTCTGCCGGTGCACGAACCCGATGCCGCCGATCATGACCACGGCGGCGACGGCGGCGCCGAGGGCGAGCGGCACCCCGGCGAGGAGCGCCACGGCGATCCCGGGGACGACACCGTGGACGAGGGCGTCGCCGAGGAAGGTCATCCCCCGGATGACCACCCAGGTCCCGACCACCGACGTGGCGACGGCGGCGAGGGCACCGCCGAGGAGGGCGCGCTGCTGGAAGGCGAATTCGAAGGGTTCGAGCAGCCAGTCCACGACCCCGATGCTATGACAGGGCGTCGACGATGCGCTGCGCGTCGAGGCGGAGCAGGTCGACGAGGGTCTCGGCGCCCGAGCCCTCCGGTCCGAGCGATCCGGTGTACAGCTCCACGACCGCCACGGCGCCGCCCACCTCGGCGGCGACCGCGTCGGCGAGCCCCGAGGGGTCGATCGTCTCGGCGAACACGGCCCGGACCCCCGTCTCGCGCATGGTCTCGACCAGCCCCGCCAACTCGGCCGAGCTCGGATCACCCATCGTCGATCCTCCGGGGACGACCACGCCGACGACCTGGAACCCGTACCGCTCGGCGAAGTACCCGAGGGCCTCGTGGTTGGTCACGAGCACTCGCTCGGCGGCCGGGATGCCCGCCACGAGGCCGGCGATCTCGGCATCCAGGGCCTCCAGCTCGGCGGCGTACGCCTCGGCCCGCGAGGCCCAGTCTCCCTCGGCGAGGTCGTCGAGCTCCGCGGCGACGGCCCGGGCGGCGTCGGCCATCCTGAGGGGATCCATCCAGACGTGGGGATCGAGCTCGCCGTGGTCTGTGTGACCTTCTTCGTCGGCGTGGTCCTCCTCCGCGTGATCCTCTTCGTTTGCGTGATCCTCGTCCTCGCCATCACCGGCGAAGGGGATCGGATCGAGCCCCGGTGCGACCGTGAGGATCCGGACGCCGTCGTCGGCGGCCGCTTCGAGGGCGTCGGTGAGTTCCGCTTCGAGGCCGAGGCCGTTGGCGACGACGAGATCCGCCTCGCGCAGACGGGCGATGTCCCGCGCCGACGGCTGGAAGTCATGGGGATCGGCGCCGACCGGCAGGAGGGTCTCGACGTCGGCATCGTCACCGGCGACATTCGCCACGACGTCGCCGAGGATCGTCGTCGTGGCGACGACGAGCAGACGCTCCCGACCCGTCTCCCCGTCGCCGCCACACGCAGCGACGAGGAGCGCGACGGCGAGCACCACGGCGGTCATCCGGCCGGTCATGCGGGTCCTTCCCTCGAAAATGAGAATCATTCTTGATCCAGCGCCGGTACGCTACCCCTGCACACCATGCAACGCAACATCCTCCGTCAGGTCGAACACCGGCTCCGCGACCGCGGTCTCCGGCTGACCGACGCCCGCCGCGCCGTCGTCGAACGGCTCGGCGACGCCGACGGTCCCCGATCGGCCGCCGAACTCTCCGCCGACCTCGACGGCGAGGTCCCGCTGTCGTCGCTCTACCGATCCCTGTCGGTCCTCGAGGAGGCCGGCGTTCTCGCCCCCCACCACGGCGTCCGCGGTCTCACCCGCTACGAGCTCGCCGAATGGCTCGTGGGACACCACCACCACCTCGTGTGCACCCACTGCGGACTCGTCGAGGACGTGCCGATCCCCACCGATCTGGAGGCGCGGCTCGACACGCTCATCGGCGCGGTGGCCGGAGCCGCCGGGTTCAGCCCCTCGGACCACGCGCTCGAGATCGAAGGCCGGTGCGAGCGATGCCGGTGAGTCCCGCCGTCGCTGCCAGGGGCCTCGTGCTCCGGTACGGCGCGACGACCGCCCTCGCCGCCTCGGACTTCACGATCCCCCCCGGCACGATCACTGCCGTCATCGGTCCGAATGGATCCGGGAAGTCGACGCTGCTCTCGGCGATCGCCGGCCTCCTCGCCCCTGCGGAGGGCACGATCGACGTCGCCCTCGACCGCATCTCGTACGTCCTCCAGACCACCCGGGTGAACGACGCGCTGCCCGTCACCGTTCGGGAGGTCGTCGCGATGGGGCGCTACGCCACCCTCGGCGCCTACCGGTGGATGAGCGCCGACGACCGTGGGCGGGTGGACGAGGC
>JAWVYO010000005.1:0-49287 GCA_033722675.1 Acidimicrobiia bacterium | reverse complement strand
GACGGAGACGGATCTGTTGTTCCCGATGGCGCACATCGATGCGAACGGCAATGGTGAGTACGAGTTCTTCCCGCCCGAGACCACGGTGGACGGCCCGGCGATGACGGCCGACGGCGAGGTCGCCGTGGTGGGCGCCGAGGTCACCGTCGTCGGTTGAGGAGGCCATGACCGAGACCACCGCCCGGGATCGAGACGCCGCACGAGCCGACCGGTTCGTGCGGCGTCTGTGCGCCGACCACGGTGATGCCGTGTTCGGATGGGCCCTGGGCCGCTTCGCAGACCGACGGGACGCCGAGGAACTCGTCGCCGAGACGATGGTGCGGGCCTGGCGGCACCACGCCCAGTACGACCCCGCACGCGGCACGGAACGATCATGGGTCTTCGGCATCGCCCGGACGACGGCCGTCGACCTCTATCGCAAGCAACGACGCCACCTTCGGGTGGTCCGTGACCGGGATCTCGACCAGCCCGTGCCGTCCGACGACGAGCGGATCGCAGAGGCCACGGTGGTCCGCGAGGCCCTCGACGCCCTGACCGAGGCCCATCGAGAGGTGATCGCCCAGGCGCACTTCCGGGGCCGCTCGGTGCGGGAGATCTCCCGGCTGCTCGACGTGCCCGAAGGCACGGTGAAGTCCCGGTTGTACTACGGCGTGCGGGCGCTGCGATCGGCGCTGGAGGAGCGAGGGGTGATTCGATGACGGACGAGTACACCGTCCTGGCGGGCGCCTACGTGTTCGGGGCGCTCCCCGGTGACGAACGGCGTCGCTTCGAGGACCATCTCGGAGGGTGCGCCGCCTGCCGTGCCGAGGTGGCCGGCTTCGCGCCCATCCCGGCACTCCTGACGAACGCAGAGTCGGTCGCCCCCGTCGAACTCCCCGCCTCCGTCCCGGAGCACGCGGCGGAACGGGTCACCGGCGAGCACGGCCGGCTGGTGCGTAGCCGCCGGAGGTGGCGGTGGGTGGCCACGATCGCGGCGGCTGCCGCCGTCGTCCTCCTCGCCGTGCTCGTCCGTCCGGCGCCGGCGCCGGAGCCGGATCGAGTGGCACCGGTGGCGTCGGGCCCGGTGATCGGGGCCGTCACCCTCCACGAGCGGGCGTGGGGCACCGCGCTGTCGATCGAGCTCGAGGGCCTTCCGCAGCGCGACCGGTACGTGCTGTGGGTGGTCGGGCCGGGCGGGATGCGCGAGCAGGCTGCGATCTGGGGCCCCACCCCTGCCGGCGTCGCCATCGTCGCCGGAGCGTCGTCGATCCCCACCGGGGAGGTACGTGCGGTGGTGGTCGCCGATGGCACCGGCTCCGAGCTGGCGACGGGCGAGCCGGGCACTTGACACCGCGCTGATGTGAGGCTCCATACACTGCGGCGGCCGTGTCCGACCGTCGTGAACTCGATCTCGAGGAGCTCCTGCAGCCCCTCGACCTGCCCCCGCCCCGCCGCACGCCGGGATGGGTGATCGCCCTCGCGGCGGGGGTGATCGTGCTGGTGGGCGGAGGGTGGTGGCTCACGGCCCGCGACGACGCCGTACCCCCCGCGGCGACCCCGACCCTGACGACGGAGGGCGCCACGCCGGTGGACGAGGCCGACCCCGATCCCACGACGACGTCCACGGCTCCCCAGGGCCCCCCGACCTCACCGCCGACCCGCCCCCGTCGGTCCCGGTCGAGGTCCCGGTCCCCGGCGGCCCGACGCTGTCGGGCCGCCTGTTCGAGGGCGGCCCCGTCGGCATCCTGCTCGTGCACCCCTTCGAGACCGGCGGCGGCGGTCCGACGAGCGTCGAGGAGATCACCCCCGTCGGCGCCGCCTTCGCCCGGGCCGGCTACACGGTGCTCATGGTGGACCTGCGCGGCCACGGGGCGTCGCCCGGCGAGCGCGACCACGAGCCGCTGGAGGGCGACGTCGCCGCGATGCACGCCGCGCTGCTCGACACCGGGGTCGAGGAGACGTTCGTGATCGCATGGGGGGTGAGCGGGACGGCGGCCGTGGCCGACGTCGCCGCGGGGACCATCGACCCGGCGGGACTGATCGGGCTGTTCGTCCGTCCGCAGTACCTCGGGCTCGACGTCATGGAGGTCCTCCCCGAGGCGACGACGCCGATGCTCTTCGTCTCCGTGGAGGCGGGACGCAGCACCCGCTGGGCGATCCGCATGCTGGGCGTGATGCCCGAGGGAGTGGGGTCCACCGTCGAGTTGCCGTCATCGAGGGGCGACCCCCTCCGCGACCTCTGGCCGTTCGTGGTCGAGGAGGCCCTCGATTTCATCGAGGCGACGGGGGCCTGACCCGGGTCAGGAGTCGTCGGGGAGCGCGCCCTGGGAGAACTCGCTCCTCGAGTGCCACAGCATCCACCCGAGGCCGTTCTCCTCGGCGGCGCCGATCGACTCGAGGATCTCCTCGTCGCTCCAGGAGAAAGCCTGCAGCCAGGGTCGGAGGACGGCGCCTCCCTCCAGCTTCGGCATCCCGGCCTCGATCGCCTGGCCCACCACCTCGGCGGGGAAGTCGTTGGGATTGTCGAAGCCCAGCCACCCGGGGCCGTAGTGGCTCGGATAGATCATCGGGCTCACCGCGTCGACGGCGTAGCTGAGGGATTCGGGCAACTGACCGAGGCCCTGGTCGTCGCTGACGGACATCACGATGCCGAAGATGTCGGCCGACACCGCGCAGCCCATGGCGTTCAGTTCCGAGCGCGCCGTGGAGAGGAACTCGGTGATCGTGTCGATGCGGACCGTGCTGTCGATGGGACTGGCGTCGTACTCGGTGATCGAGACGTCGCCGTCGGTGGGGAAGCGGACGTAGTCGAACTGCACTTCGTCGAAGCCGATCTCACACGCCTCCTTCGCCAGGGCGATCGGATACGTCCACGCCCCGCGATCGGTGGGGTCCATCCAGCCGAGCCCCTTCGTGTTTCGCCAGATGTCGCCGGTCTCCTCGTTCTGGATGGCGTGCTCGGTGCGGACCTCGGACCGGAAGGGGTCCTGGAAGGTGACGATCCGGGTGATCGTGTAGAGCCCGTGCTCGCGCGCCGCGGCGATGGCCTCGCGGGGGTCGTAGGTGGCGCGGGCCGCCCCGACCAGCTCCGCCTCTTCGACGGACGTGTCGTACAGGACCTCGCCACTCTCGAGCTTGGTGTCGAAGACGAGCGAGTTGACGCTCGACGACGCCGCCATGTCGAGCAGCTCGGCGAAAGCGGCCGGGTCTCCGGCGACCTGGTGCGTCACGTAGAGCCCCCGCACCGTCACCGGCTCGATCTCGATCTCGAGGCGGCGCGCCTCGCCCGACCACGCCACCTCGGTGGGTGACCAGGCGGGTTTGGAGGCCTCGACCGTTCCCGGGACGGCGGCGACGATCTCGAACGAACCGAGCTCGTCCGTGACGGTGTCGCGGTCGCCGAGGTCGACGAGGGCGCCCTCGATCCCCTGGCCGGCGGGGTCGACGACCCGGCCCTGCAGGACGACCGGGTTCAGCTGGAGGAACAGCGGGCCGGGATTCGGGATCGCCTGGACGTCGAACACGGCCGCCTCGTAGCCGGGGGCGGTCACCTCGAGCATGGCCGGGGCCGAGAAGTCGAGCCCGGCCGAGCCGTTCTCGACCGTGCGGACCGACGCGCCGGCGGGACCGGTGATCGTGGCCCCCGGGATCGGCCCGTCCACGCCGATGACGCGCAGCTCCACGGGATCCGACCCGAGGGACCCGAACAGGGCGACGGCGCCGAGACCGAGCCCGACCCCGACGACCAGCACCGCGACGAAGGCGACGAAGCGGCGGACGCCGTAGCGGGGACCTCCGCGCCGGGCGCGGCGGCCCCGGCCCCGGCCTCCGGGACCGTTGATCGAACTGAGCGCATCCTTGCGTGTGAGCACGCCACTCCAGCAAACGGACGGGAAGGGCGACCGGTCCCGGGTCGCCGGGCCCCAGGATAGGCCGATGCGCCGTGCTGTCGGGGTTTCGACGAGGCCCATTGGACGCTCAAGCCGCCTGCCGAACGCACCGATCGACTCCCATGAGCACCCAGGCCCACGGCCGGCCGAACGCCACGCGCATGCCGACGTCGGCCGCCGTCCGCGACCTCGCCCTCGTGGTGACGTTCGTGTGGGTCGCGGTCGTCGTGATCGTCGGACTGGACGTGCCCGCGGCGATCTCGGCGTGGAGCGACGACAACGAGCAGTGGGCCATCGACGAGGTGACCCTCGTCTCGCTGTGTGTGGGGGCGGCGTTCGGCGTGTTCGCGTGGCGGCGATGGCGCGAGTCGCTCTCGATCATCGAGCGGTACGAGGCGACGGTCGAGCGTCTGCGACTCGCCGAGGACGAGATCAGCGCGCGTGACCGGTTGATCAGCTCGGTCTCCCACGAGCTCCGGACGCCCCTCACCGGCATCCTCGGGTATGCGGAGCTCCTGCGCGCCGAGGACGTGGACCCCATGGCCCGCGCGGGGCTCGTCGACGACATCGTCTCCCAGGGGTGGGATCTCGCCTACATCGTCGAGGACCTGCTCACACGCGCCCGCGTCGAAGCCGATTCGCTCCGGGTCGCCGAGGTGCCGGTGAGCCTGCGGGCGCAGGCGACCCAGGTGCTCGAGGCCTGGGAGCCCGAGCGCGCCGCAGCGGTGGAGATGACCGGCGAGGAGGCCCGTGCCCTGGGCGATCCGGCCCGGGTTCGCCAGATCGTCCGGAACCTGCTCACGAATGCCGCCCGATACGGCTCGGCCCCGATGGGGATCGACGTCGGGACCCGCGACGGCAGGGCGTACGTCGCCGTGAGCGACGGAGGCCCTGGCGTTCCCGAGACGGAAGCCGCCTCCATCTTCGATCCCTACCACCGCGTGGATGCCACCGACTCCGCTCCCGGCGGCCTGGGCCTGGGGCTGGCGATCTCGCGCGAGCTCGCCCAGCTCATGGGCGGCGACCTGACGTACCGGCGCAGGCGCGGCACCACGACCTTCGAGCTGTCGCTTCCGATCGCGGTCGACTGATCGTCGGATCGTGGCGGCGCGGTGGCCGGGACGGGTAGCGTGCAGGGCGTGGCCGATGCATCCCTGCTCGAGCACGTGACCGAACGGCTCGAGGCGGACGACGATCCCCGCCTCGTCGCCTTCGCCCGAATCCTCCTCCGACGGATCCCTCCGGGCTTCGCCACCGACCCCGACGAGCTGGCGGCGCGCACGCGGTCGCTGTTCGCCTTCGTCGCGGAGCGGAAGGCGCCCGCAGCCGTTCGGGCCTTCAACCCCGACCCCGACGAGCACGGGTACGACGCACCGGGCACCGTGGTGGAGGTCAACCAGGCCGACAGCCCCTTCCTCCTCGACTCGGTCACCAACGAGCTCGAGGCCTACGGGCTGAACGTCCGCGGCGTCCTCCATCCCGTCGTCGGCGTCGAGCGAGAGGAGGGCTCGCTCGTGGCGGTCTCCCATCCCCGGGATGCCGTCCTTCGCGAGTCCGTCCAGCACTATCAGCTCGATCGCCGCGCCTTCGACGCCGACCTCCCGGGCATCGAACAGACGGTGCGCGAGGTCCTGGAGGCCGTGGCCGAGGTGGTGGCGGACTTCCAGGCCCTCCGCCAGGCGACACGACGGATGGCCGAGCTGCTCGACGAGGCGAGACCCCACTCCTCCGAAGCGGTCGTCGACGAGGGCATCGCCTTCCTCCGCTGGCTCGCGGACGACAACTTCGTCTTCCTCGGCTACCGGGAGTACCGGGTCGCCGCGGGTGACGACGGGCCCGCCGTCCAGGCCGTCCCCGACTCGGGCCTGGGGCTGCTGCGCGACGTCCGCCGCTCGTCGATGGTCGACCCGGTGCCCCTGGCCGACCTCCCCGACGAGGTCGCCGAGCGGTACCGATCCGGTGAGGTGCTGACGATCACGAAGACCAACGCGGTCTCCCCGGTCCACCGGGCGGCCAAGATGGACTACGTCGGCGTCAGGATCCTCGGAGCGGACGGCACGACGGCGGGGGAGGCCCGACTCCTCGGGCTGTTCACCTCGAAGGCCTACATGGAGCCCGCCGCCCGGACGCCCATCCTCCGGCGCAAGCTCGACGAGATCGTGGAAGCGGAGGACCTCATCGAGGGGACCCACGACCACAAGGCGCTCGTGGCGCTCTTCGAAGGGTTCTCGAAACACGACCTGCTCGCCGCCGACACGGCCGAGCTGCACCAGACCCTGGCGGGGATGCTCGCCGTGCAGGAGCGCGAGCAGGTCCGCGTGTTCGTCCGCCGGGACCTGCTGGAACGGAACGTGTCGGTGCTCATCACGATGCCTCGCGACCATTTCACGGCCGGGCTCCGCCGCCGGCTCCAGGACCTCGTGATGGAGCGCTTCGGCGGCCGGTCGGTCGACTACCACCTCAATCTGGGCGAGGCCGAGAGCGCCCAGATCCACTTCACGGTCTGGGTGGAGGGGGCGGTCCCGGAGGTGGACTATGCATCGCTCGAGGCCGAGGTCCGGGACATGGCCCGGTCGTGGACCGAACAGCTCGTCGAGGTCCTCACCGGCGTGATGCCCCGCGGCGACGCCCGGACCGTGGCAGAGCGGTGGACGCCGCACCTGCCGGAGTACTACCGCTCCTCGACGTCGCTCACGATCGCCGCCGGCGACGTCCTGCGGCTCTCGGAGCTCGAGAGCGGCGATCGCCGGTTCGTCGTGGGGATCCAGAACGAGCAGGCCGGCGGCCACGACCGCCTGACCCGGATCGCCCTCTACCGCGACGACGGGAAGCGCCCGCTCAGCGACCTCCTCCCCGCCCTCGAGGATCTCGGCCTCGCCGTGGTCGAGGAGGTGCCCACCCGGCTCGAGGAGATGACCGACCACGTCATCCACGACTTCGGCGTCCTCGACGCCACCGGCTCGCCCCTCGACCCGGCGCGGTTCGGCCTCGTGGCCCAGGCCCTCACGGAGGTCTGGGGAGGCGGTGCCGCCACCGACGACCTCGACCGCCTCGTCGTCGCCGCGGGCCTGCGGCGATCCCAGGTCGACGTCCTGCGGGCCTACCGCACCTACTGGCGGCGGGTGGCGCCGGTGTTCACCGTGGGATACGTGAACGACACGCTGGTCGACCACGCGGACGTCGCCGCCGACCTCGTTCGGCTCTTCGAGGCGCGTTTCGATCCCGACCGGAGGGACGAGGACGCCGCCGACGCGCTGGCCACCGATCTCGGTGCGCGGCTCGACGCGATCCCCTCGATCGAGCAGGACCGGATCCTCCGGTCGTTCCTGCGGCTGATCGAGGCGACCCTGCGGACGAACGCGTTCGTCCCCCGGAGGAACGCCCTGGCGTTCAAGTTCCGATCGGCCGCCGTCCCCGACGCCCCGTCGCCGCACCCGATGGCCGAGATCTTCGTGATCGGACGTGACGTCGAGGGGATCCACCTGCGGGGCGGGATGGTCGCCCGGGGCGGGCTGCGGTGGTCCACCCGCCGGGAGGACTACCGCACGGAGGTCCTCGGCCTCATGAAGGCGCAGATGACGAAGAACGCGGTCATCGTGCCCACGGGAGCGAAGGGGGGCTTCGTCCTCCTCCACCCGCCCGAGGATCCAGCGCTGCTGCGCGAGGCCGTGGCGTCGGGCTACCGGACGTTCGTCGACGGCCTGCTCGACCTCACCGACGACCGCCGGGCCGGCCGGGTCGTCCACCCCGAGGGCGTGGTCGTGCGCGACGGCCCCGACCCCTACCTCGTGGTGGCCGCCGACAAGGGGACGGCGTCCTTCTCCGACCTCGCCAACGGCATCGCCGCCGATCGCGGCTTCTGGCTCGGTGACGCCTTCGCCTCGGGGGGCTCGGGCGGCTACGACCACAAGGCCCTGGGGATCACCGCGCGGGGCGCATGGGAGTCGTTGAGGCAGCACTTCCTCGAGCTGGGTCTCGACCCGTCCACCGACCCGTTCACGGTGGTGGGTATCGGCGACATGTCCGGAGACGTGTTCGGCAACGGGATGCTGCTGTCGGATCGGATCCGGCTCGTCGCCGCCTTCGACCACCGCCACGTGTTCCTCGACCCCGATCCCGACCCCTCCGCGTCCCATGCCGAGCGCGCTCGCCTGTTCGCGCTGCCGCGCTCGTCCTGGGCGGACTACGACCCGGGCCTGCTGTCGGCGGGCGGGGGCGTCCACGATCGCTCGTCGAAGCGGATCGATCTGTCGCCGCAGGTGCGGGCCCTGCTGGACACCGACCGGGACGCCGCCACCCCCGACGAGGTCATCTCGATGATCCTGCGGGCACCGGTGGACGTGATCTGGAACGGCGGGATCGGCACGTACGTCAAGGCGTCGGCCGAGACCGACGCCGAGGCGGGCGACCGGGTCAACGACCCGGTTCGAGTGGACGGCCGCGACGTCGCCGCCCGGGTGGTAATCGAGGGCGGCAATCTCGGCCTCACCCAGGCGGGTCGCGTGGAGTTCGCCCTCTCCGGTGGTCGCGTGAACACGGACTTCATCGACAACTCGGGTGGCGTGGACTGCTCGGACCGCGAGGTGAACCTCAAGATCCTCCTCGACCTCGCGATCGCCGACGGGACGATCGACGGTGAGGAGCGGCGTCGCGTCGTCGCCGATGCCGCCGACGACGTCGTGTCCCGCATCCTGGCCGCGAACGCGGCGCAGGCCCGCGTCCTGGCCCGGGAGGAACGCGTCGCCCCGCTGCGGATGGCCTCCTACGAGGAGCTCATGGACCTCCTCGAGGAGGCCGGCCTGCTCGACCGCGCCATCGAAGGGCTCCCCGGGTCGGAGGCGATGGTCGAGCGGGGCCGCGAGGGGCGCGGCCTCACCCGTCCCGAGCTGGCGGTCCTCCTCGCCTATGCGAAGCGATGGTTGCGGGCCGCCCTCGTCGCCTCGCCGCTCAGCGAGTCCACCGAACTGATGGGCGACGTCGCCCGGTACTTCCCCGCCGCCGTCGTCGAGCGTTTCGGCGATCTCCTCGATCGGCATCCGCTCAGGCGGGAGCTGGCCGCGACGATCGCCGCCAACTCGGTCGTGGACGACCAGGGCATCGTCTTCGTGTCGCGGATGTCGGTCCGCACGGGCGCGTCGCCGGCCGCGGTCGTGAGCGCGTATCGGATCGCCCGCGACGTCGCCGACGCGGGGACGCGCCGGGCCGAGCTGGAGGCGATCGGCGACCTCGACCTGTGGGCGCGCGCCTCGGGACGGCTGTACGACACGGTCTCGGCGCTGTCGCGGTGGTACGTCCGTCACGCACCCGATGCGTCGGTGGCCGAGCGTGTCGCCGTCGACCGGCCCGGCTTCGAGGCCCTCGAGCGGGCGCTCGTCGCCGACCCGGGGCTGTGGCGCGAGCGCGACCGATCGCTGCGGGATCGTCTCGTCGAAGCGGGCGCCCCCGAGGAGCTCGCCGACCACCAGGCGGTGCTTCCCCTGCTGGCCTCGGCGCCGGACCTCGTGGAGGTCGCCGCCGGGCACGGCGTCGAGCCGACGGACGTGCTCCCGGTGTTCCTCGAGGCCGGTCGGGTCTTCGCGCTCGATCGTCTCGGTACGCTCGCCGCCTCGGCCCCGATCCGGTCGTCGTGGGATCGCTGGGCCCTCTGGGCCACCGAGGAGGACCTGCTCGCGTTGCGGCGCCGGGCCACCGAGCGCGTGGTCGAGGCGGCCGGCGTCGGTGCCGGGGCCATCGACCGCTTTCTGGCGGCCTCCCCGGCGACGATGGCCCGCATCGAGGCCTTCCTGAAGCGCCTCGACGCCTCCGACCCCGACGTGGCGGCGGTGACCGTGGCGGTGCGGCAGGTGGGTGCCGCGATCGGCTGACGGCGCTCGGTCAGCGCGGTTCGAGCAGGACCACCGGAATGGTCCGTCCGCTGCGGTCCTCGTAGTCGCCGAAGAACGGGTGGCGCTCGACCTGGCGGTCCCAGACCTCGTCGCGCTCGGCTCCCTCGAGCACCTTCGCCGTGACGGGGATCGTCTCCGCCCCGACCTCCACGGCGACGTTCGGCTCGGCCACGAGGTCGTGGTACCAGCCGGGATGCTCCGGCGCGCCGCCCGCCGAGGCGAAGACCGCCCAGCCCTCACCCACCGACTGGCGGAGCAGCGGCGTCACCCGGGTGCGGCCGGACCTGGCACCGATGTGGTGGAGCAACAGCAGGTCCTTGTCGGCGAAGAACCCGCCGACCGTTCCCCCCGACGCCCGGAACTCGTCGATGACCTCGCGATTCGTCATCGCGCGACCGTCCGCTCGTAGAGGATGCAGCCGACACAGATCTTCGCAGCGGCGGCGAGCGTCGCGAGGGCCGTGACGACGAGGGTGACGGCCCACCCGGCGATGGTCAGGTCGAGGGCGAGGAGCACGGTCGCCGCGCCGAGGAACACCACGGCGAGGGTCTGGGCGAACCGCGGCGGCCTCGCCCATTCGGTCTCGACGGGACGGGTGCGCCGCGGCTTCACGAACCGCAGGTAGATCTGGCTCCACGGCCCGACCCGGTGCCCGCCGAAGCGGGTGAGGGCGACGGCGGCGAGCGCCACGGCGACGAGGGGCCACCACTGCAACACGAAGGCGACCGCCGTCAGCAGGGCGGTCATCGCCTGGTTGAAGCGGGGGAGGTCGACGTCGATCTGCGGTCGGGCGGTCACGCGGTCTCCAGGGCTCGTGCGGTCGTCGGTCGGAACGCGGACGACCCCGTCGGTGATTCCCCTCGCGGCTCGAACATCCAGCCCGAATCGACGGGGACGGGCATCGACCATACCCGCGCCGCCCGGGGCGCCCAAGGCCCGGAGGACGCCGGGAGCAGCGGCCCGGGCTAGCGTGATCGGTCGTGACCGACCCGCTCGATCTCCGTGCGGCCCGGGTGGCCCACCTCGCCGGGGACAACCCCCTGCGCGCCCTCACCGCGGTCATCGACGACGTGGCCGGCGGGATCAACCTCGGCCAGGGCGTGTGCGACCTGGATGCTCCCGGACCGCTCGTCGCCGGTGCGCTGGACAGCCTGCGGGGCGCCGACCGGCAGACCTACACGCACTACCAGGGCCTGTCGGGGCTGCGGGAGGCCATCGCCGAGAAGCTGCGGCGGCACAACGGCCTCGACGTCGAGCCCGGCGGGATCCTCGTGGCGACCGGATCGGCCGGGGCGTTCGCCTCGGCGTGCCTCGCCCTCGTGGATCCGGGCGACGAGGTCGTGCTCTTCGAGCCCTTCTATCCGTACCATCGCTCCACCCTGCTGCTGGCGGGCGCGGTCCCCGTGGTCGTCCCGCTCGAGGGCGGCTCGTTCGCCCTCGACCCCGAGCGGTTCCGGGCCGCGGTGGGGCCCCGCACGCGGGCCGTGGTGGTGAACACGCCGGCCAACCCCAGCGGCAAGGTGTTCGGGCCCGAGGACCTCCGGGCGATCGCCGAGGTCCTGGCGGGCACCGACGCCGTGGTGCTCACCGACGAGGTCTACGAGTACATGACGTACGACGGCCGGCGGCACGTGTCGCCGGCGACGATCGAGGGGCTCGCCGACCGTACTCTGACGATCGGGAGCTTCTCCAAGACGTTCTCGATCACCGGATGGCGTGTCGGCTACCTGGCGGGCCCGCCGGACGCGGCGGCGGCGTGCGGCCGCGTGTTCGACCAGATCGGCATCTGCGCGCCGCGGCCGATGCAGCGGGGCGTCGAGGCGGCGCTGCGCCGGCTGCCCGACGACTTCTACGAGGACCTGCGTGTCGGCTACGAGGCGCGGCGCGACCGGATGTGCCGCGCCCTGGAGACGGCCGGGTTCCGGTTCCGCTGGCCCCAGGGGTCCTACTACGTCCTGGCGGACCACCGCGAGGTCTTCGGCGACGTCCCCTCCGAGCAGGCGGTCATGACGATGATCGAGGCGATCGGCGTGAACGCGGTGCCCGGGTCCGTGTTCGTGGCCGATCCGGGATCCGCCCGGGACATCCGCTTCCACTTCGCGGTCGAGGACGACGTCCTCGCCGACGTGTGCCAGCGTCTCGAGTCCCTGGCCTGACCCCGCCACGGCCCGGACGGCCGCGCCGGTTGTCCGCGGCGGGTCCGCCCACGACCATCGGGGTCCGGACGAGCGGGGAGTGAGGCATGGTCGAGATCCTGGGGTGGGCGGCGTCCGCGCTCATCGTGCTGAGCCTCACGATGACGTCGATCCTGCGCCTGCGCGTCATCGGCCTGGCGGGGGCGGTGACGTTCGCCACCTACGGCGTGCTCATCGGCGCCTGGCCGGTGGCCATCGTGAACGGCGTGATCGTGCTGATCCACCTCTGGTACCTGCGGCGGCTCCTCTTCGACCGCTCGGGGTCCTTCCGACTGCTGGAGGTGGGCGCCGACTCCGACTACCTGCGGGACTTCCTCGACTTCTACGACGAGGAGCTCGCCGCGAACGCCCCCGGCTTCGTCTTCCGTCCGGAGCCCGGCCAACAGCGGTGGTTCGTCCTCGCCGACATGGTGCCCGCGGGGCTCATCGTCGGGACCTGGGTCGAACCGGGGACGTTGCGGGTGGACCTGGACTTCGCCATCCCCCAGTACCGGGACCTCCGCCTCGGCCGATTCGCGTTCTCGGCGGCGGCGGGCCTCGCCGGGGAGCGGGCGGGGTCGATCACCGTACGCGCCGAAGCGGGCACCGACCGCCACGCCGCCTACCTGCGGGCGATCGGGTTCGAGGCGCTGGGGGAAGGGGCCTTCCGCAAGCGGTTGCCCGAGTCGGGTTGCCACGGCGGCGAGATATGATTGCAGCGCGCAACCAACTGGAGCATGCACCGATGGATCCGGTCATCGAGACGGTCGACCTCGGGTTCCCCTGGACCGGGCTCGATCCCTTCATCTTCACCGTCCACCACGTGGACCACTATCCCGCCGGCAACGAGGAGCTGGGTCCGCCCCGAGCCGATCTCGCCGGTCGCCGCATGGGGGCGGACTTCTCCTACCGCGACGGATGGAGCATGTATCACGGGTCCGCCGTGCCCGGATTCCCCCAGCACCCCCATCGCGGGTTCGAGACCGTCACCGTCGTGCGGCGGGGATACGTCGACCACTCCGACTCGCTGGGGGCCACCGCCCGCTACGGCCAGGGCGACGTGCAGTGGCTCACCACCGGCAGCGGGATCATGCACGCCGAGATGTTCCCGCTCATCGCCCGGGATCACGACAATCCCCTCGAGTTGTTCCAGATCTGGCTCAATCTCCCGCCGGAATCGAAGATGGTCGACGCCTACTTCGGGATGCTCTGGGGCGAGGACATCCCCACGATCGCTCCCGCCGAGGGCGTGTCGGTCGACGTCATCGCCGGGCCCGTCGACGGGCACGCGCCGCCGTCGCCCCCGCCCGACTCGTGGGGTTCGCACCCCGAGGGGGAACTGGCCATCTGGCTCGTCCGCCTCGCCCCCGGCGCCCGATGGACGCTCCCCGAGGCCCCGGGCGACGTGAACCGCATGCTGCACTGCTTCCTCGGCGACGACGTCGCCGTCGGCACCACGAGCGTCGGAGCGGCGACCGGTGTCAGGACCCGTCCCGACGTGCCGACCACCGTGGCGAACCACGGCACCGGCGACGCCGAGATCCTCGTCCTCCAGGGCCGTCCCATCGGGGCTCCCGTCTTCCAGATGGGTCCGTTCGTGATGAACTCGGCCGAGGAGCTCCAACGGGCCTACGCCGATTTCCGCCGCACCCAGTTCGGCGGGTGGCCGTGGGATCGGGTCGACCCGGTCCACGACCGCAGCCAGGGCCGCTTCGCCATCCACGCCGACGGTCGCCGCGAGGAGCGCGACCTGAAGCTGGCGCTGAGCCGCGACTCGTGGATCGGTCCCGACCCGTCCGCCAGCGAGCGACCGGGGTCGCGGCCGTAGCGGACGGCGGTCACCTCGGCGAGGATCGACAGCGCCACCTCGGCGGGTGACCGTCCGCCCAGGTCAAGCCCGACGGGGCCGTGGATCCGGCCGATCTCCTCGTCGGTCCAGCCCGCGTCCCGGAGCCGCTCCACCCGCTGCGCGTGGGTGCGGCGGCTGCCCATCACCCCCACGTAGCGGACCGGCGCGTCCCTGACGGCTTCCAGCACGGGGTCCTCGAACCGCGCGTCGTGACTCAGCAGCACCACGGAGGTGCGATCGTCGAGGGGATGGCGATCCAGCACGGCGGCGGGCCAGTCGACGACGAGGTCGTCGACGTCGGGGAACCGCTCGTCGGTGGCCCAGGCGCCGCGGGCGTCTGCGACGACGGTGCGGTACCCCAGCTCACGGGCGAAGCCGACGAGGGGCTGGGCGACGTGACCGGCGCCGAAGACGAGGAGCACCGGCTGGGGGACGACGGGCTCGACGAAGACCCGGCCGCGCCCCGAGTCGACCATCCGGGCCGCCTCGATGGCGATGAGCTTCCGCACGGAGGGGCGAACGGCGTCCGCGATGGATGTGTCGCCGCCGAGGTGGTTCCCCTCCGCGTCCACGACCGCCACCGATCCGGCTCCGGGGCCCTCGAGCAGCGTGACGACGGCTCCGGAGTCCTCGGCGGCGACGAGGTGGCCCACGGCGTCGAGCACGGCCGACGGCAGGCGATCGATGAAGACGTCGATCGTGCCGCCGCAGGTGAGGCCGACCTCGAAGGCCTCGTCGTCGGCGATGCCGTACTCGACCAGTTCGGGCGTGCCCCGGTCGAGGACCCGCCCGGCCCGCACCGCGACGTCGTTCTCCACGCACCCGCTGCTCACCGAGCCCGCCATGGCCCCGTCGGCCGCCACGAAGAACCGGGATCCGGGCGGCCGCGGCGCCGAGCCGCGCACGCCGACGACGGTCGCCACGGCGATCTGGCGATCGGGCCACCGTTCGGCGATGTCGAGGGCGTCACGCATCGAAGCGGAGGGTAGGCGGCGGTACCCTCGAGGGGTGACCACCGCCGCCATCGTCCTCGCCGCCGGCGGGTCGCGCCGTCTCGGCCGCCCGAAACAGCTCGTTGCCGTGAGCGGCCGGCCGCTGCTCGACCGGGTGGTGGCGTCGGTACGCTCGTGGCCGGTGGACGACGTCGTCGTCGTCCTCGGGGCGCACCGTGACGAGATCACCGCTGCCTGTGACCTCGGGGGAGCCCGCGTGGTGGACAATCCGCGATGGTCGGAGGGCCTGGCGACGTCCATCGCGGCGGGGTTGGCGGCCTGCGACGCCGACCGGGCCTTCCTGGCCCTCGGAGATCAGCCGGCGGTGGACCCGTCGATCCCGGCGACCCTCGTCGACCGGACCGGACCGGCCGTCGTACCCGTCTACCGGGGCGTGCGGGCGAATCCCGTGCTCGTCGACCGGGTGCTCTGGCCGGCGTTCTCGGCGCTGGACGGCGACCGCGGCGGCGCGGACCTGCTGCGACGGCATCCCGAGTGGGTCACCGAGGTGGCCTTCGACCGGGAGCCGCCCCTCGACGTCGACACGGAGGACGACGTTCAGCGGCTGCGCCGATCCAGCTCCTCCCGCAGTGCCTCATCGGAGTAGCCCATGAGGACCGGGTCCCACGGCTTGGCCGCGGCCTCGATGGGCGCGGTGTCGACGAGGTCCGCGACGGTGTCGCGCAGGGTGCGCGCCCAGGCGCGGCCGGTGGCCGTCTGACGGAGGCTGAGCGTCCCGTCGGTGTCGACCACGTACGCGCGGGCCTCCTGCTGGGGATTCCCCCGCGACCCGGACTCGCCGTACACCAGCAGGACGCAGGGGGCGTCGAGGTCCTGGATCCCGCCGTCGGCGACGAACTCCCCCTCGTAGGCCCAGCCGTCGCTCTTGGTGACGTCGACGAAGTCGACGACCTTCGCCCAGTGCTTGAGGCGGGCGTCCCCGACGAGGGGTACGTCGACGGCGACGGTCGCATCCATGGGCGGAGCGTAGGTCAGGTCCGGCCGGTGAAGAAGAGCAGGGCCGGATCGGGCGTGTCGAGGGCGAGGAGGCCGGCGAGACCCGCGGTGCCAGTCGGGCCGGCGTCGATCCCCGTGCGCTCGCGCCCCAGGCGATGGGCGGTTCCGACGACGCCCTCGGGCACGACGACGGGTCGTCCGCCCGAGCGGAGCGTCGCCTCGACGACCGGCACCCAGTCGTAGGCGACGTCGTCGAGGATCCCCGTGGCCGCCGAGTCGCCCACCGGCTCCCAGGGCTCCATGAAGCGCCCGGGCTCGGCGGCGAAGGCCTCGGCCAGTTCGTCGATCGTGGCCGGATCGACGGCAGCCGGATCGTCGGCGCCGGCTGCGTCCATCGCCCGGTCCCAGGCGCGGGCGAGGGGAGCGCAGGCCTCCGTCTGGACCGGGTGGTACACGGGGTCGAGGTCCAGCCAGCCTCGCTCGACGGCCCCGGTGAGCGCGTCGATCACCGCCGTGGCCATGGCGCCGCCGCCGATCTGGAGGAACACGCGCACCCGGCCGCCGACCTCGCGGTCGGCGAGCTGTTCGGCCGCCTCCCATCCCAGGGTGCGGCCACCGTCGATGGTCGTCGGCGTCATCGTGCCCTGGACGGAGAAGGGTGTCGCTCCGTTCTCCACCGCCTCGATGAACCGGAGGTAGGCGGGGTCGCCGGACTCACCGGCGCGCCGTTCGCACACCTCGATCGCGGCGTCGAGGTCCTCGAGGCGGCCGAGGATTCCGGGGTCGGCCCACGTGGGGACGAACACCCGAAGCGGGCGGCCCCGCGCCCGGGCGACCACCCCCGCCGCGAGGGCGGCGTTGCCGCAGGACGCGATGGCGAGTGGACCGTCGTCGCCGGGGTCGCCGCTCACCGCGAGGTGGAGCAGCACCCCGAACAGGTGGCGGGCCTTGTGGGAACCGGCGACGTTGCCGGTGTCGTCCTTCACCCACACCGCCTCGGCGCCTGTCGCGTCGGCGAGTGCCGGTGCGGCGACGAGTGGCGTGCGACGGAACCCCCTGCCCTCCACCGTGTCGACGGCGTCGTCGAGTCGCAGGACGAGGTCCACGAAGGCGTCGTCGGACCACCCGGCGTCGAGGGCGGCGTGGTGCGCGTCGAGCAGGGCGCGGTAGCGGACGAAGGGCTGCTCGGCCGACCGGTCGATCGTCACAGGCCGGCGTCGGCGTTGAACTCGGCGATCATCTCGTCCCACCGGTCGACATAGGGCCGCAGCGAACGCCAGAAGGCCTGGTCACGTCGCGCCTCGAAGTCGTCGACGGGCACGTCCTGCTGCTCCACCCACGTGAAGTACCCCAGGTTGAAGATCCGGCGCCGCTCCACCTCGCCCAGCTCGAGCACGTGGTCGGTGTCGACGCCGGCGAGCCACCGTCCGTAGGTGTCGGCGGCGCCGGTGTCGTCGAATCCGTCGGGGTGATCGCGGGCGACGATCTTGTCGATCTCGGAGCGGTAGAGCTCGGCGCCGTCCGTGGCGACCGTGAGGATCACGTCGGAGGATCCGAGACGGTGATGCTTGGCGATCTTGATGGAGGCGAGCAGGTTGGCGATCGAGGACAGGCCCAGGTGTTCGAGCCGATCCACGACGGCGGGGTCGATCCCGCGGTCGACGAGGTGACGGCGACCGACGTCGGTGTTGAACAGCACCAGCAGCGCGTCGGTGGCGGCGTCGGTGATCCCGACCACGTCGTCGGCATTCGTCACGTTGTGGATGAGCGGGACGTGCTTGTCCCCGATGCCCTGGATGTTGTGCTCGCCGTAGCCGTTGTAGAGCAGCGTCGGGCATTCGAGGGCCTCGACGGGGACGATCCTGGCGCCGGTGCGTTCCTTGAGCCAGTCGCCGGCGCCGAGGGTGCCCGCCGAGCCCGAGGCGGCGACGAAGGCGGCGACCCCCGGGGCGTCGACGGCGTCGGCGACCCGTTCGAGGGCGGGTCCCGTGACGCGGTAGTGCCCGAGGTGGTTGGCGTACTCCGAGAACTGGTTGAGCACCTTGTTGGTCGGGTCGGCGGCCAGCTCCCGGCACCGGTCGTAGATCTCCTTCACGTTCGACTCGCTGCCCGTGGTCCTGATGACGTCGTCGGGGGAGGCGATCCACGCGTCGAGCCAGTCGAATCGCTCCCGGCTCATGCCCTCGGGGAGCACGGCGACGCCCCGACAGCCCATGAGGCGTGAGATCGCGACGCCGCCCCTGGCGTAGTTGCCCGTCGAGGGCCAGATGGCACGGTCGGCGGTCGGGTCGAAGGCGCCGGCCACGACCTTCGGCGCCAGGCACGCGTACGCGGCCAGGACCTTGTGGGCGCGGATCATCGGGAAGCGGTCGCCGAGGAGGAGGACGATCCGGGCGTCCACCCCGGTGAGCTCGCCGGGGACCTCCAGGTACCCGGGCACCTCGTCGCGGCCGCGCCGGTCGGCGGCGTTGTACCAGTGGACACGCCAGAGGTTGCGGGGATCGGCGGCGTCGGGGTCCACGGCGTGGAGCTCCTCGGGCGCGGCCGGCGGGTCGGCGAGGTCCGCGAAGGTGGGGAGCCGGATGCGGCGTTCACGGAACCGGTCGACCGTGCGGGCGCGGGCCTCGGGATCGACCAGCCGGTCGTAGAGCCCGTAGGTCTCGGGGTCGCGGAGCCCGATCACGGGCGGGCGATCCGGTCGTATGTCTCGGGGCGGCGGTCCCGGTAGAACTGCCAGTAGGTGCGGATCTCCTCCACGAGGTCGAGGTCGAGGTCACGCACGACCACCTCGTCGTCGGTGTCCGACGCCGGGTCGCCGACGAGGCGGGCGCGCGGGTCGACGAAGTAGGACGAGCCGTAGTAGTCGGTGCCCTCGTGCGGCTCCGGGCCCACGCGGTTGACGGCCCCGACGAAGAACTCGTTCGCCACGGCGGCAGCCGGCTGTTCGAGCTGCCACAGATACATGGAGTGGCCGCGGGTCGTGGCGGAGGGATTGAACACGATCGTGGCGCCGCCCAGGCCGAGTTCGCGCCAGCCCTCGGGGAAGTGGCGGTCGTAACAGATGTACACCCCGATCCGGCCCACCGCCGTGTCGAAGGTGGGGTAGCCGAGGTTCCCGGGCCGGAAGTAGAACTTCTCCCAGAAGCCGCGCACCTGGGGGATGTGGACCTTGCGGTACTTCCCGAGGAGGGCCCCGTCGGCGTCGATGACCGCCGCCGTGTTGAAGTACGTGCCCTCGTCGACCATCTCGAACATGGGGACGACGAGCACCATGCCGGTCTCCGCCGCGAGCGCCTGCATCCGGTCGGTCGTCGGGCCCGGCATCCGCTCGGCGTAGGCGAAGTTCGCCGGGTCCTGGACCGTGCAGAAGTAGGGCGTGGAGAAGATCTCCTGGAAGCAGAGCACCTGCGCCCCCGCCTCGGCCGCGTCGCGGGCGTAGCCCTCCTGCGTGTCGATCATCGAATGCACGTCACCCGTCCACTCGGCCTGGACGAGCGCGGCGCGAACGGTGGCCATACGACCTCCTCGGACGTGTCGGGCCCGAGCCTATTGCGGATCGGCCGTTCCGTGATGTTCATCGTGCCGAAACGCTGCCGAAACGACCGGCCCATACGGTGACACCCGATCAGACAGACCGCTGGGGATCGACGCCGTCGGTCCCCCGACCGGGTCAGGGAGGTACGAGTGAAACGGAAGCTACTGACAGGCAGCGTCCTCGCCGCCGTGTTGGTCCTCGTGGTGTCGAGCCCCGCACTGGCGCAGGAGGAGCCCGCGCCGGTCGCCCAGTTCGTGCTCGACAACCTGTGGATCTTCATGGCCGGGGTGCTCGTCTTCTTCATGCAGGCCGGCTTCGCCCTCGTGGAGGCCGGGCTGACGCGCAGCAAGAACGTGTCCAACATCATGATGAAGAACCTGATGGACATGTCCGCCGGCGTGCTGGCGTTCGCCCTCGTCGGCTTCGGCATCGCCTTCGGCGGCGACGAGCTGCTGGGCGGATGGTTCGGCTTCGACGTCGGCATCAGCGGCGTCGAGCAGACGGAGGGCACGGGCTTGCTGCCGTCGACCTTCTTCTTCTTCCAGGCGGCCTTCGCGGCCACCGCGGCGACGATCGTGTCGGGGGCGATGGCGGAGCGCACGAAGTTCAAGAGCTACTTCGTGTACAGCTTCTTCCTCACCGCCCTCATCTACCCGGTGGTGTTGCGCTGGACCTGGGGTGGCGGCTGGCTCGCCCAGCTCGACACGCCGTTCTCGGACTTCGCCGGATCCACGATCGTGCACGCCACGGGCGGGTGGGCCGCCCTCATGGGCGCCATCGTGCTCGGCCCGCGCCTGGGCAAGTACGCCAAGGACGGCACGCCCCGGCCGATCCCCGGCCACTCGATCCCGTTCGTGGTGCTCGGCGCGATGATCCTGTTCATCGGCTGGTTCGGGTTCAACCCCGGGTCCGAGCTGGCGGCCGACGAGTTCATCGCGCCGCTGGCGCTGAAGACCCTGCTCGCCGCGGCGGCCGGAGCCGTCGCCGCCATGGCGACGAACTGGATGAAGGACGGCGCCCCGGACGTGTCGATCGCCGCGAACGGTCTGCTCGCCGGACTGGTGGCCATCACGGCGCCGGTCGGCACCGTCGAGACCTGGGCGGCGGTCGTCATCGGCGGCATCGGCGGCGTGATCGTCGTCTACTCGGTGGCGTTCTTCGACCGGCTCAAGGTGGACGACCCGGTGGGCGCCATCTCGGTCCACGGGGTGGTCGGGACCTTCGGGACCCTGTCGATCGCCTTCTTCGCGAAGTACGACGACGCCTTCCTCGGGAGGGAGGACGCCGGCCTGTTCTACGGTGGTGGCCTCGACCAGTTGTGGACGCAGCTCATCTTCGTCGTCGTGCACTTCGTGTTCGTGGCGGGAGCGGCGTGGGTGCTGTTCACCACCATCAAGAAGACCATCGGCCTCCGCGTCCCGCCCGAGGAGGAGATGGAGGGGCTCGACATCGTCGAACACGGAGCCCCCGGCTACGGCCACGACGTCTCGGTCTGACGAGGAGAGAGCGACGACATGAAACTCATCACGGCGGTCATCAAGCCGCACAAGCTCGACGAAGTGAAGGAGGCGCTGAAGGGCGCCGGGATCCAGGGGATCACGGTCACCGAGGTGCGCGGGTTCGGTCGCCAGGGCGGCCACACCGAGACGTATCGCGGCGCCGAGTACGCCGTCGACTTCACGCCGAAGGTGAAGCTCGAGGTGGTCGTCACCTCCGAGGACGTCGACTCGGTGGTGGACGCGGTCCGCGGGGCCGCCGACACCGGGACCATCGGCGACGGCAAGATCTGGGTCTCCCCGGTCGAGGCCATCGTCCGCATCCGCACCGGAGAACGCGGCACCGACGCCATCTGAGTGCTCCCGGACGCCGACCCTGCCTCCCCCGCCCCCCGTGGGCGGGGGAGGGGCGCGTCCGGGGTAGCCTTCCGCCGCCACGGGGAGGTGCACGTGCGGGAGTACCGCGAGGACGACGCCGACAACGCACGATGGCTCGGTTTCGCGTTTCGTCCCGGCGACGTCGTCGTCGACGCGCCGTCGAAGTCGGGCACCACGTGGACCCAGCTGCTGGCGGCGCTGGTGGTGTTCGACGGGCCGGCGTTCCCCGCCCCGCTGTCGCGCCTGTCACCGTGGCTCGAACAGACCACACGGTCGGTCGAGGAGGTCCACCGGATGCTGGACACCCAGGAGCACCGACGGATCATCAAGTCGCACACCCCCCTCGACGGCGTCCCCCTGCGCGACGAGGTCCGGTACGTGTGCGTCGGGCGGGATCCGCGCGACGCGGCCGAGTCGATGCTCCATCACGCCGACAACATGGATCGACGCCGCTTCGCCGAGCTGATCGGCCGCGACTTCGAGCCGACGCCGGTCCGGACCCACTCCGAACGCATCGACCGCTTCCTCGACGGCGAGGAGTTCCCCGGGTGGAACCTCCGGTTCCTCCTCCACCACTACCGGACCTTCTGGGATGCGCGAGACCGTGACAACGTGGCGCTCTTCCACTTCGCCGACTACCGCTCGGATCTCCCCGTCGAACTCGGCCGCCTGGCCGAGCACCTCGAGATCCCACTCACATCGACCCGGGCCCGCGAGCTGGCCGCCGAGGCGGCGATCGACCGGGTGCGCGACCGGGCCGCCGACGTCGCTCCCGAAGCCCACATGGGGATCTGGAAAGACACCGCCCGCTTCTTCCGCCGCGGGACCGGCGGGGAGTGGC
The DNA here is from genome assembly GCA_033722675.1 of Acidimicrobiia bacterium. Classification (GTDB taxonomy): domain Bacteria; phylum Actinomycetota; class Acidimicrobiia; order Spongiisociales; family UBA11373; genus DATHYU01. The sequence goes on along the minus strand of JAWVYO010000005.1, from coordinate 27,311 downwards.
GGGGATCCTGGACGCCGGAGCAGCAAACCCGGTACGACCGGATCGTGGCCGCCGAGGCGGCGCCGGACCTGGCGGCCTGGGTCCACGGCGGTCGAACCGCCGGGTGACGCCTCAGGCGTCGTGCGGAATCGCGGTCGCCGCAGCGGCAGCGAAGCCGACGACGAAGGCGGCGATCCGGCCCTTCACCAGGCCGGCGGCGATCCCGGCGGCGATCCCGACGGGCGGAGCGGCCACCGTGAGCTCGGCGTTCCGGTCCGGGGCGGCGAGCTGGCGGGCGACGGCGCCCGCGGCGGCGCCGGCCAGGGCCGTCGGCGTGGTGCGAAGGATTCGTCGGAGCGTCGTCCGCATGCTCCGGATCGTACCCCGGGGCCTCCCTCACATCCCGGGGCGGGGCTCCCAGAGCTGGATCCGGTTCCCCTCGGGGTCCCAGCAGTGGCCGAACCGGCCGTTCTCGTCCTCGAAGGTGCCGTCGTCGACCGCGACACCGGCCCGCCGGAGCCGCTCGAGCATGCCGTCGAGGTCGTCGACGCGGTAGTCGACCATCCACTGCCGGTCCTTCGGCCAGGCGAAGGCGTCGGTGTCGGCGGGGAAGGGTGCCCAGACCGTGGACCCGGCGGCGTCGCCGCCCCACCGCAGCACCACGTACCCCTCGTCGTCGACGGGCAGGTCCAGGTGCTCGGCGTACCACGCCGTGAGCGCCCCGGGGTCCTCGCTGCGGAAGAACACCCCGCCGATCCCGGTGACCTGCGCCACGGCTACAGCCGGAACTCGGCGCCGGCGTCGACCAGCGCCGCCCAGAGGTATCCGGCGAACGACCGGGAGGGGATCACCAGATACGACGGATCGCCACCCCGGTCGTCACGGACGATCTCGGTGGTGACCCCGGCCACCAGGGTGCGGGCGGCGGCACCGTCGGGGAACACGTCGTCCGACAGGTCCAGGGCGCACACGTACTCGAGGAGGCGCCGCGCCTGGATGCCGGAGACACGCAGCACGGCGCGCACGTGGGTGAGGTCGACGTCGCCGGGACCGTCACCGGCGACGGTCCACTCGCCGGGCGACACCGACCACTCGATGCGTCCCCCGTGGCGGCGGGCCGTTCCCGGTGCCGCCTCTCCGTCGAATCGTCGGGCCAGGGCGATCCCGCTCTCGTCCTCCAGCCGCACGAGATCCCCCTCGCGGGATCGGGGGCCCACGATCGGGCTGCGGAACTCAGCCACGGAGCCGCACCCCCTCGGGGTCGTAGTGGGCGTGATGTTCCATCACCCGGGCGGCGACGTCGCCGCCGGCGGGCTGTCGCACCGTGACCACCGTCCCCGCCGCGGCGTGGTCGGCGGCCACCTGGCCGAGACAGATGGAGCGTTCGAGGGTGGGGGACCAGCGGCTCGATGTGATGCGTCCGACGATGCGGCCGTCCTCGACGATCTGGCTCGCCTCGGCGGGCACCACCGACGCATCGACGGGCTGGAGTGCGACGAGGACGGGATCGGCGCCGCGCTCGGCCTGCCACACGAGCTCGGGCTTGCCCGCGAAGTCGGGCTTGTCGAGCTTGATCGCCCAGTCGATCCCGGCCGAGAAGCCGAGGGTGAGACCGTCGGTGTCCTGGCCGACGATGAAATGACCCTTCTCGAGCCGCATGATCCGCTGGGCCTCGATGCCGAAGGGGGCGACGCCCAGGTCTGTCCCCTCGGCGAGGAGGGCGTCCCAGACCGCGCGGGCGTGCCCGGCGGGGACGTGGACCTCGTAGCTCAGCTCGCCCGTGAAGCCGATCCGCCAGACCACGCAGTCGCCGACGCCGGCGACGGTGCCCGTGCGGACCCGCATGTAGCCGAAGGCATCGGGGTCGAGGTCGATGTCGGTGAGCCCGGCGAGGAGGTCGCGTGCGCGCGGACCGGCGACGTTGATCGATGCCCAGCCGTCGGTGACGGCGGTCATCCGGACGTCCCACCCCCGCGCCTGGATCCAGTCGTCGAGCCAGTTCCACACCCGGCCCGCGCCTCCCGACGTCGTGGTCATCAGCCACCGCTCGTCGTCGAGCCGCCCCACCACCCCGTCGTCGAAGACGACGCCGTCCTCGGTGCACATGACGCCGTAGCGGACCGACCCCACCGCCAGCTTCCGCCACCGGTTCGTGTAGACGAACTCGAGGAGGTCGGGCACGTCGGGGCCCCGGAGGTCGATCGTGCCGAGGGGGGTGACGTCGATGATCCCGACGCCGGAGCGCACGGCACGCACCTCGGCGACGGGATCGCCGTAGTGGTCCGGCCGGATCCACTGGCCGGCGACGAGGGACACGGCGCCGTTGGCCTCGTGCCACTCCTGCATCGGGGAGTGACGGACGGGGTCGCGGGGCCGCCCGGCGAGGGCGCCGAGGCTCACCGGGACGAAGGGGGGCCGCCAGGTGGTGGTCCCCGTCTCGGCGACGGTGCGGCCGGTGGCCTCGGCGTGGATCGCCACGGCGTTCACGACCTCCAACTTGCCCTGTTGGGGGCCCATCGTCGCCGTGGTGTATCGCTTCGACAGCTCGATGCTGTCGTACCCCTCCGCCGCCGAGGCGACGAGGTCCTTCGAGGTGACGTCCTCGGAGAAGTCGACGAAGCCGTGGGTCGAGGAGCGGAAGCACTCCGGGTGGTCGGCCGCCGGGAGGTCGGGGATCGGCAGGGGGTCCGGGCCCGGGGGATCGGCCGGCCGGCCGGCGGGAGCGGCGGCGGCGAGCGCGGCGCGGGTGCGGAGCGCCCGCCGCGCGGCTTCGGCGCCGGTGGCGCGGCCGTGATCGACGAGTTGCTCGGTCGTGCCGTCGCCAACGAGACCGCCGGTGGCCATGACGTCGTCGGGGAGCCCGTCCTCGACGAGGAAGCGGGCGGCCTCGGGGACGTACCGGGGGCGCGCTCCGGCCATGTTGAGGAGGGAGGTGGGGGTGGTCCAGCCGGTGGCGGTGACGAGGAGGTCGGCCTCGATGCGGGAGCCGTCGCCCAGCTCGACGGCGGCGACGCGTCGCTTCCCGATGGCCCGCACGACGTCCTCGCCGCGGCGGGCGTCGACCCTCGTGACCCGGACACCGGATTCCTCGAGGTCGTCGGCGGCGGCGTCGCCGGCGCCGTTGGCCGAGAGCACGACGGCCCGCTCGCCCGGTCGGACGGCGTAGAGATTGAGCAGGCGACGCACGCCGGTCGACAGCATGACGCCGGGCAGGTCGTTGCCCGCGAACACGTAGGGGCGTTCGATGGTCCCCGCCGCGACGACGAGCACCTTCGCCCGGGCCTTCACCAGGCGCTCGGTGACGAACGGGTGGGTCCGCTGCAGCACGGCGACGTGGTTGTGGTCGTACCTGCCTGTCACGACCGCGTCGGTCATCACCTCGATGCCCTCGGCCTCGGTCACGCGGCGACGGAGCTGGGCGAGGGCACCGAGGTCGGCGTGGTCGCCCCAGCGGAGGTGGCCGCCCAGCTGGTGCCCCTCCTCGACCAGGAGCACCGTCGCCCCGGCCTCGGCGGCGGCGAGGGCGGCCGCCATCCCGGCGGGGCCGCCACCGGCCACCACGACGTCGGGGTGGGCGTGGCGGTGGTCGTACCGGGCCGGCGGCGTGTCGGGGTCCACCGTGCCGCCCGACGAGAAGCGCCGGAGCACGCGCTGGTAGAGGGGCCAGAGCGACCGTGGCCGCATGAACGTCTTGTAGTAGAAGCCGGGCGACAGGAAGCGGCCCACGAGGCGGTTCGCGGCGCGCACGTCGAAGCGCACCGACGGCCAGGCGTTCTGGGCCCGCACCGACAGCCCCTCGCGCGCCAGACGATGGCCGGCCCGCACGTTGGGCTCGTCGCCCACCTGGACGAAGAGGTGGGGGTCGAGGCCGTCGGCCGTCAGCGGACCGCGGGGACGGTGGTACTTGAAGCTGCGGGCGGTGACCTCGACGCCGGAGGCCACGAGCGCCGAGGCGATCGTGTCGCCTTCGAAGGCGGGGATCGTGGAGCGATGCCAGCGGAAGCGGAGGGGGGCGCTCCGGTCGATCACCTCACCCGGGCGGGGGTCGATGCGTCGGCTCATCGATCGGCCCGATCCCGGACGGAGGCGATCTCGTTCGTCACGGTGTCCCGCTCGATCACGAGGAAGCGGCGGCAGCCCGAACCGTGGAACCATTCCTCGACGACGGGGCCGGCCTCGTTCGCCCGCTCGTACAGGTAGGCCCGCCAGGCGTCCGGCGAGACGGTCGACACCTCCGGACGCGGGACGATCTCGCCGCGATGGGTGAACTCGTCGGAGGGGCGGGGGCCGCAGTGGGGGCAGGTGAGCAGCAGCATCAGTGGCCGACCGCGGCCGCTCCCTTCTCCCCGACGAGCCGCCCTTCGGCGAAGCGGTCCAGGCGGAAGGGCTCGATGAGCGGCGGAACCCGTCCCGTGGCCACGAGGGCGGCCGTCTGCTCGCCGGCCACCGGTCCCGCCTTGAACCCGTACGTGCCCCAGCCGACGTCGACGACGAACCCCTCGACCGGGGTGGTCCCGATGATCGGCGCGAAGTCCGGGGTCATGTCGCAGAGCCCGGCCCACTGGCGGAGGAGTCGCATTCGCCCGATGGCCGGCATGAGCTCGAGCACGTGGCCGGCGAGGCCCTCCGTGAACTCGAGGGATCCGCGCGTCGAGTACGAGGTGAAGGGGTCGACGGAGGCCCCGAAGACGAGCTCGCCCCGGGCGGTCTGCGACACGTACACGTGGAGGGTCCCGGAGACGACGACGGGGGAGAGGAAGGGCTGGACGGGCTCGGTCACCGCGGCCTGCAGCGGACGGGTGGTGATGGGCAGCCGGACCCCGGCCATCTCCGAGATCAGCGACGACCAGCCGGCGGTGCAGTTGACCACCGTGCCCGTGGCGATGCGGCCCCGGTCGGTCACCACGCCGGTCACGCGGCCGTCGGTGACCTCGATGTCGGTCACCTCGGTCTGCTGGTGGATGTGCACGCCGGCGGCGGCGGCGGCGCGGGCGTAGCCCCACACCACGGCGTCGTGGCGGACGATCCCCCCGGGGGGATGCCACAGGGCGCCGAGGATGGGGTAGCGCGGGTGGTCCGAGACGTCCATGAAGGGGACGAGCTTCGCGATCTCGTCGGGGTCGATCACGCTCGAGTCGATCCCCTGGAGCTTGTTCACCTCGGCGCGCCAGCGCATGGTGCGCAGCGACGCGTCGTTGTGGGCGAGGGTCATGTGCCCCCGCTGCTCGAACATGATGTTGAAGTTGAGGTCGGTGGCGAGCTCTTCGTACAGCTCCACCGAGCGCTGGTAGAAGTTCGAGCCCTCGGGCGTCAGGTAGTTCGAGCGGACGATGGCGGTGTTGCGGCCCGAGCCCCCCGATCCGATGTAGGACTTGTCGATGACGGCGACGTCGGTGATGCCGTGGTTGGCGGCGAGGTAATGGGCGGTGGCGAGCCCGTGGACGCCGCCCCCGACGATCACGACGTCGTAGGACGAACGCAGCTCGTGATGCTCGACGACCCTCGGCCACGGGCGTCGGCGCAGGCCGTGACGAAGGAGGGAGAGCGCCGAGTAGCGGTGCCGTCGCCGCGCCATGCCGTGGCCTCCCGCCCGAGTTCCACCATCCGGAACAGGGCTGTATCGTGGGACCGCACCCTAGCCGAGGGCCCATGACCACCGTCCAATCGATCCACCGGGCCTTCGTGGTCATGCAGCAACTGGCCTCGGCGTCGATGGGCGTGACCGAACTGGCCCTCGCGTGCGACCTCCCGAAGAGCACCGTGTCGCGTCTGCTGCGGACCCTCGAGGCCGAAGGGGCGGTGGAACAGGCCGGCGACGGGGGGCGGTGGCGGATCGGGCCGGTCATCCCGTCGTTGGCCGGCTCCACGGCCTTCGGCGTCGACCTCGTCGCCCGGGCCCGCCCGCACCTGGCCCTCCTCGCCCACGAGACCGGGGAGGATGCGGGACTGTCGGTGCCCGACGGATACCGGGTCCACTACGTCGCCCAGGTGGACTCGGACAACGCCGTGCAGGTGCGCGACTGGACGGGGGAGCTGGTCCCCATGCACGTCGTCCCGTCGGGCCTGGCGATGCTGGCGTATTGGCCGTCCGAGCGGATCGAGCGCTACCTGCGCCGGTCGCTCGAGCGGTTCACGGACGCGACGGTGGTCGACCCCGACCGGGTGCGGACGCGCCTGGAGGCCATCCGGGCGGAGGGATACGTGTGGGTGTTCGAGGAGTTCGTCGAGGGGATCAACTCGGTGGCGGCGCCCATCCTCGACCGGCGGGGACGCCCCCGAGCCGCCATCCACATCCACGGTCCGGCGTACCGGTTCCCGGGCGAGGGCGAGGAAACCGCGATCGCCCACCTCGTCGTCGAGAAGGCGTCGGCGATCAGTGAGCGGCTGGAGTCTCGGGAGGGCTGACGGCGACAGGCGCCTCCTCGATGACGTGGCCGAGGACCGGTGTGGGACGGTAGATCGGGGAGGCGAGCCGGATGGCGGGCCCCAGCCTCGACTGGCTCACGATCCGCCAGACCGCGAGGACCGCGACGGGGGCGTAGAAGGCGGCCAGGCTCCACCAGTACCCCTCGGGCCCGAGCGACGCGATGGCGGCCGCGGCGATCATCGGCCCGGCGATCGCCCCGATTCCCGACAGGAAGAGGAAGACCGCCGCGGAGCCCACGAACTCGTCGGGGGGCGTGAGGTCGTTGATGAGGCTGATCGACAGCGAGTACATCGTGAACGCGAGGCCGCCGTACCCCAGGGCGGCGAGGATCATGAGGGGGGTGTCGGGGGGGATCGCCACGGCGGCCAGCGCGACCCCCGTGGCCGCCAGGGAGGTGGCGAGGATCACACGCCGGCGGGGGAGCCGGTCGGACAGCCGGCCGATCGGGAGCTGGAAGGCCATGCCTCCGGCGAGGGCGGCCGCCATGAAGAGCGTGATCTCCGTCGTGTCGAGACCCGCCCGTGTGGCGTAGACGGCGCCCATGCCCAGGATGGCGCCCGTCGATGCGCCGGTGAGCACGCCGCCGACCGCCCCCAGCGGCGATCGTCGCATCAGCGTGCGGAGCCCCGTGGGGGTCTGCACGGCGAACTGTGGGGCAGGGGACTGCGCGAGGGAGACGGGCAGCAGCGCGAGGGAGATGAGCACCGAGGAGAACACGAAGAGCTCGAAGCTCGCCGGGTCGTCGACGTTGAGCAGGAACTGCCCGATGGCCGCGCCGCCCATCAGGGTGACCATGTACAGGCCCAGCAGGCGACCCCGGGTGGTGTTCGTCGCCTCGGTGTTGATCCAGCTCTCCGCGACCACGTAGAGCCCGGCGAGGCACACCCCCGTCAGCAGGCGCATCGCCCCGTACGTCAGGGCCGAGGCCGACAGCGAATAGACGAGCGCGGCGATCGACGCCCCCGAGGCGAGTCCGGCGAACACGCGGATGTGACCCACCCGGAGGACGATCCGGGGGGCGACGAAGGAGCCGGCGAGGAACCCGGCGTAGTAGGCGGCCATGACCACGCCGGTCACCCCGTCGGAGAACCCCTCGATCTGGGTGCGCACCCCCACGAGCGTCCCCTGCAGGCCCGTCCCGAGGGCCAGGAGGCCGAGCCCCACGTAGAGCGACCAGATCCGGGTCGCGGCGCGAGCGGCCAGTGTGTCGTCGGCAGCCATCGGTGTTCGCTCCGTCAGCCGTTCACCGAGAAGGAGGAGTTCGGGTTGATCTCCCGGTTGCGGGAGTAGAACCCCATGTCGAGGGTGAGGTCGGTGTAGCGCTGGTCGATCCGGAGGGGATCGGCGTCGTGGTCGTGGCCCCGCTCCACGGCGTCGATCAGCTCGGCCATGCAGTACCCGACGACCCCGGCGTTCTTGAACTGGTTCCCCGACGTCCCGATCGCCATGTAGTAGCCGTCGAGCGACGAGCGGTCGTAGATGGGGATCCAGTCGTCGGACACGTCGTAGAGGTCCACGAGACCCTTCGGCTGCGACGGGATCGGCAGGTCGGGGATGCGTCGGGCGAGGCGCATCACCTGCGCCTCCCACTGGTCGTGGCTCACGCTGGTGTCGTAGGCGTCGGGGTCCTCCACCCAGATCCGCGGGTCGCAGTCGGGATCCTCACTGCCGACGAGGATGTGGTTCGCCGTCTCGGGCCGGAAGTAGATCCCGGCGTCGCCGTCGGAGACGTGGTGCCCGTCGTGCTCGTAGTCGTAGGACGACGGGGCGGGCACGTGGTGGACCTCGTGACGGAGCGCCCTGGTCCCGATGTTCATCTCGTCGTCGACGCCCGCCATGCGGTTGACGACGAAGGAGTGCGGACCCGCCACGTTCACGACGATCGGGGCGTCGATCTGCTCGCCGTTGGCGAGGGTGATCCCCGCCACCCGGCCGTCGGTGCGTCGCACGTCCACGACCTCGACGCCGTAGCGGAACGTCGCCCCCTCGGCCGTCGCCGCGGTGGCGAGATTGCGGGTCGCCAGCTGCGGGTCGTTGACGTAGCCGGACCCGGGCGTGTGGATCGCCCCGATGATGCGGTCGTCGGGATCGTCCCAGAACCCCTCGTCCCCGGGGCGCTTCGGCGGGTAGAAGGATCCGGTGCTGAAGATCGGCACGCGGCTTCGCAGCGTGTCGAGGTCCCAGTGCTCGTACTCCACCCCCACGTCGTCGTAGAGCGCGACCACACGCTGCCAGCGGTCGTCGTGGCGGTTCTTGATCTGGAGCGTGCCGCAGTTCACGTAGCGGGCGAGCTCCTCGTCGTGGTCGCCGAGCCCCAGGTAGCCGGTCCAGTCGTGCCAGTAGCCGAAACCCTCGTAGGCCATGGCCACGCCGTCCCACGTGGAGTAGCTGGCGCGCACGATGGCGCAGGAGTTGGAGGTCGAGCCATAGCCGGGGGCCGGCAGCTTGTCGACGTTGAGCGTCCGGTAGCCCTTGCGCGTCAGCTCGAGGGCGAGGGCGGCGCCGATGACCCCGGCTCCGATGATGATGGCGTCGACGTCGTCCGACACGGTGGCTCCCGGCTTCGCGGCGCGGCAGGGTACCGACCGGGGCCCCGGGGCGCCAGCCCCGAGAATGTTCCACGATGCGGCGACGTTCCGCATGGTGGTGCTGCTAGGGTCCCGCCACGGTCCAGACGCCCGCACCGAGGAGGCCGTCGTGAGCACCATCCCCTCCGACCTGGAGATCGCCCGAGCGGCGACCGTCCAGCCGATCACCGAGCTGGCCGAGGCCTACGGCATCGAGGCGTCCGAGCTCATCCCCTTCGGGGCCACCAAGGGCAAGGTGCATCTCGACATCCTCAAGCGCGTCGGCGACCGGGACCGCGGCAAGTACATCGACGTCACCGCCATCACCCCCACCCCCCTCGGCGAGGGCAAGACGACCACCACGATCGGGCTCGTCCAGGGCCTCGGCGCCCTCGGCCACAAGGCGATCGCCTGCATCCGCCAGCCCTCGATGGGCCCCACCTTCGGGATCAAGGGCGGTGCCGCCGGCGGCGGGTACAGCCAGGTCGTCCCCATGGACGAGTTCAACCTGCACCTCACCGGCGACATCCACGCCATCGGGGTCGCCCACAACCTCGTGGCCGCCGCCATCGACGCCCGCTGGTACCACGAGGGGCGGATGACCGACGACGAGCTCGCGGAGCTGGACCTCGAGCGGATCGGCATCGACCCCTTCCGGATCCAATGGAACCGGGTGGTGGACGTCAACGACCGGGCCCTGCGCAACGTCATCGCGGGGCTCGGCGGCCGGCTCGACGGCCGGCCCCGCGAGACCGGGTTCGACATCACCGTGGCCTCCGAGCTCATGGCGATCCTGGCCCTCGTCGACGGCGAGGACTACGCCTCGGCGCTGCGGAACCTGCGCGACCGGGTGGGCCGGGTGGTCGTCGGCACGTCGAAGGCCGGATCCCCGATCACCCTCGAGGACCTCGGCGTGGCGGGCGCCGTCACCGTGCTCATGCGCGAGACGGTGCATCCCACGATCATGCAGACGCTCGAGGGCCAGGCGGCGTTCGTCCACGCCGGCCCGTTCGCGAACATCGCGCACGGCAACTCGTCGATCCTCGCCGATCGCGTCGCGCTCCACCTCGGCGACTACGTGGTCACCGAGTCGGGCTTCGGCGCCGACATGGGCATGGAGAAGTTCATGGACATCAAGTGCCGCACCTCGGGCCTCGTGCCCGACTGCGTGGTGATGGTGGCCACCGTGCGGGCCCTCAAGACCCACGGGGGCGGTCCCCGGGTCGTCGCCGGCCGGCCGCTGGCGAAGGCCTACACGGAGGAGAACCTGTCGCTGCTCGACGCCGGGATGCCCAACCTCGCGGCGCACATCGAGAACGCCAAGCGGTTCGGCGTCCCCGTCGTGGTGGCGATCAACAGCTTCCCGACCGACTCGGCCACCGAGATCAACCGGATCAAGGAGGCGGCCATCAGGGCCGGTGCCACCGATGCCGTGCTCGCCAACCACTGGGCGGACGGGGGCGAGGGGGCCCGGGATCTGGCCGCCGCGGTCGCCGAGGCCGCCGAGTCGCCCAACGAGTTCTCGTACCTCTACCCGCTCGACATGTCGATCCGCCAGAAGATCGAGATCATCTGCCGCGAGGTCTACGGGGCGGGCGACGTCGAGTACTCACCGGTGGCGGAGCGCCAGATCGACGACTACGAGGAGCAGGGCTTCGGCTACCTGCCGATCTGCATGGCGAAGACGCATCTGTCCATCAGTCACGACCCGGCGCTGAAGGGTCGGCCCAAGGGGTTCACCGTGCCCGTGCGCGAGGTGCGGGCGTCGGTGGGGGCCGGGTTCATCTACCCGCTCCTCGGCGAGATGCGAACGATGCCGGGTCTCGGGTCCACGCCGGCCTACATGCAGGTCGACATCGACGAGAAGGGCGAGGTCGTCGGCCTCTTCTGAGGGATGCGGCTGCGGGGCATCACGATCGACGTCGCGGAGCGGGAGCGATCCGAGCGCTTCTGGGGCGGGCTCTTCGGCGTCGCCGTGAGCGGGCGACTCGACCAGTACTCGTACTTCGACGAGGTCGCCCCGGGGGTGCGTCTCATCCTGCAGGTGGTCGACGATCCGAAGCGGACCAAGAACCGCCTCCACCTCGACCTCCAGCCCGACGACCACGACGAGGCGGTGCGCCGGATCCTGGAACTCGGCGGATCGGTCGTCGGCGAGGTCGACGACCCCTCCTACGCGCTCACCGTCGCCGCCGACCCCGACGGCAACGAGTTCTGCGTCGCCCGGCGCCTCTCGGGCCCCCTCGCCTGATCAGCCGGCCCTGCGACGGCGTCGCCGGGTCCGGGGCTCGGTCCGGGTGGACACCTCGCCGAGCCGGTCGCCGATCTCGTCGACCGAGGGGCGACCGCCCTCGATCCCGGCGTCGACGGCTCGGCGGATGGCCGCGACGTGCGCGACGCCGGAGCCGCAGCAGGACCCGACGATCCGGGCGCCGGCGCGGACCGCCAGCTCCGCGTAGTCGGCCATGCGGTCGGGGCCGATCGGATACGACAGGCCCTCGTCCTTGTAGAGGGGGATGCCGCAGTTGCCCTTGGCGACGACCACCGCCCCGGGAGCGGCTCCGGCGATCCCCGCGGCGGCCTGCACGACGTCGGAGGGTCCGATCCCGCAGTTGGCCCCGATGGCGGCGGGTGCGCCGTCGCCGAGGCCGGCCCACCACGCCCCGAGGTCCTCGGGGGCGATCCCCATCATCGTCGACCCGTTCGTGTCGAAACTGAGGGTCGTGACGACGGGGACGCCGCGGCCGGCGGCGGCCTCGAGGGCGGCCCGGAGCACCACCCCCCACCACAGCGTCTCGACCCACACGATGTCGACGCCGGCGTCGACGAGCGCCTCCACCTGCTCGATGAAGAGGGCGACGCCCCGCTCGTGGGTGAGGGGCCCGAGGGGTTCGAACAGCTCGCCGGTGGGTCCCACCGACCCGGCGACGAGGGCGAGGCGGTCGGCGGCGTCGACGGCGGCCCTGGCGATCTCGACGGCGGCTCGATTCAGTTCGCCGACACGGTCGCCGAGGTCGTGGAGGTCGAGGCGGGCCCGGGTGCCCCCGAAGGTGTTCGTGAGGACGATGTCGGCGCCGGCGGCGAGGTAGTCGGCGTGCACCCGGGCGACGAGCTCGGGCTTGCGCACGTTCAGCAGCTCGGGCGAGCCGCCGGTCTCGAGTCCGAGGTCGAAGAGTGCGGTCCCCATGGCCCCGTCCGCCACGAGGACGTCGCGCTCGGACAGCAGGTCGGCGAGTCCGGGACATCGGTCGGTCGTCATGTCGTTCTCCGCCTTCCGGCGGCTCGCAACGAGAAAGCGCCGCTCCATGACCGAAGCGGCGCCCGTACGCGTCGCTTTAGCCGCATTTCTCGGGCGCCCGCAAGCTGACGTCAAATCGGCGCCTGGGTTGTATGCGCAGTGTACCGGCCTGGGAGAGAACGTCAGCTGCGCATGCGCGCGCCCTCGGGATCGTGGAGGGGCTCGGGCAGGAGTTCGGCGGCACGGCGGGAGCCGATGATCTCGATGGAGAAGTCGCCGGCGTCGACCAGTTCGGTCGGGACGTAGCCGAGAGCCACCGAGGCCTCGGACCAGTGGGCGTAGCCGCCCGACGTCACCCAGCCCACGACGTCGTCGCCGTGGAAGATCGGCTCGTCGGCGGTGACGTCGGCGTCGTCGGCGTCGACGCGGAAGGCCACGAGGCGCCGCCGGGGCGGTTCGGCGGCGGCCGCGGCGGCGGCCTCTCCGCCGACGAAGTAGCCCTTGTCGGGCTTGACGGCCCAGCCGAGGCCGGCCTCGTAGGGGTCGTAGACGTTGCGGTACTCGCTCGCCCAGGCCCCGTAGGACTTGTCGAGACGGAGCGAGTCGAGGGCGCGGGCGCCGAACAGCCGCAGACCGTGCGGTTCCCCGGCGGCCACGAGGTCGTCGAACAGTCGCCGCTGGTACTCGGGACGCACCCACAGCTCGTAGCCGAGCTCGCCGGTGAAGGAGATCCGGCCGACGAGGGCGGGCACGAGCCCCACCTCGATGCGGCGGATGTCGAGGAACCGGAAGGTCTCGGGGGAGAGGTCGGCCTCGGTGAGCGCCTGGAGGATGTCGCGCGAGCGCGGACCGGCGAGCGAGAACCCGGTGAGCCGGGGACCCTCCGGCTCGACGATCACCGACCCGTCGTCGGGCAGGTGGTCGAGGAACCAGCGCATGTGGTAGTCCTCGGCGAGCCCCGATCCGAACACGTAGAACTCGCCGTCGCCGAGGTCGCCCACGGTGAAGTCGCCGATGAGCATGCCGAGGTCGTTGAGCATCGGACTCAGGGCGAGCCGTCCGGGCTTCGGCAGACGGTTGGCCATGATCGTGTCGAGCCACGACGCCGCGGCCGGCCCCGACACGCGGTACTTGGCGAAGTTCGAGATCTCGAGCAGCCCGGCCCGCTCCCGCACCGCCGCGCACTCCTCGGCGACCCTGGGGAAGGCGTTCGAACGCTTGAAGGTGACCTCCTCGACCGGCTCCTCGCCGGGCGTCTGGAACCAGAGCGGGTACTCGAGGCCGAATCCGGCGCCCCACACGGCGTTGGCGGCGTCGAGGCGGTCGTAGACGGGGGTGGTCTGCAGCGGGCGCCCGGCGGGCAGCTCCTCGTTCGGGAACGTGATGCGGAATCGGCGGGCGTAGTTCTCCCGCACCTTCTCCTCGGTGTAGGCGGTCGTCGCCCAGTCGCCGAACCGGCTGTTGTCCATGGCCCACACGTCGAGGCCCGGATCACCGTCGGTCATCCAGTTGGCCAGCGCCAGGCCGACGCCGCCGCCCTGGCTCAGCCCCGCCATGACGCCGCAGGCGAGCCAGTAGTTGCGGATGCCGCGGACGGGGCCGATGAGCGGGTTCCCGTCGGGGGCGAACGTGAAGGGCCCGTTGATCACGTCGCGGATGCCGGCGTCGGCGAAGGCGGGGTAGTGGGCGAAGCCGACTTCGAGGGAGGGGGCGATGCGGTCGAGGTCGGGGGGCAGCAGCTGCGTGTCGAAGTCCCAGGGCGTCTCGTGCCGGGCCCACGGCTTGCCGGCCTGCTCGTACGTCCCCATGAGCATGCCCATGCCCTCCTGACGGAGGTACAGCTCGCCGCCGAAGTCGAGCACCCCGGGCAGTTCCGTCCCGTCGGTGGCCTCGTGGTGGGCCACCACCTCGGGCATCTCCTCGGTGATCAGGTACATGTGCTCCATGGCGAGCACCGGGATCTCGAGGCCGATCATGCGGCCGACCTCCCGGGCCCACAGCCCGCCGGCGTTGACGACGTGGTCGGCGATCACCTCGCCCTTCGTCGTCAGGAGGCGCCAGCGTCCATCGGGGAGGGCGTGGATCTCGGTCACGCGGCAGTGCCGTTCGATCTCCGCGCCGTTGACCCTGGCGGCGCCTGCGTAGGCATGGGTCACACCGGAGGGATCGACGTGCCCCTCGATGGGGTCGTAGAGGGCGCCGACGAAGTGCCGCTCGTCGAGGAGGGGGAACAGGTCCTTCGCCTCCTTCGTCGAGATCATCTCGGTCTGCATGCCGAGGTACCGGCCGCGGGCCTGGGCCATGCGGAGCCAGTCCAGGCGCTCCTGGTCGTCGGCGAGGATGACCCCGCCGGTGAGGTGGATCCCGCAGTCCCGCCCGGAGATCTCCTCGATCTCGCGGTACAGCTCGATCGTGTACTGCTGGAGGCCGGCGACGTTGGGGTCGCCGTTGAGGGTGTGCATGCCGCCGGCGGCATGCCACGTCGACCCCGACGTGAGCTCGCTCCGCTCGAGGAGGAGCAGATCGGTCCAACCCCGCTTCGTCAGGTGGTAGAGGACGCTCGCGCCGACGACACCACCGCCGACGACGACGACCTGGGCCTCGTCGCGCATCAGTGGACCCTGCTGATGCCGACGTTCTTCCACTGGTAGTAGGACTGCACGGCGGCCTGACCCTTCTCGCGGCCGAATCCCGAGTTCTTGAAGCCGCCGAAGGGGGCTTCGATCCCCGGGGTGTACCAGCGGTTCACGAACACCTGGCCCGCCTCGAGCCGGTCGGCCAGGTGGGTGGCGAGGGCCAGGTCGTTGCCGTACACGCCCGCCACGAGCCCGTACTCCGAGTCGTTGGCGATCGCCAGCGCGTCCTCGGGGTCGCGATAGGGGATCACTGCCAGCACGGGGCCGAAGACCTCCTCGCGGGCGATCGTCATGTCGTTCGTCACGCCCACGAAGACGGTGGGCTCGTAGAAGTGCCCGGGGGTGTCGGCCACCGGGGCGCCCCCCACCGCGGCGGTGGCCCCGTCCTCGCCGGCGATCCGGACGTAGCGGTCAACCCGGTCGAGCTGCTGCGACGAGATGAGCGGTCCCATGTCGGGGTCGTCGATCCCCGGGCCCACGTCGAGGGAGCCGGCCACGTCGACGACCCGATCGACGATCTCGTCGTGGAGCCCCTCGGGGACGACGAGCCGCGACATCGCCGAGCACACCTGTCCCGAGTTCGAGAAGATGCCCCAGCGGACCTCTTCGGTGAGGTGGTCGAGGTCGACGTCGTCGAGCACGATCCCCGCGGACTTGCCGCCGAGCTCGACGACGGCGGGGATGATCGACTCGGCCGCGGCGTGGAGCACCTTCCGGCCGGTCGCCACGGAGCCGGTGAACGTGATCTGGTCGACGCCGGGGTGCTTCGCCAGCGCGTCACCGGCGTCGTGGCCGTACCCGGCGACCACGTTGAGGGCGCCCGGGGGCAGGCCGACCGCCTCGGCGGCCATGGCGATGTAGGTGATCGTCATCGGGTCGAGTTCGGGGGACTTCACGACGACGGCGTTGCCCGCCGCGATCGCCGGCGCGATGCCCCGACCGACGATCTCGATGGGGTAGTTCCACGGGATGATGTGGGCCGACACGCCGTAGGGGACCGGGACGACGTAGTCGGTGAGTCCGGCGCCGAGGGGGATGTAGCTGCCCTCGATCTTGTCGGCCATGCCGCCGTAGTACTCGAGGAAGCCGGTGCACGTCCCGAGCTCCCCGTGGGACTCCGTGATCGTCTTGCCGGACTCCCGCGTCAGGACCTCGGCGATCTCGTCGGCCCGCTCGCGCATCCAGCGCGCCATGTCGACGAGCATGCGGCCCCGGTCGCCCGGCTTGATGTCGGTGAGGCGGCGCTCCTCGACGCAGCGGCGCGCGGCGGTCACGGCGGCGTCGACGTCGGCGGGCGTGGCCCGGGCGATCTCGGCGTACGGCTCGGCGGTGGCGGGGTCCTCGACGACGATCCGTTCGCCGGAAGCGCCCTCCACCCAGGTTCCGTCGATGTGGTTGCGCGTCTCCATGCGCGGCCACCCTACCGATCGGCCCGACGGCCTCGCAGTCCGGTCACGGTTCGATCACGAAGGCTCCGACGTGGTCCTTCCGGAGGAAGGCCGCCTGGGCGTCGGTGATCCGTTCGAGCGGGAAGGTCCCGGCCACCACGGGCCGGATCTCGTCGTCCTCGATGTAGCGGACGAGGTTCGCGAACACCTCCGCGGGGACGACCGTGGCGCCGTGCATCGTGAGGTCGTTGAGGTAGAGGGTCCGGAGGTCGAGGTCGACGATCGGCCCGGCCACCGCGCCGGCGGTGGTGTAGTGGCCGCCCGGTCGGATCGTCTCGAACAGGGCGGGGAAGCCGTCGCCGCCGACCACGTCGGCGAGCACGTCGATCCCGCCGTCGGAGGCCGATCGGACCGCTCCGGCGACGTCGGTGTCGCCGCGGTCGAGGGTGGCGTCGGCACCGAGCGCCGCGACGGCATCGCGCTTGGCGGCGCTCGTGAGGGCGAGGACGCGGGCGCCGCGTCGCTTCGCCAGCTGCACGAGCGCGCCCCCGACCCCGCCGGAGGCGCCGGTCACGAGCACGGTCTGGCCCGCCGCCACCCGGGCGCGGTGCAGCATGTGCTCGGCGGTCGAGTACGAGCACGGGAACGAGGCGAGCTCGACGTCGGCGAGGGTGCTCTCGACGGCGTGGGCGTTGGCGGCGGGGACGGTCACGTACTGGGCGAAGCCGCCGTCGCGTTCGGAGCCCAGGTACTCCGCCTCGGCCCGATCGCCGGAGGGATGGCGCAGCCAGGGATCGATCATGACCCGCTCGCCGATCCGCGACCGGTCGATGCCGGTTCCGGCGTCCACGATCCGTCCGACGGGGTCGGCCCCCTGGATGCGGGGGAAGTCGATGCCCCCGCCCCACGAGCCGTCCTCGGCGCCCTCGCCCTCGCCGGTGCCACCGGTGACCGACCTGGCGTACCAGCCCACCCGGGTGTTGACGTCGGTGTTGTTGACGCCGCAGGCGGCGACCGCGACGAGCACCTCGCCGGCCCCGGGCGCGGGGACGGGGACGTCGTCGCGCACCTCGAGCATCTCCGGGCCGCCGTGCCCGGTGAGCAGGGCGGCGCGCATCGTGTCGGGAACGGTCACGGCCGCCACCTTACGTCCCGTCGGCCTCCCCGGCCTCGAGTTCGGCGAAGACCCGCCGGGCGATCCGGAAACACTCGACCCCGGCCGGAACCCCGACGTAGGCGGTGATCTGATGCAGGATCGATCGGAGCTCATCAGTGGTCAGGCCGTTGGTGATCGCGCCGCGGAAGTGCAGCTCCCATTCATGCATCCGGCCGAGGGCGGCGATCATGCCGAGGTTGATCATCGATCGCTCCCGGTACGACAGGACGTCGTCGCCCCACGCCAGGCCCCAGCAGAACTCGGTGACGACCTCCTGGAACTCCCGGTCGAAGTCGTCGGCACCGGCCAGGTTGCGCTCGACGTACTCGTCGCCGAGGACGGCCTTGCGGGCGGCCAGCCCGCGCTCGAATCGCTCGGTGGTCATCGGTCTCCCTTTCCCGTGGTGGGCGGTTCCTTCATCCTCGTCCGTATGGGCGGGCGAGGCCTGGAGGCCACGAACCGGTGATCACTGGAACTCGGCAGGGTCGATCTCGCGACGGCGCCGCTCCATGTAGTCGTGCAGTTCCTCGTCGACGGCCTCGTCGAGCCCGGGGTCCTCCCACCGGTCGAGCAGGTCTCGCCAGGCCCGGGCCGCCCGCTCCTCGGCGGAGGCGGCGCCCGCGGCGTTCCAGGTCTCGAACGAGTCGTAGTCGAAGAGGTCGGGCCGGTGGAACGCGGTGCGGAACCGGCCGAGGGTGTGGGCGGTGCCGAGGTGATGGCCTCCCGGCGGGACCTCTTCGAGGACGGCGTCGAAGGCCCACTCCTCGGGGCCCCACGGCACGCCCTCGGCCATGCGGAGGAGCACGCCCAGCAGTTCGAGGTCGAGGGCGAACTTCTCGTAGGAGGTGGTCAGACCGTTCTCCATCCATCCCGCCGCGTGGAGGACGAAGTTCGGCTTGCTGAGGAGCGACGAGAACGAGGAGATCGCCGCTTCGATGCCCGACTGGCCGTCGGGCCGCTTCCCGCTCGTGTACCCGCCGGCCGCCCGGAAGGGGAGCTCGTAGCGACGGGCCATCTGCGACGCGAGGAACTGGGCGAGGGTGCTCTCCGCAGAGCCCATCACGGGCGAGCCGCTCTGGAGGTCGACGGTGGCGAGGAAGGGCCCGTACACGACGGGCACGCCGGGGCGGACCATCTGGGCGAAGACGACGCCGGCGAGCGCCTCGGCGTTCGCCTGGGCCACGCTGCCGAGGATCGACGCCGGTCCCATCGCCCCGGCGAGGACGAAGGGCGTGATCATCACGGGCTGGTTGGCCCGGACGTAGGCGATGAGGGCGCCGAGCATCCGGTCGTCGAGGCGGCGGGGGCTGCTGACGTTCACCGTCCCGAGGAGGACGTGGTTCGACTCGACGGTCTCGGCCCCGAAGACGATGCGGGCCATCTCGACGGAGTCGCGGGCGGTGACCCCGACGGGGTAGTGGCCCATGATCGGCTTGTCGCCGTGGCGGAGGTGCGCGTAGACGATGTCGAGCCCGCGTTCGTGGAACGCGACGTCGTTGGGCACCACGATCTCCGTGCCCTGGCAGTGCAGGTACGGCGTCGTCTGGGTCATCTTCACGAAGGCGACGAGGTCGTCGTAGGTGCCCTCGCGACGGCCACCGCCGCGGTCCTCGACGAAGGGCGGTCCGGCAACGGGGGCGAAGACGATGTGGTCGCCGCCGACCACGACGCTGCGCTCGGGGTTCCGGGCGAGGTGGGTGAACTCGGCGGGTGCGGCCTCCACGAGCTCCTCGACGAGGGCCCGGTCGAAGCGGGCGATGCCGTCGTCGTCCACGGCGACGCCGTGGTCGGTGAGGATGCGGTGCGCCTCGTCGTCGTAGAAGGCGATGCCGGCCTCCTCGAGGATGCGCATCGAGGCATCGTGGATCTCGGCGACCTGTTCGGCGGTGGCCACCTCGTAGGGCGGGATCCGGAGGAGGGGCTGGGTGATCGCCGCGGCGGCCCGATCGGCCGACGCCCGTGCCCGCCGGCCGCGGCGTCCGCGCCGGGCCGGGCTCATGGTCGTCCCCGGGTGCTCGTCATCGGCGGGGATTCTCGTCGAACGGCCGGACGAAGACCATCAGAGGCGTCGGACGGCGTGCCAGACGGGGTCGTCCCGATAGTCCCAGTACTTGACCGAGTCGAGGCGCACGGTGCCGTCGCACAGCTCCGCTCCGGCGATGGCACCCCGGTAGATGCGGACGTGGCGGTAGTAGTCGGGCGACACGTCGGCGGCTGCCCGTGGATGGGGGTCGACGGACCGCCACCGGTCGAGCACCTCGGTGCCGCGCACGATCACGAGGTTGGCGTAGTTGCGCTCGTCGGCGAGGAGGTGGGTGGAGTATCCGAGCACGTCGGGGGTCGTGAGCACGGCGTCGACGAGGCGGTCGCTCAGGGCCTTGATCTCCGCCTCCACGGCGGGGTCGACTTCGTCGCGCACGCGGCCGAAGAACCCGACCACGGTGAGGCGGTCGCACCCGGCCACCTCCGACGGCCGGGGGATGACCACCCGCCGGTACCAGTCGTCGGGGCCGGGCAGGTGCCGGATCACCGGGTCGGGGCCCTCACCCGACTCGGTGAGATGGCGGTGGAAATCACGGGCGAGGAGGTACATGACCGCCCGGTCCGGTTCGACGTGGTCGGGATGGGTGAAGGCCCGGCCGGCAACCACGTCGTCGGGTCCCAGGTGGACGGGAGCGGCGACGGTCGTCATGCGACGTCCCGGGCGGGCTCGCGGAGGCCCAGGTCGGTGGCGATCGCCGAGGCGGCCGCCACGAGGGTCGTCGCGGCCTCGTCCCGCCGGGGGCGGTCGAACCGGTCGGCGGGTCCGCTCAGGGCGACGGCGGCGTCGACGGCGCCCGTCCGGTCCGGAATCGGGGCGGCCACGGCGGCCACGCCGGCCTCGAACGCCTCGTCCTCGTGGGCGACCCCGGCGTCCGCGATCGCCCCAAGACGCTCGGCGAGGCCGGGGACGTCGGTCCCGGCGGCGGCCCTCCAGTCGTCGCCCCGGCGCAGCATCGAGGCGAGGATCGCTCGGCCGGCGGCCGTCGAGCGGAGGGGCATGCGCCGGCCGATCCATGCCACGTGGCGGGTGGCCCTGGTGCCCGGCTGGTGGGCGACGGTGATCGCCTCGGTCCCGCGCCGGACCACCACCGAGACCGTCTCGCCCGTGGCGGCCGCCAGCGCCTCCATGTGGGGCATGGCGGCGCCGCGGACGTCGATCTGCCCGAGGGCCACGCCGGCGAGTTCCACGACGCCCATGCCGAGGGAGTAGCGGCCGGTGCCGCGGTCGTGGCGCACCAGGCCGTCGTCGAGGAGCGCGGCGAGGAGTCGCGATGCCGTGCTCTTGTGGAGGTTCGTCCGGTCGGCCACCTCGGTGACGGTCAGCGCCGGCTCGGCTTCGGTGAACGCGCGCAGCACGGTGACCGCTCGATGCAGTGACTGGTGGGTCGCCACCCGATGCCCTTCCGTTGCATGGTGTGCAACTGCTGTGCAGTGCGTGCAACGTCACCGTAGCAGCGTCGTCCGGAGCCCGCCGGGACACCCCCGGACGCGGAGGAGGCGCTCCCGGGGGAGCGCCTCCTCGTGTTCGCGTGATGGGTCGGGGATCAGCCGGCCGCGGCCCTGGCCTGCTCGAGCCAGGCGTCCACGGTCGCGCGGTTCTCCTCGATCCAGTCCTCGGCGAGACCCAGGATGGCCTCGTTCGTGTCGGCGCCCGTCGACTGGGCGACGTTCGCGAGCGACACGTCGATGACCGGCAGCTTCACGAGCTCGAGGAGCTCGGCGGCTGCGGGGTTCGCCTCGAGGAACTCGGTGTTCGCCGTCACGAGGATGTCGGCGACGACCCAGCCGACCTGGCAGGTGCCGAGATCGGCGGCCGAGGGGCACTGATCCTCACCGATGCTGGCGGTGCCGGGGCGCTGATCGTGCTCCGCACCACCGTCGAGACCGGCGGGGTTCGAGTCGTCGAGGACTTCCTTGACTCCGAGCCAGACGACGTTGTCGCCGGGACGGAGGTTCGTGATGTAGGCGCTCGGCGTCCACGTGTAGATCACCATCGGCGTGCCTTCGTCGGCCTTCGCCGTGGCCTCGGCGGCCATGGCGTCGTATCCGGCGATGACCTGCTGCATGGAGCCCTCGGGCTGGATGCCCTGGGTCTCGTTGAAGGCGATGATGTTCTGGATGATGTCGTCACACGTGAAGGACTGCTGACACCCGTAGATGTCGGCGACGCCGTTGCCCGGGACCGGGTCCTCGGCGTCGAACGCGGCGAGTGCGTCCGGGTTGTTCACGATGTCGCTGAGGTACTTGATGTCGAACTCCTCGGCGAAGGTCTTCGTGACGAGGAAGCCCTGGAGGCCACCGGCGATCATCTCTTCACCGACCACGGTGAGGTGGTCGCCGACCTGCGATCCGTCCGGCAGCTCCGGCTCGAACCAGCTCAGGTGGCCCGGCATCCAGCTGTTCACCCAGAAGTCGATGTCGCCCTGGGCCATCGAGAGATAGGCCAGGGACGGACCGAGCTCCGAGTCCGCCGGATCGCTCACGTCGTATCCCAGCTCCTCGAGGAGGTTGTGATAGACGTAGGCCTGGAAGTAGCCCGTGGACCAGTCGGCCCGGGCCTGCGTGACCTCCACGCCCTCGCCGGGCATGGCCATGTCGCCGCCGCCGTCGCCGGCCGTCGTGGTCGCCGCAGCGGTCGTGGTGGTCGCGGTGTCGCCGTCGCCGGCGTCCCCGCTGTCGTCGTCGCCACACGCAGCGACGACCAAGGCCAACGCCGCGATGACGGCGAACAGCCTGATCTTGGTGAGTTTCATTGGTTCCCTTCCGGTTGCGATCGCGAGTCCGCCCGTTGACGGAGGAACTCGCGAACCTTTCTAGACCATAACGGCAGCAGGCGGCTTCCGCCGACCCGGCGCCGGTTCAGGCCTCGGCGCCGGCCATGGCCTCGGCGTCCTCGGACGCCTCGGCCTCGGCCAGCTGGGGCAGCGGTTCGTACACCTGGGAGCGACGGAACTCCTTCAGGACGGACATCGTGGAGGCCACGATGAAGAAGCCGCCCGCCAGCGTGAGGAAGGACCCCACACCGCTGAAGAAGTTCGGGTCGGCGGACCGCACGTGGGTGGCGATCCACCCGAACGCGGTGAGGGCGACGATGGCGCCGAGACCCGCGGTGATCGCGCTCCACACCCAGTTCCTGCGGTCGTTGACGCCGCGGATCAGCCCGATCGCCGGCACGGTCGTCCCGAGCGCCAGGATCCCCGTCAGGAGGGTCCAGAGCCCGAGCTGGGTGCCCTCGCTCGTGATGCCGTCGAGGATGATGGCGTCCTCCGCCTGGGCGGAGGCGAGCAGGTTGGCGATGTCGTTGGCGATCACCGCGGCGTCGGCCGGGTTCTCCTGGGCGCGTTGCTGGAGCTCCTCGATCTGGGCCTCGATCTCGGGGCTGATGATGACGTCCTGGCGGGCGTCGAAGCTCCAGGCCGAGAGTGCCCCGACCAGGAGGAAGACGACCGAGATGGCCACGCCGATGAGCCGGCCCTTCGCCACGGTCGCCTTGAGCGGGTGGAAGGGGGTGTGGGGGGCGACGCGCAGCCACATGATCCCGCCCACGGTTCCCACGAGTCCGCCGACGAGGGCGAGGATCACCCCGATGCCGGTGCCGGGGTCGGCGGCCAGCGGGGGCTTGTTCGCCAGGACGTGCATGAGCGCCGTGCCGAACACGCCGAACATCGCCAGCGCGGCGCCGTCGGTGGTCAGCCACCGGGCTCCGCGACCGGGGCGGAGGTAGACGCTCACCGCCGCGGCGACGGCGAACAGGCCGAGGCCGAGTACCACGATCCCGAACCAGGATCCGCCCGAGGCGTGCAGGCCGCTGAACGTCTGGTCGACGAGCTCCTCGTCGGCGCGGCGTCCCCAGGCGCTGATCTTCCCGGCGCCGGAGGTCCACGGGAGGAAGGCCGCGATGGCCGCCACCGCGCCGCCGCCGAGGGTCAGGAAGAGCGGCAGACGCTCCTTCGGGGAGATCGGTGCGTAGGTCTCCTCCGGCTTGAACGTGGCGACGGCGTCACCCTCGTCCTCGTCGGGGAGCAGGCCCTCGGGGTCGCGGCGATGGGCCCAGGCCTCACGGATTCGCTGCCAGAGGTTCCCGGTGTCGGTGTCCTCCCGTTGCGACATGCGGTCGAGCACGACGGCGACGAGGAAGAAGGCGAGGCCGCCGGACGCGGCGAGGGCGACGTCCTGGTTCGACAGGGCCCGGAAGAGCAGACGGCCGAGGCCGCCGGCGCCCATGATGGCGGCGATACCGAGCATGGAGATCGCCAGCAGCAGGGTCTGGTTGATGCCGGTCATGATGGCGGGACGCGCCAGCGGCAGCTGGACGTCGAAGAGCACCCGGCGCTCGGGGGCGCCGAAGGACCGCGCCGCCTCCACCACGTCGGCGGGGACCTGGCGGATGCCCAGGTTGGTGAGCCGGATGAGCGGGGGGAGGGCGAACACCATCGTCACCATCGTCGCCGACACCTCGCCGATGCCCCAGAAGAAGATGAACGGGAGCATGTAGACGAAGGAGTGGACGACCTGCATGGCGTCGAGGATCGGCCGGGTGACCTGCCAGATCGCGTCGACCCGGCCGGCGGCGATCCCGATCGGGATGCCGACGATCACGCAGAGGATCACGGCGACGCCGATGAACCCGATCGTCCGGGCGGTCTCGATCCAGTAGGCGTTGCCGAGGATCCCGCAGGCGGCCAGGGCCAGGGCGACGAAGGCGCCCACCTTCACGTTCCGCACCAGCGCGGCGATGAGGCCCATCCCCAGCACGACCCACACCCACGAGATCTGCGCGAGGAAGTCGTTGACGAGGAACCCGATGAGGGTGTCGAAGGGCCAGTTGATGGCGTCGAGCAGCCAGCCGAGGTTGTTGTCGATCCAGTCGACGGACTGGTCGGCCCATTCGCCGAAGGGGATCTCGTACTCATCGAGGACGAGGTTGTCCCAGATGCTCTTGCCCGAGTCGGTCTGCGCCAGGAGGCCGGTCAGGAAGTTCATTAGAGGAACACCTCTCGTTCGAAGTTGTCGATCAGGCCTTCGACGCGACCCATCTCCTCCATGATGAGGCGTGGGTCGAGATTGCCGACCAGGACGCCGTCGTCGTCGACGACGGCGATCGGCAGGCCGCGTCCCGCCGCGGCGTACACGTCGTTGAGGCGGGTGGTGGGCTTCGTCTGCTCGAAGTCGCTCCGGAGGGCGTTCGACAGGTCGTCGGACCCCATGCCGGCGACCCGGAGGCCGTCGGCGGAGGTGAGCACGGCGGTCGGCCGGCCCCGGTCGTCCACCACGAAGGCGCCCGACAGGTCGCCGATGACGCCGAGCGCCTCCTTGAGGCCCGTCCCGGCGGCGACGGGGTTGGGATCGGCCATGACCTCCTGGACCTCGATGACCCGGCCCTGGTCGACGTCCTGGACGAACTCGGCGACGTAGCCGGTGGCCGGCTTCGTGAGGATCTCCTCGGGGGTGCCGATCTGCACGACGGCGCCGTCACGCATGATGCAGACGCGATCGCCGATGCGCAGGGCCTCGTTGAGGTCGTGGGTGATGAAGAGCACCGTCTTCTGCAGCTCGTTCTGGATCTCGATCAGCTCGTCCTGCATCTGGCGGCGGATGAGCGGGTCGAGGGCGGAGAAGGCCTCGTCCATGAGGAGGACGTCGGGGTTGGAGGCCAGCGCCCGGGCCAGACCGACGCGCTGCTGCATGCCGCCCGACAGCTCGGAGGGCATGTTGAGGGCGTAGGGCTCCAGCCCCACGAGCGACAGCGCCCGCATGCTCGCCTCGTCCCGCTGGGCCTTCGACTTCCCCTGGATCTTGAGGCCGTAGCCGGTGTTGTCGATGACGTTGCGGTGGGGCATGAGGGCGAAGTGCTGGAACACCATGCCCATCTTCTCCCGGCGGAACTCCTGGAGCTTGGTGCCCTCGAACGTCTGCACGTCCTCGCCCTCGAACCACACGTGGCCGTGGGTGATGTCGTGCAGCTTGTTCACGGTCCGGATGGCCGTCGACTTGCCCGATCCCGACAGGCCCATGACGACGAACAGCTCGCCCTTGCGGACCGTGAAGTTCACATTGTCGAGGCCGACCACGTGGCCGGATCGACGCAGGACCTCGTCCTTGCCGACGCCTGCCCGGACCAGGTCGAACGCCCGTCCTCGGGGCTGGGGCCCGAAGATCTTGTAGACGTTCTCGAGCCGGATGATCTCCTCGCCGTGCTGTGCCATCCCCCTCCTCCGGGTGGGCGGTGCCGGACGCCGTCACCGACGCCCTGGGCGTTGAACATAACAGGACGCTCCGGAGCCGGCCGGGGCGCCACCGCGCGGCGGTTCGGTCGTGCCCTACGATGCGGGGGCCGAGAACCGAAGGGAATCGCCACATGCACATCCTGGTCGCCACCGATGGGACGCTCCCCTCCGAACAGGTCGTCGAGACGGTGGCCCGCTGGTACGAGGACGGCGACACCGTGACCGTCTTCACGGCCATGAACGTGCCGACCGACTTCCTCCGCCGGCTCGGCGACACGGGCGTCGAGGACGCCGCCCGCATCGCGAAGGAGGCCGGCGCCACGCTCATGGCGGGGGACAAGGCCGCCCAGCAGCTCACGGGATCGGTGGGCGCCCGCAAGCCCGCCAAGTCCGATTCACCGGTCCTCCACGCCCTCATGTCGACTGCGCGGTCGCGGACCAAGCCGGTCGTCGACGGGCTCAAGGAGCAGGGGATCACTGCGAAGCAGAACTGGCGGACCAGCGAGTACAAGACGGCGTCGACGACGCTGGCGTTCGCGAAGGAGGAGGGCGCCGACGTCCTCGTCATCGGGAGCCACGGTCACGGCAAGTACGAGGGGCTCCTGGGTTCGACCGGCACGAAGCTCGTCCGCTCCTTCCCCGGCACCACGATCGTCATCCGGGCGAGGGACTGACCCTGGGCCGCGACGTCCCGTAGACGACGGCCGCCAGCACGATCGCGCCGCCGGCGATGGTCGTCGCGGGCGCCGGCTCGCCGAGGAACAGCCAGGCCCACGTCGTGGCCGCCACCGTCTCGATCGGGGTGAACAGGCTCGCCTGGGCGGCGCCCAGGAACCGGGTGGACGACGCCAGCGCCACCCGCCCCGCCGGACCGGTGAGGACGCCGGCGACGGCGAGGATCCCCAGGGCCCGTCCGTCGACAGAGGACGGCGACGCCGCCACGAGGGAGACGAGGGCCATGCCGAGCCCGCCGAGGCCCACCGCCATCATCCGGTTCAGGTCGGGGTAGCGGCGCCAGAGGGTGACGTTGAAGGCGAAGCACGAGATCGCCGCCACGGCGAGCAGATCACCCTCGATCCGTCCCGCGCCGAGCGAACCGCCCACCACGAGCGCGATGCCGGCGATCGACACCGGGGTGGCGAGCCACACCCGCCGGGGCGCCGACTCGCCGATCGTGAGCCGGGCCACGACGCCGGCGAGGATCGGGGCCGTGGCGATGATGACCACCACGTTCGCCACGGTCGTGAGGCCGAGGGCGAGCACGAAGAAGATCCCGCTCCCGGATTGGAGTGCCCCCGAGACGAGGAGGGGCAGCCCGTCTCGCCGGAGGATCGACACGGGGGAGCGGCCGGTGACGAGGCGCACGAGCACCGACATCGACAGGGCGATGAAGGTGCCCAGCCAGAAGGCGACCTCCCAGCTGCCGGCCTCCGAGAGGCGGATCCACAGGGAGTCGAGGCTGATGAGCAGCATCCCGCTCGCCGCCAGCAGCACGCCCGTCGTATGCGGTGACCTCGTCACGGCGGTCAGCGTACGGCCCGCCGAACTCGCGCGTCAGGCCGACGTGACTCGGCCTGCGTGGCCCGGAACGCCCCGAGCGGAGCGGGGGGCAGGGCCTGCGTGGCCCGGAACGCCCCGAGCGGAGCGGGG